>NZ_LEKU01000017.1:0-76307 GCF_009932355.1 Riemerella anatipestifer
ACAGATGAGGCGGTTATGAAATCAACTTTCTTGGCTTTAAGAGAAGCTACTAAGAAATGGTCGAAACCTATTCATAATTGGGGCTTGATTTTAAATCAATTTTTAACTATTTTTGAACAAAGGGTTCAACTTTAAAAAAGTTAAACCCTCGGTAATTTTAACTTACACACTTTACGGGATAGTGTCCTTTACGACTTATAAAATTTCTATGTATTTTTCTTTATGTTATCATTTTAACCCTTATATCTTGGCTTATTAATGGGAAGTCTTTGATAGGTATTGATGATGCGAATATATATTTAGTTTACATGAGAAATTTTGCTAATGGTTATGGGTTTGTATATAATATTGGAGGAGAAAGAGTAGAAGGATTTACTTCCTTACTTTGGACTTTAATAGGAGCTATATTTTTTCTTATATTGAAAGCTCCGGAAAAACTCTTGCTTTTAGTTAATATTACCATTATATCTTACACGCTCTATGATGTTTCTAATTATATAGATAGAAGGAAAGGGAGTTTTACTAGGCGTTCACTTTTTTTTCTTGCTGTGATAGGCGTTACTCCTGGTTTTATTGATTGGACAATATTGTCACTTATGGAAACCGGATTGTGGGGTTTTCTACTAACTTTAGTGTCTCTAAAGATACTTAGATATAAATCTACTGAAAGTAAGTTTAAGCATTATTTTACTCTATGTATACTCTATGTCTTGTTATTGCTTTGTAGACCAGAATCTATGTTTTTAGTTCCATTTTTTATAATGGTAAGCTCAATAAAAGAATACTTTTTATCGAGATTACTCAAGAGTGTTATTATAGGAACTTTAATAAATTGTTTTACATTCGCTATAACTCTGTTTCTTTTACTTTTTTGGAGGGTAAAGTATTTTGGCTATCCTTTACCTAATACATATTATGCAAAGGTCTCTAATAGCAGAATAGATAATTTGTTGTCGGGTATAGAATACTTATCCACACTTTTTTTTCAAAAGCCTTTTATTTTAGTTTTATTGTTTTTTTCAATATGGTTTGTTTTCAAATCTTTTTCAAAGAATAAAGCTGTATTGGCAAATACTATTTTAGTTGCAATAGTAGGAGTCTCTATGTTGGTTCCGTTATTTAGTGGGGGGGATCATTTTGGATTACATAGATTTATCGTACCTATTATTCCACTCATTGTTTTATTATTAGTGATAGTATTACGAGACTTAGGCTTTTTTACCGGTAAAACTAAATTAATATTATTGTTTTTTCTAATATTCTTTTCGAATGAATATAACTATAAAGATTGTTTTACAGAAGTAAGATATCCTTTAATTCAGGAATGGTTTTTGGCTATTGGAGGAAGAGAAGAGTCACGAAAAATGAATCTATTTTTTAAAGATAATAAAGTACTTCCCTCTCAGGGAGTTATACCAGCAGGAGGATTTGCCTTTGGATATGAAGGAGAGACCATTGATTTGTTGGGACTTAATAATACAAAAATGGCTCATGCTGATAAAGTTAAAGATAGGCATTTACCAAAAAATCATGCGTCATTTAACCTTGATATATTTTTTGAACTTAGTCCAGATGTTCTTTGGTATCAAGACTGTAAATTTGTTAAACCTAGTGAGTTGGTTCCTGCGAGATTTAAAATCGACTCAAATGAAGGATACGCGAAAATTCTAAAGAATATACATTTAGACAAGAGATTTATTGAAAATTATGGTTTTTTTGAAATTTTTCATTCAAAAAATAAGGAGTATTCGTTGAGGATTTTTGCTAATAGAAAATTTGTAAACTCACTAGATACCTCTGTGTATAAAGTTGTTCCCATTACATACGAATAGTTAATTCTTTGTACTATGATGTGTTTTGTATAATTAGGTTTTTAGATAAATAAATTTCAAAAGAATAAAAACCACTAATAATGAGTTTATTGTTTGGGTAGTTGTGAGAAATTTTAGATAAACAAATTTTAAACAAGCTCTAAAAATATTTCATTTAGAATTGTTATATTTGTCAAAATTCAAAATAAGTTATGAGTACAACTTACATAGAGTCTCAAAAAGTGTCTTTTGAGGATTTTAAAAATAGTATTTTAAACGATTATAAACTAGGGAAAATTTCCCGAGAGATGTCCTATCTAGGTAGGAGAGAGGTGCTTACAGGAAAAGCAAAATTTGGTATCTTTGGTGATGGTAAAGAGTTGCCACAGTTGGCGATGGCAAGGGTATTTAGAAACGGCGACTTTAGGTCGGGATATTACAGAGACCAAACTTTTGCCTTAGCGATACAAGCCGTAAGTGTAGAGAGTTTTTTCGCACAGCTTTATGCAGATACAAGTGTAGAAAGAGAGCCCGCATCGGCAGGAAGACAAATGAACGGACATTACGCCACTAGAAGCCTTAACGAAGATGGCAGTTGGAAAAATTTAACAGAACAAAAAAATATCTCTTCCGATATATCACCTACAGCAGGGCAAATGCCTAGACTTTTAGGTTTAGCACAAGCCTCTAAAATTTATAAAGAAATTCAGTTTGAAGGTTCAGAAAAATTTTCTCGTAATGGCAACGAAGTAGCTTTCGGGACGATAGGAGATGCCTCTACTGCGGAAGGTCATTTTTGGGAAACTCTCAATGCTGCGTGTGCCTTGCAAGTCCCTATGATTGTAAGTATTTGGGACGATGGTTATGGTATTTCTGTGCCTACGCACAACCAAAGAGCTAAAACGGATATTACCGAAATGCTATCAGGCTTCCAAAGAAAAGAAGGTAAAGCTGAAGGTTGCGAAATCATTACCGTAAAGGCGTGGGATTATCCAGCCTTGTTAGACGCTTACGCTAGAGCAGAAGATTTTGCAAGGAATCAAAGCATTCCAGTGGTAGTTCACGTTAAAGAAGTTACGCAGCCGCAGGGACACTCTACATCGGGTTCTCACGAAAGATATAAATCAGAAGAGAGATTAAACTGGGAAGCAGAGTACGATGGTCTTAAACAGTTTAGAGAATGGATACTTAATTATAGTATAGAAATAGACGGACAAACGGAAATTCTTGCCACAGCAGAAGAGTTAGATGCTTTAGATAAAGAGGCAAAGAAAGAAGTTAAAGAAGGACAAAAAAGAGCGTGGGAAGACTACCAAAACGCTATTAAAGCCGTTAAAGATAGAGGGTTGTCAGCGGTAGAAAAACTTAAAGCTCAAAATACTCAAGTAGAGTCTTTATTGCAAGATTTTGGTAAAATCATATCGGTTGGAAAGAGAGATGTGTTCCATCTGATGAGAAAAGCACTATGGCTTACAAGAGGGCAAGATTCTGCGGAAAGAAAAGATTTAGAAAATACTTATCAAGAGCTTTTATTGCAGGAGCAAGACCATTATTCATCTCATCTTTACTCTCAATCTCAATGGAAGGCAACTAATGTAAAAGAAGTAAAGCCAATTTATAGTGATAACTCCGAAGAAGTGGACGGAAGGGTAGTAGTAAGAAATAATTTTGATAAAATATTTGAAAAATATCCACAAACCTTAGTTTTTGGAGAAGACACAGGGAACATTGGAGATGTGAACCAAGGTTTGGAAGGAATGCAGGAGAAGTATGGCGCAACGAGAGTGGCAGATACAGGGATTAGAGAAGCCACTATTTTAGGTCAAGGGATTGGTATGGCGATGAGAGGGCTTCGTCCAATTGCGGAAATTCAATATTTAGACTACATTCTCTACTGTTTGCAAGGTATGAGTGATGATTTAGCAACAGTGCAATACAGAACTAAAGGGGGACAAAAAGCGCCAGTAATTATAAGAACCAGAGGGCATAGATTAGAGGGGATTTGGCATTCAGGCTCTCCTATGGCGGGGATACTTAACTTGTCCAAAGGAATTTTGGTATTAGTTCCTAGAAACTTAACTAAAGCAGCTGGGTTTTACAACACGATGTTACAAAGTGATGAACCTGCGGTAATTGTGGAGTGTCTTAATGGTTATCGTTTAAAAGAAAAACAACCAGACAACTTAGGCGAATTTACCGTGCCTGTGGGTAAAATAGAGGTAACGAAAGAAGGGGTAGATGTTACCCTTGTTACTTATGGTTCTACTTGGCGTGTGGTGATGGAGGCTGCGAAAGAGCTAGAGCAGCTAGGCATTTCAGCGGAGGTGATAGATGTTCAGTCGTTAATTCCGTTTGACTTAGAGAACGAAATTGCAAAAAGTCTTCAGAGAACCAATCGTTTGGTGGTGATAGATGAAGATGTGGAAGGAGGAACTTCTGCCTTTATTCTTCAGCAAATTTTAGAAAAACAAAAAGCCTTTAGATATTTGGATAGCGACCCAGTAACTATTACGGCTAAAAACCACAGACCAGCTTATGCTAGTGATGGGGATTACTTTAGTAAACCTTCTGTGGACGATATAGTAGAGGAAGTTTATGCGGTGTTTCACGAAACTAATCCAAGTAAATTTCCTAGAATATAAACAGTAATAAAAATTATAAGAGCGATTGTTTAACGGCAGTCGCTCAACCTATTTAATACATAAAACTCAATATTATGAGAAAGATACAAATGGTAGATTTGCAGAGCCAGTATTTTAAAATTAAAAATGAAGTGGATAATGCGGTGCTTAATGTAATGCAGTCGGCACAATTCATCAATGGTTCGGAGGTTAAATCTTTCCAATCCGAGTTAGAAGAATATTTAGATGTAAAACATGTAATCCCTTGTGCTAATGGTACGGATGCACTCCAAATAGCTTTAATGGCTTTAGATTTAAAAGAAGGAGATGAGGTAATTACTGCAGACTTTACCTTTGCTGCAACGGTAGAGGTAATACACTTATTGAAGTTGAAAGCTGTTTTGGTAGATGTGGACTATGATACTTTTACTATAGATGTAGAAAAGTTAAAGAAAGCCATTACACCAAAGACTAAAGCAATAATTCCTGTGCATTTATTTGGGCAATGTGCTAACATGGAGGAGATTCTAAAAGTAGCAAAGGAACACAATATTTTTGTAGTAGAAGACAATGCACAGGCTATAGGTGCAGAATATACTTTTGCCGACGGAACAACTAAAAAATCTGGTACGATGGGAACTATAGGAACGACATCGTTCTTTCCGTCTAAGAATTTAGGGTGTTATGGAGACGGAGGTGCTATCTTTACTAATGATGATGCTTTGGCTCACCGCCTAAGAGGAATTGTAAACCATGGAATGTACGAACGCTATTATCACGATGAGGTGGGTGTTAATTCAAGACTAGATAGCATACAGGCAGCGGTTCTAAGAAAAAAACTACCACATTTGGATAACTATAACGAAGCTAGACGCAAAGCTGCGGATTTTTACGATGAGGCTTTTAAAGATTGTCCTCATATTTTAACTCCAAAAAGAGCAGAAAATTCAACGCACGTATTTCATCAATACACTCTTAGAATCCTTAATGGAAAAAGAAATGAACTTCAGCAATATTTGGCAGAAAAAGAAATTCCTGCGATGATATACTATCCTGTGGCACTTAGAAAGCAGAAGGCTTACTACCAAGAAAGTAATGATGCCGATTTTATAAATACAGACCGTTTGTTATCCGAAGTAATTTCATTACCAATGCATACCGAGTTAGATGACGAACAGTTAAAATATATTACAGAAACTGTTTTAGAGTTTGTAAATAAATAAGAAGGAGTTATGACGATATTAGTAACTGGAGGTTTAGGCTATATAGGCTCTCATACAGTGGTTGAACTATTGAATGATGGTTTTGATGTAGTGATTGTAGATGATATGTCTAATTCGGAGAAATTTGTACTTAGAAATATAGAAGAAATTACAGACAAAAAACCTATTTTCTATCCTTTCGATTTAAAACGAAGAGAATTATTAAGCCAAGTTTTAGATGCTCATAATATAGAAGGTTGTATCAACTTTGCTGCTTTTAAAGCGGTCGGAGAAAGCCAAGTGAAACCGATAGATTACTATGAGAACAATCTATTTTCTCTAATCAATATATTACAAGAATTTAAAGAACGAAATATATCTAACTTTATATTTTCTTCGTCGTGTACGGTTTATGGTCAGGCAGACGAAATGCCAATAGACGAAAATACATCACTTAAAACTCCAGAATCTTCCTATGGTAAAACCAAGCAGATGGGAGAGGAGATTTTAAAGGATTTTTCTAGAGCTCACGCTAAAAAAGTGTCTTTGTTGAGGTACTTTAATCCCATTGGGGCACATCCTTCGGGCAAAATAGGAGAGTTACCGTTGGGAGTACCTAACAATTTGGTGCCTTATGTTACACAAACAGCGGCAGGGATTAGAGAGAAACTTAGTATTTGGGGAGACGATTATCCAACGCCAGATGGTACTGCGATTAGAGATTATATTTATGTGGTAGATTTAGCTAAGGCTCATTTGGCAGCACTTAAAAAGCTCATCAATGCAAAAGAAGAGACTGTTTTGGATATTTATAATTTAGGAACAGGGCAAGGTTCTTCGGTTTTAGAAGTCGTTAAAGCTTTTGAAAATGCCAATCGGGTAGAAGTGCCGTATCAAATATGCAGTCGTAGAGAAGGCGATATTACTATAGCTTATGCTAATGTAGATAAGGCAGAGAGAGAACTCGGTTGGAAAGCAGAAACTTCTTTAGAAGAGGCACTTAGAACGACTTGGGAATGGCAAAAATATCTAGAGAAGAATACTAATATTTGATGAATTAAATTGATGATGAAGGATCTGATATTAAAATATTTTCCAGAACTTACCGAGCAGCAGCAACATCAGTTTGCTATGTTAGAACCTCTCTATAAAGAGTGGAACGAAAAAATAAATGTGATTTCAAGGAAAGATACGGATAGCCTCTATGAAAAACATGTATTACACTCTTTAGGTATCGCTAAGGTAATGCCTTTTTCTGAAGGAACAAAAGTTCTAGATATTGGTACTGGCGGTGGATTTCCAGGGATACCTTTGGCGATAATGTTTCCAGAAGTAGAGTTCACTTTAATAGATTCTATTGGGAAGAAGATAAAAGTAGTACAAGCGGTATCAGAAGCGTTGGAACTGAAGAATTTAATAGCCATACACGGAAGAGCCGAAAAACTTAAGGATAAATACCATTTTGTAGTCAGCCGAGCGGTTACGCAGATGCCTGTGTTTTTGCGATGGCTAAAAGGAAAATTTGAAAAAGAACAATTTAATCCTAAACATAATGGTGTGCTTTATCTAAAAGGTGGTGATTTGGCGGAGGAATTGGCAGGACTTAAATGCGAGATTTTTAACCTTAAAAATTACTTTGAAGAAGAGTTTTTTGATACCAAAAAAGTAGTGTATCTCTCTAAAGGTAACATCAATTCATAAAAGTTAAAAAATAGATTTAGCAAAAAATCACTTATGAATTTCCTTAATAAAATTGTAGATGAATTATTAGAGCAGTCATCGGATTTATCTCGGTTTAACATCGTTTTACCAGGTAAAAGACCCGTGATATTTATTAAGGATATTCTAAAAAATCAAAAAAAATATTCGGGGCTACTTCCGCAATTTTCTACTATTGAGGAACTCATTAGGGATATTTCTGGTTATCAAGAAATCAAAGGTATTTCCTTATGGCTATTTGCTTATAATGTTTATAGGCAGCTATTTCCGACAGAGGATTTTGATCAGTTTTTAAAATGGTTTCCAACATTATTGAAGGATTGGGACGATATTTTAATGTTTTCTGATTCTGATGAGGCGGTGTTGGAATATATGTTTGATGAGGAACGCATTAAAAACTGGGGAGAAACTTTAGGAGAAGAAGACAACGCAAGGCAAAGAAATCTCAACTTTTGGCGAAAAATGACCACCTTTTTACCATTGCTAAAAAAAGAGCTTAAAGCTAAGCAATGGGCAACCTCTGGAATGCTTCATCAGGAAGCCAAATCTAAAGTTAAATTATTTGCAGAGCAGACATCGGAGCAATATGTTTTTTGTGGTTTTAATGCCTTTACGCCGGTTGAAGAATTGCTAGTAAGGCAGTTGTTACAATGGGACAAAGCACAATGTTTTTTCCAAGCGGACGAGTATTATATTAAAGACAAAAGGCAAGAAGCAGGGCAGTTTCTAAGGCGTTATATAGATTGGGCGGAGTTCAATGATTACAGAGATTTTAGTTGGGTAGAGAATCAGTTTACTCAATCTAAAAACATCAATGTTTATGAGGTTTCGGGCAATGTTACCCAAACGCAGGTGATTCCTAAAATATTCAAAGATTATAAAGAGTCAGACTACTCTAAGACAGCGTTGGTTTTACTAGACGAAAACTTACTTCCTGCTTGTTTAGAAGTTCTATCAGAAGTGCCTAAAGTTAATATTACGATGGGGCTTCCGCTTAAGAATTTATCTTTTAGCAACGCTATGAAACAGATTTTTTATCTGCACAAACAGCTAGAGAAAAAATCATCAACTTATTATCATCACGATGTCGTGGGGATTTTGGAAACTTTGCCAACCGATGAGCAGGAAGATAAAATCATTAGAACTTTTGTAAACTACATTTCGGAGCATAATATTGTTTATGTTTCCTACTCTCTTTTAAAAGAATACTTGGGTGGATTGAATTTCTTTAACATCTTTGAAAAACAAGGTGTTAAAGAGCTGCTGGAAATATTGATAGCTTTTTGTTATCAGTTGAAATACAAACATATAGATGATATTCAGTACGAGAATATTTCTTATTTTGAAAAGAGTTTTAAAATCGTTAAAAATCAATTAGAGCCTTACCAATTTGAAGTAAGTATAGAGGATTTAGAGATTTTGGTTAATCAGATGGTAAGCACAGAATCTGTGGACTTTCAGGGTGAACCATTGTCTGGTTTGCAGGTTATGGGGTTGTTAGAAACCAGATTGCTCAATTTTGAAAACATCATTTTGCTATCCACTAACGAAGGTAAACTTCCGCTGGGGAACTCGCAAAATACCTATCTGCCTTTTGATGTAAGGAAGAACTTCGGACTTAATACTTTCTTGGAGAATGATGGTATTTATGCCTATCATTTCTACCGATTGTTGCAAGACGCTCATCATATCCATTTACTTTATAATGCCTTGTCTTCAGGCGTTAATACGGGAGAGAAAAGCAGGTTTATCACTCAAATAGAAATGGAAAGTCCTCATCAAGTGCAAAAAATTATGGTGGAGAATGAGTCTCAACCTGTAGAGGTGCTTCCGATGGTGGTTTATAAAACTCCACAAGTAATGGAACGGCTCAAAGAATGGCAACATAATATTGCGGCATCACACCTTACCACTTACCTCTATAATCCTATTGATTTTTATGCTAAAGTGGTTTTAAAGATAAAGGAAACCTCCGAAATAGAGGAGGAGCTTTCTCTCAGAAACTATGGTAATTTAGTGCATTATGCATTGGAGTTTTTATACGGTAAATTAAAAGGAAAGATATTAACTCCACAGGATTTAGAATGGGCAATTACTCAAATAGATGAAAGTGTTGAGTTTGCAATAAAAACACTGAAACATCAGCCCGAATTTTACGAAAGAGGTATGAATTTCGTACATCAGCAGATGGCTAAAAAAGTCATAGGAGATGTTTTAAAGTTAGATTTAGAGCTGGTTTCTAGTGGAAATACCTTAGAAATTCTGGATTTAGAAAAAGAAATCAAAGATGTTAAATTTAAGGTTTCAGATGAGTTAGAAGTGGCTTTTAAAGGTTTTATAGATAGGATTGATAGGCTCAACGGAAATCTAAGAGTGATAGATTATAAAACGGCTAAAACTAAAAATCTAAGACTGAAAATTTCTGATAAAAATAGGGAAACACTCCTTAAAAATAAAGACTATAAACAAGCACTTCAGCTTTGTATTTATGCCTATTCTATGGGGCAACTTTCCGAGTTTTTGGGTAAGGATATTAGTTGTGGGATATGGAGTTTTGCAGAGGTAAGTCGTGGAGTACAAATGCTAGAAATAGACGGTGATTTGTCTGATGCTATGGTTTCAATATCAAGTATTATTACAGAAATTCTCAACCCTGATATAGATTTTGAGGAAAGTGTTTAGAAAGATATATTATGGCGAAAAAGAGTATCATTAAAATGAATAATTTCAGAAATAAAACTTTTCTAAAATTTCTTTGGGGAATTTTGGGAGTTTATTTCATGAATATAAGCATAGATACTCCAGATGATGATAGATACTATTTCTCAGAAACTTCAAATTATAATGATATGGAAAGCATTATAGAGGTTATTGTAGAAAAAGTATTTAAGTATGAAAATGCCATAGAAGAATCCGAGGAGTATGATTTGGATAATTATACTAAAAAAGCTAAATATAACTGGTTTTTCGGATTATTTTCTCTGTGTAAATCAGTTCAGATGGTTGAGATTTGTTTCTCAAAATATATTCGTGCTGTTGGTGTATCCAAGCTCCTTAACGGCTTTTCTCAATTTGATGTGCCTCCGCCTAAAATTTGATTTTAATTTATAAATGGTTTATGATAATTATAGTTCTTAATGAATTAAGGACTATTTAGAGTTGTGAAATAAATTTAGATTAAAATCAAAAATAACATGAATTTTAGAAAAATAATACTACTTGTCTTAGGCTTGTTATCTGCTATGTTGTTTTCTCAAAATATTAAAAATGAAAAAGATAGTCTTTATATAGCAGAGGTGGAAGATACTAAAGAACCAGCCAAAGTTTTACACGCAGAACCTTTGTATATAGATTTGATAAGGGATTTAGGAGCGAGAAAAGGTGAAAAAGAATGGAATTTAGGACTTGGTTTAACAGATAAACTCAATTTTGATGCTTATGAAGCATTGGTAGAGTACGAATGGGCTCCTATTGATAGGTTAGGGTTAGAAGTAGAGCTACCGTTTACATTCTATTCTCCTACAGGAAACGAGAGAGTGCAAGCACCGTCTAGTAAACTTAATAGTCTGAAATTAGCGTTACAATGGTCGTTTTTGGTAAACGAAGAGAAAGCGACAACAATGGCTTTAGGCTACATCAACGAGCTAGAGTTTTCAGATTTTGGACGCTTTGGAAAACCTTTAATTAAAGGAAATATATACAATCCATTTTTTGTAGTGGCTAAACGCTGGAGAAATAATTTCCATACTTTGGTTTATACAGGACCAATGATAGAGCAGAGTTTTATCACCAATAAATTTCATATGGTGTACGATGTACATTCTAGTTTCCATTATATGATTTCGGGGACAAGAAATTTTGTGGGAGTGGAACTTAATAAAACCTTTGATAAAGGTAATTTTGATATGGTCATGCGTCCTCAGATGCGTTTGGGTATTTCGGAGCAGCTGATGTTGGGTGTTGTTGTGGGGATTCCTGTAAGTAGAGAAAATGAACGATTGAGCTCTTTTCTAAGATTGATATGGGAACCCAAACACTAGTATTTGTTAATAACTTTTTGAGTCTAGAAGTTCAAAAAATGTTACTTTTTTTTATTGTTTTATTACAATTACCTATATTTGTATCCAAATAATTTTTATTTATGAGATTTATCGTAGCAAGTAGCGAGTTACAAAAGGCTTTACAAGTGGTAAGTGGTGTGATTTCCAGTTCACAATCACGCCCTATTCTAGAAAACTATTTGTTCGAACTAGATAATCAAAATCTTAAAATTACTTCATCTGACGGGGAAACTACTTTGGTAACTTCTCTAGAGGTAATGTCTGAAGATCAAGGTAAAATAGCAGTTCCTGCGAAGACTTTTCAGGAGTTAATAAAGACCTTTGGTGAACAGCCTTTAACTTTTACAGTAAAGGAGTCTGCTAATGAAATGGGAGCTTTACTAGAAATTCTAGATGATAGAGATAACTATGAGGTGGCTCTAGATAACGCAGAAGACTACCCAGAGTTGCCAGAGTTTGATGCTTCACAAAGTGTTACGATACCTTCAGGGGTATTAGCAGAAGCGTTGGTAAATACTTTGTTTGCTACAAGTAATGATACGCTTCGCCCTGTAATGACGGGAGTTTTATTCCAGTTTGGAGAAAATGAGGCTAATTTTGTATCTACAGATTCTCATAGATTGGTAGTTTACAAGAGAAAAGACATTAAAAATAGTGAGCCTATAGAGTTCATTATGCCTAAAAAGCCATTGAGTATTTTTAAAAATATTCTAGCCAATACAGAGGAAGAAGTTGTTATTGAGTTTAATGAGAATATGGCTAAATTTACCTTTGGTAATCATATTTGGATTTGTCGTTTAATAGATGGTAAATATCCTAATTATTCTGCGGTAATCCCTCAAGAAAACCCTAATTTGCTTACAGTAAATAGAAATTTACTACTTAGTTCTATTAGAAGAGCATCTATTTTATCTAACAAATCTACTAATCAAGTAAGATTTAAGTTATCAGGGAATATCCTTCATCTACACGCGGAGGATACCGAGTTTGCTAATAAAGCAGATATGCAGATTCCTTGCGACTATAAAGGAGAAGATATCAACATTGGCTTCAGTTCTAAATTTTTAACAGAAATGTTATCAGTTTTGAGTTCCGATGATGTATTGATGAGAATGTCTCAGCCTAACCGTCCAGGTATTTTAGAACCGATAGATGGGTTAGATGAAAACGAACATATTTTAATGCTTTCTATGCCTGTCATAGGAATGTAAACAGTAATAACTAAAGTGATTGTATATTAAATTACTTTCAGAATTTGAGATTTGAAATACAAATCTCAAATTTTGTTTTAAGGAAAATTTAAGTCAATATTTTAAAAATAATAAAGATTTTCAAACACATAATAAAGAATGAAAATATCAAATAATTGGTTAAAAAACTACATCAAAACCGACTTGAGTTCAGAGAAGATAGGAGCTTACCTTACGGACATAGGGCTAGAAGTAGAGGGTATAGAAACTTTTGAAAGTATAAAAGGAAGTTTAGAGGGTATTGTGGTAGGTAAAGTTTTAACTTGTGAAAAACACCCAAACGCAGATAAACTCAAAAAAACAACTGTAGATGTAGGAGGAGGTAAGGTTTTAGAAATTGTATGTGGAGCACCTAATGTAGAGGCTGGGCAATTAGTGCCTGTGGCGGTAGTAGGAACAACGCTTTATGATAAAGAAGGGAATAGTTTTGAAATCAAAAAGGCTAAAATAAGAGGAGAGGTATCCGAAGGAATGATATGTGCTGAAGATGAACTAGGGTTAGGGACTAGCCATGATGGAATTATGGTTTTAGACGAAACTCACGAAGTAGGGAAGCCTTTTGCAGATTATTTTGAAATCACTAAAGATGAAGTCTATGAAATAGGGCTAACGCCTAACAGAACAGATGCAATGTCTCATTATGGTGTGGCTAGAGATTTGAATGCTTTTCTGTACGCGTCTAATACCACCGAAACAGAATTTGAAAAGGTATCATCTGATATTTTTCACCCAGAAGGTGAGCACGGATTTTCTATAGAGGTAGAAGATGCAGAGCTTTGCCCTAGATATATAGGAGCTGTTTTGGATAATGTTAAGGTAAAGCCTTCTCCAGAGTGGCTGAAAAATAAACTTAAAGCCATAGGTTTAAATCCTATCAATAATGTGGTAGATGTTACCAACTATATTTTACACGGTTTGGGGCAGCCTCTACATGCATTTGATGCAAATAAAATTTTTGGACAAAAAGTAGTTGTAGGTGTTTGTAATTCTGGAACTAAATTTACCACTTTAGATGGTGTAGAACGAACGCTTAACGGTGCAGAGATTATGATAAAAGACGCTTCGGATAAGCCAATGTGTATTGCAGGGGTATTTGGTGGAGCAGATTCTGGTGTTTCGGATTCAACGACAAAAGTTTTCCTAGAAAGTGCTTATTTCAATCCAGTATCCGTAAGAAAAGCGGCGAAAGCTCATGGTTTAAATACAGATGCATCTTTCCGTTTCGAAAGAGGTGTAGATGTTAATGCGGTTAGAATAGCCATTACCAAAGCGATAAGCCTTCTTAAAGAGGTGGCAGAAGCAGAGCTTATAGGAGATTTAATAGAGGTATATCCTGAGAAAATAAATCCGCATTATGTGCTATTTAGATACTCTAAGTTAGACCAAATTCTTGGAGTTAAAATCCACCGTGAGACGGTAAAGAAGATATTAAAATCGCTTGAAATAGAAATTCTTAACGAAATTCCAGATGGTCTAGAGCTTTCTGTGCCAACTTATAGAGCAGATGTTACTAGAGAGATAGATGTGATAGAAGAAGTGCTTAGAATCTATGGATATAACAAAATAGATAGCCCTCAGAAGATTGCGTTTTCGCCAGTAAAATTGAGTTTTGAAGACCAAGATGCTTTAGAAAATACTTGGGCTAGATTGTTACAGTCCAACGGATTTAATGAAGTGATGAACAACTCGCTTACTACGGTGAAAGATGAAACCAATGCAGTTAAATTACTTAACCCATTGAGTAATGATTTGGCATTTATGAGAACTTCTTTATTAGAAGGTTTATTACAGAATGCAGTCTATAATATCAACCGTAAAAATACAGATGTTAAGTTTTTTGAATTAGGTAAAATCTATCATAAATTTGAAACTTATAAAGAAAGAAAGCAATTAGCAATGCTGATTTCTGGTAGACATCAATCTGAAAATTGGCTTGTACCGAAATCTAGTACAGATTTCTATCACTTAAAGTCTTATGTTAAGTTAGCGTTAGAAGTTTTAGGTATTGTTATTCAGGAGAAACCTTTGCAAGATGCTCGTTTCAGTGATGGGTTAGAGTTTGTTTCTGACGGTAAGGTATTGGCAAGGCTAGGTAAAGTAGCATCAGAATATCTTAAATCAGCAGATATGGAGCAGGAGGCGTTTTATGCAGAGATAGAAGTAGAGACCTGTCAAGAACTGAGGACTAAAGGTAATTTTAAGTTTAGAGAAATACCTAAATTTAATAAGATAAGAAGAGATTTAGCGTTACTTTTAGATAAAAACATCACTTATTCAGACTTATATCAAGAGGTGATGAAGAAGCCGTCGCAGTATCTTAAATCGGTTAATTTGTTTGATGTTTACGAAGGTAAGAATTTGCCAGAGGGTAAGAAATCTTACGCTTTGAGTTTTGAACTTCTTAACGAAGAAAAAACATTAGAAGAAAAAGAAATTTCAGAAATAATGGGAGGGCTAATCACGCTCTTTGAGAAAAATTTTAATGCAGAGCTACGCTCGTAAATACAAATAAAAAGGTTATGAAAAATATAATATTAACATTAGGTATAGGTTTGCTGATGTTTTCTTGTGCCACGGTTGGTAATACAACTACAACTAAGAGTAAAAAGAATCAAGTTAGTTTATTATCAACAGAGTGGGTTTTAGCGGAAAGCAGACTCGGTTCTAGCAAAGTACCTACTTTGATAGTAGAAACAGAGAAAGTATCAGGAAACTCTGGGTGTAACAATTATTTTGGACAGCTTAAAATAGATGCACAAACGGGAGCTTTCTCGGTAGAGAATGTAGGTTCTACTAGAATGGCTTGTAAGGATATGTTGGTGGAGCAAAACTTTCTAAAAATGTTGGAAAAAGCCAATAGATACGAAAGTGATGGCACTACTCTTACGCTTTACAAAGACCAGTTACCACTAATGAAGTTTAGTAAGAAGTAGATTGTTTTGATTAAATAATATAAAGCGGATTGAAAAGAAAATATTTCAATCCGTTTTTTGTATAGAAAGGAAAGATAAGATTGTATTTATCACTACTGTTTTAATTCTTGTCATATTTTATAAATCTTTGTCATTTTCATGTGTCAAAATGTCTTATGTTTGATACTATGAGTTGTTTGGCATTTTTTTCGTGTTTAGGGTAGAAGTTAAAATTAAACAATAAAAATTTAAAACGATATGTCAGTAAATTTTAAACCATTATCAGACAGAGTTTTGGTAGAACCAGCAGCAGCTGAAACTAAAACAGCATCAGGAATTATTATCCCAGATACAGCAAAAGAAAAACCTCAAGAAGGTGTAGTAGTAGCTGTAGGTGCAGGGAAAAAAGATGAACCTATGACTGTAAAAGTAGGAGATAAAGTGCTTTATGGTAAGTATTCTGGTACAGAACTTAAACTTGATGGTAAAGATTATCTTATCGTAAGAGAAGGTGATCTTTTAGGTATTTTAGGTTAAAAATCTAATCAATAAAAAATAAGTAATACAGAAGTTTAATCTGTGTTTTCATAACAATAATTTAATTAAATATAAAAATGGCAAAAGATATTAAATTTGATATAGAATCAAGAGACGCACTTAAAAGAGGTGTAGATGCATTAGCAAATGCAGTTAAAGTAACTTTAGGACCTAAAGGTAGAAATGTGGTTATAGAAAAGTCTTTCGGTGCTCCGCATGTAACTAAAGACGGTGTTTCTGTGGCTAAAGAGATAGAGCTAGAGGACAAAGTAGAGAATATGGGAGCTCAAATGGTAAAAGAGGTAGCTTCTAAAACCAACGATTTGGCAGGAGATGGTACCACTACAGCTACTGTACTAGCACAAGCTATCGTAAGAGAAGGTCTTAAAAATGTGGCTGCTGGAGCTAATCCTATGGATTTAAAAAGAGGGATTGATAAGGCAGTTTCTACTGTAATAGAAAACTTAAAATCTCAATCTCAAGCGGTAGGGGATTCTTCTGAAAAGATTAAGCAAGTAGCTTCTATTTCTGCAAATAACGATGATGCAATAGGTAGCCTTATTGCTGAAGCTTTTGGTAAAGTAGGTAAAGAAGGTGTAATTACTGTTGAGGAGGCTAAAGGTACAGATACTACGGTAGATGTGGTAGAAGGTATGCAGTTTGACAGAGGTTATCAGTCGCCTTATTTCGTTACAAATCCAGACAAAATGGTAGCGGAGTTAGACAATCCGTATATTCTTTTAGTAGAGAAGAAAATTTCTTCTATGAAGGAATTATTGCCTGTTTTAGAGCCAGTAGCTCAGCAAGGTAAAGCTTTGCTTATCATTTCAGAAGAGGTAGAAGGTGAAGCATTGGCAACATTAGTGGTTAATAAACTAAGAGGTTCTTTAAAAATTGCTGCAGTAAAAGCTCCAGGATTTGGGGATAGAAGAAAGGCAATGTTAGAGGATATTGCTATCTTAACGGGTGGACAAGTAGTTTCTGAAGAAAGAGGCTTTACTATGGATAATGTAACTATTGATATGCTAGGTAGAGCAGAAAAAGTAGTTATAGATAAAGACAATACTACGGTAGTAAATGGTGCTGGAGAAGAAGCTCAAATTAAAGCTAGAGTAAATCAAATCAAAGCTCAAATGGAAAGCACTACTTCTGACTACGATAGAGAAAAACTACAAGAAAGATTGGCTAAATTGGCTGGTGGTGTAGCTGTTCTTTATGTAGGTGCAGCTTCTGAAGTAGAAATGAAGGAGAAGAAGGATAGAGTAGATGACGCATTACACGCTACTAGAGCGGCAGTAGAAGAAGGTATCGTAGCTGGTGGAGGTGTAGCTTTGGTAAGAAGCATTGCTTCTCTTGATAATCTTAGCGGTGCTAACCAAGATGAAAACACAGGTATTAAAATAGTTAAAAGAGCTATAGAAGAGCCATTGAGACAAATCGTAGCCAATGCAGGTGGCGAAGGTTCTGTAGTGGTGGCTAAAGTTTCAGAAGGTAAAGGAGATTTTGGATACAATGCTAAAACAGACGAGTATGTTAATATGTTAGAAGCAGGGATTATAGACCCTACTAAAGTTACTAGAGTAGCATTAGAAAATGCAGCTTCTGTGGCTGGTATGCTATTAACTACTGAGTGTGTAATTACAGAATTACCTAAAGAAGAATCTGCAATGCTGCCAATGGGAGGTGGAATGCCAGGTATGATGTAATTTCATTACAAATATAAGTAAAATAAAAAACCGCTTTTTTAGGCGGTTTTTCTTTTTTATAATAGTTATTAATTCATAAGTATTAAAATTACCTGTGTTAAATGATTTTTTTTGAAAAATTATGTTTAGATTTGTAGAGCATGTTTAAATAATAGTATATTATGACAGTATTATTAGTAGTTTTAGTGGTTGTAGTTTTAGTGGTTTTTGTAGTTATCTCTATTTATAATGGGCTTGTAAGAAAAAGAGCTAATGTGCAGGAGGCGTGGAGTTCTGTAGATGTTTTCTTAAAAAAGAGAAATGATCTTATTCCCAATCTTGTAGAAACTGTAAAAGGTTACGCTTTACATGAAAGTGGTACACTCCAAAAAGTAATTGAGGCTCGTCAGCTATCTACATCCGCTAGTTCTCCAACAGAACAAATCAAAGCAGAAAAAACAATGCAGAATGCTATGATGAATCTTTTTGCTGTTGCAGAGAATTACCCAGACTTAAAGGCCAATACTAACTTTATTACACTACAGCAGGATCTTAATAGTATGGAAGATGATATAGAAATGGCAAGAAGGTACTATAATGGTATGGTAAAGGAAAATAATATTGCCGTAGAATCTTTTCCGTCTAATATCATTGCTAATATGTTTAAGTTTAGCAAATCCGAGTTTTTTGAAATTGAGAATAAAGCAGAGCGTGAGTCTGTAAAAGTTAGCTTTTAATAAGATAAGATATGAGTGAAAAAGTTTTCTATGCTTGTTTTGATGCCTTTCCTACAAGCAAGGGAGCATCTACTCATATTCAGAATACATGTATTGCTCTTTCAGAAGTTTCTAAACAAGTAGATTTGTTTTGTCTTTCAGGAGCAGAACATAATTGTTTGCCAGAAAATGTAAAAGTACATCCGTTTTATTTTGATGATAGTACAGGAAATTACTTAAGAAAAGCAACTCTTTTTTCTGAGAAGATATTTGCTTGTATGGAAACTGTTGCTGCGGAAGGAGTGGCACAGTTTCGGGATATTTGGTCAGGTTTGGGAATGATAAATCGTCCAAAACTAAAAACTATTTTTGAAGTTAATGCTCTTACTTCCATAGAGCTTCCTGAAAAATATCCTCTGCTCACTCCCAAACTCTTAGAGGAAATTAGAAAGTTAGAAACTCTTTGTCTACAAAGCTGTCAACATATAGTAACACCTTCTAGTATTACTAAAGATTATCTTATAGAAGAGTTTAGTATTCCCGAAAATAAAATTACAGTAATTCCTAACGGTGGTGATGTTGCTGAAGGTCTGCCTCAATTTAATATCTCTCTTCCGAAAAATTATATTTTGTATTTTGGAGCATTGCAACCTTGGCAAGGCCTAGATGTACTAATAAAATCTCTACATTATTTAAGAGATTATGAAGATCTTTCGCTGGTTATTTGCTCATCAGTTAAAGAAAAAGCCAATAAGAATTTTATAAAATTAGCAGAAAATATTGGTGTTTCTGAACGATTGGTGTTTTACAATGAGCTAGATAAAGCTACATTACATCATATTGTGAGAGGTGCAAAAGCCTCGGTTTCCCCTTTGAAATTTGGACTTAGAAATATTACCCAAGGATGTTGTCCGATAAAAGTTCTAGAAACTATAGCTTGTAAAACGCCTCTTATTTCGTCAGAAGTACCTGTGGTTAAAGAATTGGTGGGAGATTATGCTTACTACTTTTGGCCTGAAGACGAGATGGATTTAAGTAGATGTATTCGTTTCGTATTAGATAATCAAAATTTAGCCAAAGAAAAGGCAGAGTATGCATATGAGCGTTATCAAAATAACTTCACTTGGCAGCATCATAATGAAGAATTAAAAAAAGTATATAGAAATCTATTATCATAAAAAATGTTAGAAAATTCAAATATTCTTCTATCCTCAGAAAATATGGCTCCAATAGAGCAGGCTCATCTTTTGAGAGGGTTTAGCTCAAAAAAAACACCAATTAAATGGATACGTTTTTTCAGGCTTTGTGTACTACAAAGAGAAGAGGCTCTTAAGGCAAGAAAGAAAAAGACCGCAATTATGTGGGGAATTCTATTAGGGATATTTATTTTAATAACTATCCTTGCTCCTAAAATTTTTACCCTAGCACTATTTGTCCTACTTGTTTTAGGGGGTATTTTGAATTATATATACAGAAGAAACTTTAATAAAAAATATGCTGATGGATACGATTTTTTTGCTAGCTATTTTACTGCACTTTTTACTTTAATGGAAGAAGAAATGCCAGAAACAGGAGTTATTTCTCTAAGAGCGAATGTAAAGAAAACTATGTCTTCAGAATTTTTTAAAAGCTCTAACGATGCTAATTTTAAAACTCAAGGTTTTATATCTGGAGTAGAGAAGTTTTACGAAAGAGAGATTTGTAACGGTACTTGTCAATTAAAAGATGGAGCAGAGGCTAACTTTAGTTTTATAGAAGTTCTGAGAAACCGTGTTATAAATAAAAGAGGAATAAGCGGAAAGCGAAAAGTGAAGAATAAATATAAAACCACTTATCCTTTTATTTTGAAAATGAAAATACCTAAATCACTTTATATCTTAAAGCCTGATGTGGACTCTTATGATTTAAAAATAGAAGAAGATGATAATTTTTACTATCTGAAAGCTAAAAGGAAATTTGATATTAGAGAAGAAAAGCCTGAGGACTATTCACCATATATGTATAACTCTATTCAGTTGTTTTCAGTAGATTACTTTACGTTAGAGGTAATGAATTTACTGAATATTTGTTATGGATGTTTTACCCTAAGAAATACAATTTAAATGGAAAAAGATATAACTTGTCAAGAAAAAATAGGTCTTTTTTTAGTAGATACTTGTACAAATGGTGCAATGTGTACTTGTAGTAATTGTGGAAAAAAGGTTTGTAAAAACCATGTTTTTCAACATAAATTAAGCTCAGCTCTAAATGAACTTTGCCTTACTTGCAAGGCTGTATTAGACCCTAGGATAACCTCACAAATAGAGCTTTACTCCTCTGATCGTGCTATTTGGCGAAAAAAAATGAACACTCGGTTTCATGAAGAGTATCCTTATTTAGTTGCTATGGCAGATCAATATGATAGTCTTTTTGATACAGTAATATTTGCTGGTTCTAATGATTCTACAAATAGTTCATCGTCATTTGAGAGTTAATGAAGAAAGTTCTACTTATTACTCAAAATTATATTCCTTCTAAAGGAGGAATGGCTAACTCTTGTAAAAGAATAGTGAGGAATCTTCGCAAGAGCGGAGTTACAGTTCATGTATTACATTTTATCAATAGGAAATATAATTTTGAGATAAGAACAGAGATTAACGGAAATTATGCATCTTTAGCAATATATCCTTCTGAAGAATATACATTAAATTTAGCTCAAACTTTTCTTGAAAGTCATATATCAAACTTTTCTTTTGATATTGTAATGGCATTTGGTGGTTATCTACCGCTAATGTGGTCGCCAATAGTTGCTCAGTATTTTGAAAAGCCACTTTACACTTGTATCAGAGGAAATGATTTTGATGAGTTTATCTTTTCTAAAAGACGAAATGTTCTATTTTATGCACTTGAAAATTCTGCGAAGGTTTTTTCAGTAACGCAGGAAAAATGTAGAAAAATAGAAAAAATTTTCCCTAAAGTAGAAGTTTGTTATACGCCAAATGGTATTAATGTGGATGAGTGGAAACTACATTCTTTAGAAAAGGAAAGTCTAGAAAACTTTTCATCAAACGGAGGGAAGAAAATTATCACTATTACAGGACAATTAAAACCTAAAAAGGGGACACTCCAGTTTCTTGAAAATTTTGAAAACTTCAAAAATAAGAATAATTACGAAGTTCGTTTAGTAGGGGATATTCCAAAAGAAATAGAAGATAAACTGTCTGAGCTATCCTTTGATGTGAAGAGCTATCCTTTTGTTAGTAGTATGGAAATGAAACTGCTATATCACTCTTCTGATATTATTTGTATTCCTTCATTTTATGATGGAATGCCTAATGTTTTATTGGAAGCAGCAGCATGTGGAAAATTAGTTATAGCATCAAATGTCGGAGGTATTCCAGATATTATTGAAGATTCTATCTCTGGAATTTTATTTAATCCTTTAGTAAAGAATAGCCTCATTGATGCCTTTTTTCGCTATGAGGAGCTTGTTATGTCGGGTGAGATAGAAGCTATTCAGAAGAATCTACATGAAAAAATTAAAAACTTGTATAGAGAAGAAGACGAAATCAATAACTATATAAAACACTTAAAATAAAATTATCATGAAAAACATTTTTTTAACTCTTTTTACGGCATTGTTTGTAATAGTTTCTTGTAATAAGGAGGCTACTCAGTCTAAAAATACATCAGAGATTACAAGCTCTTCTGCTAAAGTAATAGATGCATCAATGCAAATTAAAGATTTTTCTGGAAAGCTTATAGGAGCATTTAATTTGGAGGACTCAAAAATCCAAATTGCGGATAAAATTTACGAGTCCAAAGCGAAAGGAGATAAGAAAAAATACTATAGTAATGGAGCTTTTACCTATGAGGTAAAACTAAAAGATGATGGTTTTAAGTTGAGAAATGCTGAGTCTAAGCTCTTGTGGAAAGTAAAGATATATCCTGATAAAATAAAAATTTCGGATAATGAAGAAAGTACTAATCCATTCGAAATAAAAAACAGAAATGGGAGTATAGAAATTAGTAAAAATGAGCATAAAATAGCTACTGTTACTATAAAAGACGGAAAAGTAAATGTAAATGAGAAGGAATCTTATATCATAAGCCCTACGAATAATCAGTATGTGTTGGGAGTGCTTGGTGTTGAGGAAATACCTATGGATCAACGTCTTTTTATAATTTTAGAATATTTTTGTAGAACTAAATAATGTACCTTATTTATGCTTATGGAACTGGACTTGGACATCTGAAAAGGGTGTCCGATTTTATTGGCCAGCAGAGTATTTCAGCTAAAGACTGTATTATAGTTACACAGTCCCAATTTGGATATTTTTGGGAAAAGGACTGGACGGTGGTAAAATTACCAAGAAGTACTTTTTGTAATGCATTACAATTTGAGATTGAGTTTAAAAAAATTCTATATCGTTTTCCTATTTCTGAAGTAATTGTAGATGTATTTCCTGAAGGTTTTTTTGGTGAATTAGGTAGTTGTTTATCGTTGTTTAAAGGGAAAAAGGTATTATTAGCAAGAATACTTTCAAATGAATATTTTAAAAAATATCCTTCTAATCACATTTATAATGAAGTTTTTTTAACTGAATCTGGTATTGATATAGAAAATTATAGTTGCAAAACTATCACTGAGATAGAAATTAAATATCAGAATTTAAAACAAACGAGTCTTAATGTTCCTAAGTCCTCATATTCGATTATTATACATAGTCAGCCACTACAGGAGGTAGAATATTTGTATCAAATGGCAAGAATGTATACATCAGAACAAATTATTATTTTTACTGCAATATTAGAAGATAATTTATTGATGAATAACTCGGTAGTGTTTAAAATGCAGCAACCTCCTTTAGAAATGCTAGAGAAAGCAAACAAAATTTTTTCGGGTACAGGATATAATGCTGTAAAGATGCTAAATAAATTTCATAATAAAACAATCTTCGTTCCTTTTCCAAGGGAGTTATGATAATCAGTTTCTAAGGAAGCGGCTTTTAGGTAATAAAGTAAAAGCACTCTAATATTGTTCTATTGAATGATTTTATATACACTCATTACAACAAATACTAAAAATAAAAAATGTACTTATACCAATCTGTTGTTAAGTACATTTTTTATTTTTTAGTGATATATTTACTCCACAGCTACGGCATCGTCGCCTCTGCTATCGGCTACGGCAGTGATATTACCGTTTTCATCTTTCAGAACAATTTCTGTTTTACCAATACTTCCTCGTTCTTTAAAGGTATAGCCTTTTTGTTCTAAAGATTTTATCGTAGCTTTAGAGAAATCCTTTTCAACTGCGATGTTTTCTGGTAGCCATTGATGATGGAACTTCGGCAAGTTAATCGCTAAATTTGGACTTAACTTAAAATCTACAACATTTACAATAGCTTGAAATACAGAAGTAGGTATCGTAGTTCCACCAGGCGTTCCTACCACCATTACAGGTTTATTATCTTTTAATAAAATACTTGGCGTCATAGAAGACAGCATTCTTTTACCAGCTTTAATAGCATTAGCTTCTCCGCCTACTGCTCCAAATAAGTTAGGAACTCCAGGTTTGATAGAGAAATCGTCCATTTCATTATTTAAAAAGAAACCAGCACTAGAAACTACTACTTTGCTACCATAATACCCATTAAGCGTTGTAGTGACAGAAACCGCATTCCCTTCTTTATCTAAAATAGATATATGTGTTGTTTGTGTACTTTCTTGATTAGGATTAACAATATTCCCAACCTCTGCACTAGGCGTTGCTTTAGACATATTAAACGATGCCCAACGCTTCTTAAGATAGGTATCTGAAAGTAGCATTTCTGTTTTATCTTCAATAAAATCGGGGTCGCCCATATATTCTGCTCTGTCTGCATAGGCACGGCGTTCTGCTTCTACCATAATCTGAACCGCTTCTGGAGAGGCATATTGATATTGAGCAAGATTTTCATAAGCCGACATTTTCAACATCTGAGCCAACAATATTCCACCGCTTGACGGTAAGGGCATGGAAACTACTTGGTGTCCTTTGTAATCAAAAGTTAAAGGCTTACGGTTTTTAACTTGATAATTCTTTAAATCTTCTAAACTAATAATGCCGTTACCTCTCTTCATTTCCTCAACTATCAGTTGAGCCGTTTTACCTTCATAAAAGCCTTTTTTACCAAATTTTTGTATTCTCTTAAGTGTTTCTGCTAAGTCTTTTTGTACCAATACATCTCCTGCCTTCCAAGGTTGCTCTTTTACAAAAACAATGGAGTTCTTATTATGTTTTACAAAATCTTTTTGGCATTCATTAAGTAGATTGGCTTCTTTTTCCGTGATAGCAAAGCCTTTTTCCGCTAAATCTATGGCAGGTTGTATCAGTACCTCCATTGGGAGAGAAGCGTATTTTAGAGTTTCATAAAATCCTGCTACCGAGCCTGGTATTCCTACAGCTAGTCGTCCGTTTTGTGATAAATCTGTACTAGCAACACCTTTTTTATCCAAATACATATCTCTATGTGCCTTGGCAGGTGCCGTTTCTCTAAAGTCTATGGCTATTTTTTCTCCGTTAGATTTTACCGCTACCAAAAAACCACCACCACCGATATTACCTGCCTGAGGATAAACCACAGCCAAAGCATACTGTGTAGCAATAGCAGCATCAAAAGCATTACCGCCTTTTCTTAATACTAAAGCACCTGCTTCACTGGCAAGAGGGTGAGCTGAGACCACCACACTTTTATTGTGAGTTTTAACTTCTTTTACTATATCATAATCCGTAAATTGGGCAGAAATTACCACAGACCATAATGTAAATACTACAAATTTTATCTTTTTCATATGTTAATTGAATATTTATGGGGAGCTTTTTAGCTCTATCAAATCATTTTGTTATGAGTTTAATGACGTCAAATTAAACAAATTAGTTTTGTAAATACTATGCTACACTACGTTTCTTTTATTAAAGTTGCCAAGTCGCAATTATTTTTTTCACAGATTGTTTTTCAACTTTCCCCGTTAAAAGTTTTCCATTAGTTGAAAGATAAATATTGTGTTTCCCTTTTTCGCCTTCAATATCACTTGGGAAACAATAAAGTCCAAAATCCAATCTCAATCTTTTTGAAATGATTGGAAATAAAATATCTGGATGTTCAGTTTTACCTTTATTTTCATAGTGATTGTTAAAATATTTTATCCAAGACAAAATGCTGACAAATTCGTCTTCAGTAAAATCAAAGTTAGTTTCGTCTACGATATAAATATTTTCAGGAAGCCTTTTTTGAATCTCTTTAATTTGGGTTGATTTTGTCATTGCTACTTAATTTTTATTTTTTTAACGTAAATATTTAGTGCATTCTTCAAATATTGTCTAGGTTCAGGTATTGGAATATTTTTCCCATCTTTTGATTTTCGAAGATGTTTGTTATGATTTTTTTGTATCATACCCCAATCATCAGGATAAACTTCAATAAAATTTTTAGGAAGTAACATTTAGTTGGGTTTCAACCGCTAAATTAAACAAATTAGTGGAAGTAAAATATTTTTTCGGAATAAAAATGGCTACCTTTTACAAAAATTATATTAGCTGTTACACCTTTATTTTTTTGTAAGTTTTTCTATTTCATCTAATGTATATTTTTTAGAATAGTCTATTCCCATAGATTTAGCGTAATCTTCTATAGATGTTTTTATATTCATTGATTTTCTTAATTCATTAACATTTTCAGGATTTTTAATTGGCCAAATAAAATTTACCCACTCTTCTTTTTTAGTTTCAGGATTTATAAACAGTCTTCCTGCACCTTGAGTTCCGTAAATTTGTTCTTTTCCTTGATACATTAGCATTCTGTCTTTCATCATCGCAATATGTTGTTTTCCTAAATCTCCATTTTCACTTGCTTTTATCATTAATGGATAATATTTCTCAATTACAGGTAGTTTTGAATGTTGAATTACATACCAAGCCGCAGTATTTAATTTTTCCCCCACAAGTTTTTTTCCTGGATAGCCATATTTCTTTATTATTTTTTCAATTTTGATTAAGTTTACGCTATCATTTTTTGTGGTTAAATTCCAACCTAATTTTTGAAATTTATCTTCAGAAATATTATAGGACTTTAAGATTTCATTTTTCCTTTCAGGTTTCAAATCAGGTGTAAAAAGTTCCCTTAATTCTTGGTCGGACTTTAAAATTAGAGATAGTTCATTTTTAAGATTTTCTTTTTGCTTTGGTGTTACAAAGCAAGAAGTTAATAATAGTAAAGTTAGAATTATTGAAAAAAGTTTCATACTATTTATGTGGAATTTTTGGTATACAATAAATACTTTTTGAATTATATATACTAGCTTTTTCTAAATAATTTCTTTAGATTACTTTCATATTGACCGTTCACATCAACTCTTGTAATATCACTAAGTGACAAAAGTATAAACTTTCTATCCAATGAAGACATCGTTCCAAATTCGTGAATCACAACCGAGCTGTTATCCATTTCGTGAATTTCTCCTATGAAACAAACGCTACTGTTAATATCTTGGATATGAACCGTTAGATGATTATAGAGTCGGTTGACGCTTTCTAAAATTGTCTGAATTGATTCTAAATTTATATTTACTTTACTTTTTACCCTTTGGGTTGAGTCTATAAGTTTTGCAACACTTTCAAGATCATTTCCTGACCATCTTATTCGTGTAATATTATGCCTTAAAAGAATCGTTAAACCATCATAATTACATTCTTTATCAAATTTTTCAATTAACAAAAAGTCATCATTAAAGTCAATTATAAAACCATAATCAGATTCATCATAATTATCGGTATAAATATCCACCAAAATGTTTTCTGTTTTTAGTTTTTCTAAATATTTTGTGTATAAGTTCATTGTTTAGTCATTTATTTCTACATCGTTTTTTGTAATTGTACTTTGGGTTACACAAAAATAGCAAAACACTAAGATTTAATACTTTGTATAAAATGTTTAGTTTTTTCTTTCCAATCCGGTTCTTCTAAAATAATTTTCACAAAAGCAGTGCCTATAATACCGCCATCGGCTTGTTCGGTAACTGTGGTAAAGTCGGTTTTATTTTTAATCCCAAAGCCTATCATTAGTGGGTTTTTCAGCGGTAATGAGGCTAATCGGTTAAGGTAATCTTCGTTTTTCAATGTTTTGGACTGGTTGCCCGTTGTGGACGAAGAACTCACCGCATACAAAAATCCAGAGCTTAGACTATCCAAATACAAAATTCGCTCGTCAGATGTTTCTGGTGTTACCAAAAAAGTAAAATTTAGATTAAACTTTTTGAGAATGGTTTGGTATTTTTTTTCAAACTCAATAGGAGGGAGGTCAGGGATAATCAGCCCATTAACGCCTGTTTCTTGGCATTTCTGACAAAACTTCTCAAAGCCATAAGAAAGCACAGGGTTAATATAACCCATCAAGATGATTGGAATATGAATTTCACCCTTAATTTTTGCCAATTGTTCAAAGAGTTTCTCTATTGACATTCCGTTTTCTAAGGCTTTAATGTGAGCTTGTTGTATAACCTCGCCATCGGCAACGGGGTCGCTATAAGGCATACCAATCTCCATCATATCAGCCCCAGCTTCTTGAATTATTTTAATGATTTCCGCAGTATCTTCCAGCTGAGGAATACCTGCTGTAAAGTATATATTTAATTTTTTCATTTAGAGTATTTTAAGGTAAAAGAGTACAAATTATAAAAAATAAGACTAAACAACCAATTATAATAAGATTGATATTTCTCTTCATTATTTTCTTTTTCTTATTTAGTATGATAGCTTCTATAATCATTGCAACAAACCATAGGAATGAAAACAAAATAATAAGAAAAAAAATAAGTCCTAAGTCGGCTGTGCCACAACGCCGGTCAGGAGCCGTGTAATCTAAATAAGAATAAGCCATAGGAAGGGCTAAAATCTAAGATAAAATTAGAATAACTATTCTTACTACAATATGGATAATATTACTTTTCATAGATTAAACATTTAGATAGCTTAAATAAGTTTTCATATCCTTATCGCCTCTACCGCTTAGGCAGATGACAACGATATCTTCTTTTCCAAACTTCTTTTTATCCAAAACCGCTAAGGCATGGGCACTTTCTAACGCTGGAATAATACCTTCTGTTTTAGTCAGATTGAATGCAGATTTTAGAGCTTCATCATCGTTAATGCTTAAAAATTCGGCTCGTTTTTGTTGGTAAAGATTGGCGTGCATTGGTCCAATCCCTGGGTAATCTAACCCTGCAGAAATAGAGTAGGGCTCAATCACTTGTCCGTCTTTGGTCTGAATAACCAAACTCTGACTGCCGTGCAAAACGCCAATGCTCCCCAAAGCCGTTGTTGCAGCAGTTTCTCCAGAATGAACGCCCAAACCACCAGCTTCTGCCGCAATGATATTGACTTTATCATTATTCACAAAATGATAAAAAGTTCCTGCGGCATTACTACCGCCGCCCACACACGCAATGAGGTGGTCGGGATAATCTCTGCCTTCCTGTTCTTGTAATTGGACTTTAATTTCCTCTGAAATAACTGATTGAAACCTTGCCACCAAATCGGGGAAAGGGTGAGGACCAACCACGCTACCTATGATATAGTGGGTGGTTGTAGGATTATTTATCCAATCTCTTAAAGCCTCGTTTACAGCGTCTTTTAAAGTTTTAGAACCCGAGGTTGCTGGAACGACTTTGGCCCCCAACATTTTCATTCTGGCCACATTAGGAGCTTGTCGGGCAATATCTATTTCGCCCATATAGACAATACACTCTAAACCAAGCAAAGCACACGCTGTCGCAGTGGCAACACCGTGCTGTCCAGCACCTGTTTCGGCTATGATACGCTGTTTGCCCAACTTTTTTGCTAAAAGCGCTTGTCCTAAAGCATTATTGATTTTATGGGCTCCCGTATGGTTTAAATCTTCTCTTTTAAGGTAGATTTTAGTGCCATATTGTCGGCTCAAATTGGGTGCAAAATACAATGGAGTTTCTCTCCCTACATAGTTTTTTAATAAATCTTTAAACTCCTTTTGAAAATCTTCCGAATAAATGATTTCCAAGTATTTATCTTGTAGTTCTTTAACATTAGGGTAGAGCATTTCGGCAATAAAAGCACCGCCAAATTCACCGTAATACCCTTCTTTATCTGGATTTTGATAATTCATTTTAATCTATTTCTATTGATACAAACTTAATTTAAAATTTTTAATAAGTGCTACATCTTTGTTGCCTGCGGAAATTTCAAATTTACTATTGAGGTCTAAAGCGATTGGTTTTTGTTTAATAATTGAGATTTTGCCAATGTTCTCGTTAGAAATACCACCGCTTAAAAAATAAGGTTTTGTAAGGTTTAATTCGTTTAATAGTTGCCAATCAAATCGTTTACCTGTTCCGCCAAAGGTTTTGCTATCCGTGTCAAAAAGTAAAAAATCTATTTCAGATGGTTCTGAAAATTCCGAAATATCAGGAACGGTTTCACCCACCCGTATCGCTTTTATAATTTGGATTTCTTGTGGAAGTTTACTCTTTAAATCACGAATAAAATCAGAGGTTTCATCGCCGTGCAGTTGCACCAAATTAAGTTGAGCTTCCGTAACGATTTGCACTATTTTTTCGATGGTTTCATTTACGAAAACGCCCACTTTTTGCTTGTGATTTAGCGAAGCAATTTCCTTTGGTGTTAAATAATTCAATACATATCTTGGTGATTTTTCATAAAATATAAAACCGAGATAATCGATTTCTAAATCTATAATTTCCCGAATTTGATTCAAATCGGTAAGTCCACAAACTTTTATTTTAGGTGCTGGTTTCATTTTTTATTTTATTTCTTCAATAAAAGATTGTAAAGCCATTCCAACATGGTTTTGTTTCATAAAATATTCGCCCATCAAGAAAGCATCAAAGCCATTGTTTTTTAGTTTTTTATAAATTTCAGGACTATAAATGGCACTTTCAGCAACGCTTAAAGTCCCTTCAGGCAATTGGTTTCGCATTCTAATGGCGTGTTCGTAATCCACTTCAAAAGTATTGAGGTTCCGATTGTTAATGCCTACCATTTTTAATTTGGAATAATATTTATCAAAATCTTCGCCACTATAAAATTCCAATAACACATCTAATCCCAAGTGGTGTGCCGTATCTGTAAGGTCTTCAATTTGGGATTTAGATAGAATATTAGCTATAAGCAAAATACAGTCGGCACCATGGGCTTTGGCTTGATAAATTTGATAATCATTTACAATAAAATCTTTCCTTAGCAAAGGTATATCGTAAATATTAGCTTCCTCCAAATCAGATAAACTTCCTCCGAAGAAAGGCGTATCCGTCAATACAGAAACACAAGCTGCTCCGTATTCCTTATATAGCGGTAAAACCTCTTGGATTTTAGCTTCTATGTTGATGTTATTTTTGGAGGGCGATTTCCTTTTAAACTCGGCTATAATCCCGTATGGATTGGACTTTAAACTCTCAATAAAACCTCGTGTAGGCTGGTGAAAAAACGGAGTATCCTTGAGTTTTTCTAACGATGTTTGCTTTTTGGCTTGTTGGATTTCGTCCAGTTTACAATCTACTATTTTATCTAAAATGGTCATTTAATTTAAGTTTTTAGGGTGTTTGTAACAAGTTTGCACATGGTCGTTTACCATACCGATGGCTTGCATAAAGGCATAAATAATGGTAGTCCCTACGAATTTAAACCCTCGCTTTTTTAAGTCTTTGGATATTTTATCCGATAGAGGTGTGGAGACAGGTACTTCTGATAGGTTTTTAAACTCATTTCTAATTGGTTGATGCTCTACAAAACGCCATATATACTGGGAAAAAGAACCAAACTCTTCTCTAGCTTTTATAAATGCCTTAGCATTTTTAACCGAAGATTCTATCTTTAATCTGTTACGGATAATCCCTGTGTTGCAGAGTAATTCTTCAAGTTTAGCTTGGTTGTAGGTGGCGATTTTGGTGTAGTCAAAATCATCAAAGGCTTGTCTGAAATTTTCTCTTTTTTTCAAAATAGTTATCCAACTCAATCCCGCTTGAAATCCTTCTAACAAAAGCATTTCAAAGAGTTTTTCATCTTCAAAAACAGGCTCGCCCCATTCTGTATCGTGGTAATTGATGTAAATTTCATCATTGGTTACCCAGCCACATCGTTCTTTATTTTTTAGTTCCATTAGGTGGTTATTTTATTTAGGCAATCTTTAGCTTTTCCTTCCAATAGACTTTTTTTCGCTAATTCAAAACAATTTTGATAATTACCGTATTTTTGGGTGTTATAGAGTGCCATTGCCGCATTGGCTAAAACCACCGCATTTTGCTCTGGAGTGCCTTTGCCGTCTAATATATTAAGAAAAATAGCAGCCGCTTCTTCTTTAGTCTTACCGCCGTAAATATGGTCTTCTGAAATATTTTTAAACCCTAATTCTTCGGCGGAATAGATGTACTCTCCGTTTTTATCAAAAATTTTGGTATCTTGAGTAAGGCTGATTTCATCATAGCCATCTAAGGCGTGGACAAGCATAAATTCGGCATTTTCCCTTTGTAATAGATATTGATAAAGCCTTGCTATCTCCAAATTGTAAACGCCTATCATACTGTATTTAGGCTGAACAGGATTAACTAAAGGCCCTAATAAATTGAAGAAAGTCCTAAGTCCCAACGCTTTTCTAAGTGGTGCTACCGATTTTAAAGCGGGATGAAACAACGGCGCGTGAAGAAAACAGATATTCCCTTTTTCTAAATCTGATTTTAGTCCTTCTGAATTATTTTTAAATTGGTATCCTAAAAGTTCCAACACATTAGACGAACCACTTACCGAAGAAACTCCATAATTACCATGTTTCGCCACTTTTTGTCCAGCTCCTGCAACGATAAAAGAGGCTAAGGTAGAAATGTTAAAGGTATTTTTGCCATCGCCTCCTGTGCCTACAATATCCACTAAGTCTTGAGTTCCTAAATCTACTGGAGTAGCCAGATTGAGCAAGGCTTCTCTAAAACCCATCAACTCTTCTAAAGTGATGGCTCTCATCATAAAAACACTTATAAAAGCCGTGGCTTCGGTCTCATTAAATTTATTTTGAGCTAATTCTATCATAACAGACTTTGCCTCCGATTTGCTAAGCGTCTGATGATTAAATAGATAGTTTAATATTTGTTTCATAATTTATTTTTTACAAATAGCTCCTATGAAGCATTTAGAAAATTAGTTAAAATCGTTCTTCCTAAAGGTGTTAAAATACTCTCAGGATGAAACTGAACGGCGTGTACATCGTAAGTTTTGTGCTGAAGTGCCATAATCATACCCTCCTCATCAACGGCCGTTATTTCTAATTCCGAAGGAAAATCCTCAAGATTTACAGCCCAAGAATGATACCTGCCTATTTCTATATTTTTCGGCATATTTTGAAACAGAAGGGCATCTGGCTTTATAATTTCGGCTGATGTCGCTACACCGTGATAAATTTTATCTAAATTAACCAAGCTTCCTCCAAAAGCCTCTGCAATAGCTTGTTGCCCAAGACAAACTCCCAAAATAGATTTGGTAGGTGCATAAGTTTTAATCACTTCTAACAATCGTCCTGCCTCGCTGGGAATACCAGGCCCTGGGGACAATATTATTTTATCATATTGCTCTATATCTTCTAACGGAATTTTATCATTTCTAAAAACATCTACCTCATTACCTGTAATTTGCTCTATCATTTGAACTAAATTATAGGTAAAACTATCATAATTATCAAATACCAATATTTTCATTTTCTTTGTGTTTAAATTTTTAAGCTCTATTTAGAGTTTCTGCTTTTTTAATGGCTTTTTTCAAAGCATTTAGTTTGTTATTAACTTCTTGTAGTTCGCTTTCTGGGGAAGATTTTGCTACAACTCCCGCTCCTGCTTGATAATAAAGATGATTATTCTTGGCTAAAAAAGTTCTAATCATAATCGCTTGGTTGCAAGTTCCATCAAATCCTACAAAGCCAATACAACCGCCATAATATCCTCTCGAAGTAGGCTCGTACAAATCAATAAGTTCCATAGCTTTGTATTTAGGAGCACCACTCAATGTACCCTGTGGAAAGGTAGTCGCTGTCATTTCGTATGGATTGATATTGTCGCTTAATTCGGCAGTTACTTCGCTTACCATATGTATCACTGATGAAAAAAACTGGATTTCCTTTAGTTTAGAAACACTAACATTTTTCCCTAATTTACTAAGGTCATTTCGAGCCAAATCTACCAACATCGTATGTTCTGCATTTTCTTTTGGGTCGGCTTTTAAGTCTTTTGCCGCCGCTAAATCTTCCTGAATATTTCCCGTTCTTTTAAAAGTACCCGCGATAGGGTGAATAATGGCTTTTTTATTTTTGATAATCAACTGACTTTCAGGACTAGAACCCATCAATTTATAATCACCATAATCAAAGAAAAATAGATATGGCGAAGGATTGATATTTCTTAAAGCTCTATATACTTGAAACTCATCACCTCTGTATTTTTGCTGAAACCTTCGGCTAAGCACCATTTGGAAAGTGTCTCCTCTAAAAGCGTGTTTTTGAGCTTGTTTTACCATTTCTAAAAATTTTGCATCTTCAAGGTTAGAAGTTTCTTGTTCTACGCTTTCAAACGGATATATTGCTATGGATTTATGATTGATAATATCTTCTAAATAAGATATTTCCGAATTTAATCCCTCTATCTTATTCTCTATAATTCTCATTTCATCATTGGTGTGATTAAAAGCAATGATATATTGGTAAAATCTATATCTAAGAATTGGGATTTCCGTTTCTTTGTTTTGAGGTTTAAACTGAATAGATTCAAAAAAAGGAATAGCCTCGTAACTCGTATAACCGAAAAACCCTTGAGCTACCTTATCAATAGCACTTTCTACCTCTTCACATTTGAAATTTTCTGCAAAACTTTGGAGTACATCAGTTAGAAGAACACCTTCTTGAAAGTTTAATTTTTGTGGTGGCTGGTTTGGGAATTTAATTTCATAACTTTCATAATTATTTACCTCTATACCAGCAATCGCATTTACGCCTATAAAAGAATAGCTACCGTTATCTGCGTTATGTTCTGTACTTTCCAAAAGAATAGTATCTCTATATGCATCACGAAGTTTTAGATAAACTCCCATTGGAGTATGTAGATCCCCCATAAGGGACTTGGATTCTGTTTTAATGCTAATCATCTTTATTAAATCTATTTAAAATAAAAAACTCCTACGATAATCCGCAGAAGTCTTTATTGTTTGTTACTACCCTTAAATTTGTTTTCTCACCCAAAAAGCTAAATACGATAGAAGTTCAGACCCTGCTTAAGAGTTTGACACCACCACTTTTGTATTACACTATTTGTTTTCACCCAGCAAATGTAATATTTTTTTATTAAAAGACAATGTTAAATCTGAAATTTATTTTATCCAAGTTAAAATTGATTTGATGTACTTTTAATTTTATTGATGACTACCATAAATTTAAAATAATATGTTTCTACGGTAAAAAACTTTTTGTAACTTTGTGTTTTATTTATAAAAATATATTAAAATAATGGTAAAAATCACACTCCCTGACGGAAGTATCAGAGAATTTGAAGGAGTAGTAACTCCTTTAGAAGTAGCAAAATCTATTAGTGAAGGGTTGGCTAGAAATACCATTTCGGCCATGGTAAATAATAAACAAGTGGAAGTAACCACCCCAATAACCGAAGATGCTACGGTACAACTTCTTACATGGAATGATGATATGGGAAAGAAGGCTTTTTGGCATTCTTCTGCTCACCTTTTGGCACAGGCAATATTGGCGTATTATCCAGAGGCTAAACTTACCATTGGACCTGCCATAGAAAATGGCTTTTACTATGATGTAGATTTTGGAAACGAAACATTATCTGAAAAAGATTTTGAAAAGATAGAGCAAAAGATGCTAGAAAATGCCAAGAAAGACTCTACCTTTAAACTTTATGCTATCTCCAAAGCAGAGGCTTTGAAAGAATATGCTGACAACCCATATAAAACAGAATTGATAGAAAATCTTAATGATGGAGAAATTACTTTCTGTTCTCACGACGATTTTACAGATTTATGTAGAGGTGGGCATATACCTTCTACGGGGATTGTCAAAGCAGTTAAGATACTTAACGCTGCAGGAGCCTATTGGCGTGGTGATGAGAAAAATCCACAATTAACGAGAGTTTACGGAATATCTTTCCCTAAACAAAAAGACCTTAAAGAATACCTAGAAAGACTAGAAGAGGCTAAGCGTAGAGACCATAGAAAATTAGGAAAAGAGCTAGGCTTATTTACTTTTTCTGAAAAGGTAGGTGCAGGGTTACCTTTATGGTTACCTAAAGGAGCTGCCCTTAGAAAAAAATTAGAAAGCTTCCTTTCAGAAGCACAAAGAAAAGGCGGTTACGAATTTGTAATGACTCCACATATCGGAAACATAGAATTGTACAAAACATCTGGACATTACGAAAAATACGGAGCAGATAGCTTCCAACCAATAAAAACGCCGCATGTAGGAGAGGAGTTTTTATTAAAGCCAATGAACTGTCCGCATCACTGCGAAGTTTATAAAGCACAGCAGTGGTCTTATAAAGATTTACCTAAAAGGTATGCAGAGTTCGGTACAGTATATCGTTATGAGCAAAGTGGTGAATTACACGGACTTACTAGAGTAAGAGGATTTACTCAAGATGATGCCCATTTATTCTGTACACCAGACCAACTATTAGAGGAGTTTGAAAAAGTAATAGATTTGGTACTCTATGTGTTTAAATCTTTAGGATTTGAAGACTTTATAGCACAGGTGTCATTAAGAGATAAAGAGAACAGAGCTAAATATATCGGCTCTGAAGAAAACTGGGAGAAAGCAGAATCTGCGATTATTACGGCTGCTAAGAACAAGGGACTCAATACTGTTGTAGAATATGGTGAGGCTGCATTTTATGGGCCTAAATTAGATTTTATGGTTAAAGATGCTTTGGGTAGAAGTTGGCAGCTCGGAACCATACAGGTAGATTATAACCTTCCTGAAAGATTTGATTTAACCTATGTAGGTAGTGATAACGAGAGACATCGTCCTATCATGATTCACCGTGCACCTTTTGGTTCTATGGAAAGATTTATTGCTATTTTAATTGAAAATACAGCAGGTGATTTCCCACTTTGGTTAAATCCAGACCAATATATACTACTTCCAATCAGTGAAAAATATACAGATTACGCTAAAAAAGTTTCACAATTATTAGAAAATCACGATATTTGCGGACTGGTAGATGAGAGAAATGAAAAAACGGGTAAAAAAATCCGTGATGCAGAAATGAAAAAAATACCATTTATGCTCATTGTAGGAGAGAATGAAGCAGGAAACCAAACGGTATCTGTAAGAAAAAGAGGAGAAGGAGATTTAGGAGAAATGAGTATAGAGAGCTTTGTGGAATACTTTAAAAATGAAGCAAAGATTATAAAGTAAGGTTTAACAATTAAAAATATAAAGCCATAGCAATTAGAAAAAAAATTAACAGGTCAGCACCGCGTCGCCAGCAGGAGGATGCGCACATGATTAATGAAAAAATCCGTGCTAAAGAGGTTCGCCTTGTAGGGGATAATGTAGAACCAGGTATATATCCGCTAGCCAAAGCTAGAGAATTGGCAGAAGAACAAGAACTAGACTTGGTAGTTATATCTGATAAAGCAGAGCCTTTCATCGCTCGTATTATGGATTATAAAAAGTTCCTTTATGAGCAGAAGAAGAAACAAAAAGAGCTTAAAGCTAAACAAGTAAAAGTAGTAGTAAAGGAGATTCGTTTTGGACCTCAAACCGATGACCACGACTACGAATTCAAGAAAAAACACGCCGAAAAGTTCTTAGAAGAAGGTTCTAAACTTAAGACCTATGTGTTTTTTAAAGGTCGTTCTATTGTTTTCAAAGATCAAGGAGAAATACTTTTATTAAAACTTGCTCAGGATTTGGAGCATGTAGGGAAAGTAGATCAGCTACCTAAATTAGAGGGCAAAAGAATGATTATGATGATGAGTCCTAAGAAAACGAAATAAACATATTTGTTATGATGAAATATAGATTACTTTTTTTGTTATCATTAGGTTTTTGTAGTACATTTTTTTCCCAATATATGAATGGGATAGTTGTCTACAAAGATGGTAGTAAGAAGAAAGGTTATTTACAACGCCCTCAAGAAATTTCGAAGAATTCAATCGTGTTTAAAAGCAGTCTTGATAAATCTGCAAAAAAAGAGGATATTAACTTAGAAGATGTAAAGAAACTTTCTTACTTAGAGGACAGTGGTAAATATATAGATTTTATATCTGTTCCTTACAAAAAGAAAAACATTTGGGTTTATAATTATTATACAGGTAAAGTCAAAATCTATGCTCAATTGTTTGAAAGTGATATGAAGACCACGATGGTAGGTGCTGGTGCATCAAGAATGATGATTACAGATCCGGCGGGTAGTTCTACATACTATTACTTTCAGTGGTCGGATGAGCCAGTAACTTTTGTAGCGGTAAATCATGTAACACATAACATTTCAACGATAGATTTAACTAAAAAAGGTAACGGAAAAAGAATTGTAAAATTCTTCAAGGATAAATGTCCTAAGATGGAGGAGGCATTTGAGAATAAAGAACTGAAATTCAAAGACTCTCCTATGCCATTTGTTGAGTATTTTGAAAAGAAATGTAAATAAAATATATTGATAACAAAACGATAAAAAAGCAAAAAAATGCCAAAATTAAAAACGAAATCAGGAGCTAAGAAGCGTTTTGCTCTTACCGGAACTGGTAAAATCAAAAGAAAAAATGCTTACAAAAGTCACATCTTGACTAAGAAGGAAACTAAGCAAAAGAGAAATCTTACGCAAACTTCTTATGTTCATCCATCTGACGAGAAAAGCGTTTTGAAGCAATTAGCTATCAAGTAGTTTTTATAAATCAGTTATTCGGTTTATAAGAATTCAAAAAATTCAAACAAGTTTAACCCTGAAATGGTGCCACTAAGAAAGCGTTAAAACTTCGCCCATTTCAAAAAAACAAATTATTAAATTATGCCAAGATCAGTAAATTCTGTAGCGTCAAGAGCACGCAGAAAAAAAGTAATGAAACAAGCTAAAGGTTTTTTCGGTAGAAGAAAAAATGTTTGGACTGTTGCTAAAAATGCCGTGGAAAAGGCAATGCAATATGCCTACCGTGGTAGAAAAGAGAAGAAAAGAAATTTCAGAAGCCTTTGGATTATGCGTATCAACGCAGGATGCAGAGAGTATGGAATGTCTTACTCTCAGTTTATGGGAGCTCTTAAAAAGAACAACATCGAATTGAACAGAAAAGTTCTTGCAGACCTTGCAATGAATCACCCTGAAGCATTCAAAGCTGTTGTAGATCAAGTAAAATAAATGTTTAATTTTTTTGTTATCAATATAAAGAGAGAGTTTTAGTTACTCTCTCTTTTTTATTTGTGTCTATCGGAATTTTATATTATTTTTAGTGACCAAAATTTATAATTAAATCAAAAATGAAAAATATTGTAGTAATCGGAGCTGGGACAATGGGGAATGGGATAGCTCATACCTTTGCTCAAAATGGTTTTAAGGTAAATTTAGTAGATATTTCACAGGAAGCTCTAGACAGAGGTGTTGAGACTATTTCTAAAAATTTAGATAGAATTGTTTCTAAAGGACATCTTACCGAAGTTCAAAAAGAAGAAACATTAAACAATATTACCAAAAACACTTCCTTAGAAAGTGCTGTTAAAGATGCAGATCTGATTGTAGAAGCCGCCACTGAAAATACAGAGTTAAAATTGAATATCTTTAAAAAAATAGATACTTTAGCACCACAACACTGTATTCTAGCAACCAATACTTCTTCTATATCCATCACGCAGATTGCAGCGGTAACGCAGAGACCTGATAAAGTCATCGGAATGCATTTTATGAATCCTGTTCCTATTATGAAATTGGTGGAAATTATCAAAGGGTATTCTACTTCTAAAGAAACTTTCGATGTGGTTTATAAAATGTCAAAAGACTTATCAAAGGTGCCTGTAGAAGTTAACGATTATCCTGGATTTGTAGCCAATAGAATCCTAATGCCAATGATAAACGAAGCTATAGAAACTTTATACAATAATGTAGCTGGAGTAGAGGAAATAGACACCGTGATGAAGTTAGGTATGGCACATCCCATGGGACCGCTACAACTAGCAGATTTTATAGGTCTAGATGTTTGTTTAGCAATTCTTAATGTAATGTATGATGGTTTTAAGAATCCAAAGTACGCCCCATGTCCACTATTGGTAAATATGGTAATGGCAGGGAAATTAGGAGTAAAATCAGGAGAAGGTTTCTATGACTATACCGAAACAAAAAAGGCTGAAAAAGTAGCCCGTATGTTTTCTAAAAATTAACAAAATTTAATTCAGATTAACAGAAATAATTGTTTATATTTGCAGGACAAGATTCTAAAATTAGAATATTAAAATTTTAAACCAATGAAATTACCTAAATTTTTATTAGCGGACAACACCGAGTTTCCAGAAGACTTATTCGTAGTTCACACTGAGTACCCTAGATTCATTCTTAATGTAGAGGAGGAAGAAGTAGAGTGGTTAGATGATTTAGAAGGAGATGATGAAGAGAGCATTGCAGATGAAGCTACTAAAGCTGTAGAAGCTGCTTTCAAGTGGTGCGATGCTGAATTAGAAAAATATGATGACGAAGATTTAGACTAAAAAATGACTTAAATTCGTTATTAACATAAAAGGCTGTTATTGGGGTGTCCAATAGCGGCTTTTTTTGTGATATTTTTTTACAGAAGTCGTAAAATAGTCGGCTTTATATTCTGAATAAAATCAAAAATTGAGTATTTTTGGAACGCTCTAATTTTTGAAAAATAAAATCTAAAAAATCTAATAATGAGTAAAAGAATTTACATAGAAAAAAGAGGGATTTTTGATGTGGAAAGTCCTAAAATTTTCGATGAAATAAAGAATATATTACCTCACATCAAGCAGGTAAAGGTTTATAATATCTACGATGTTTTTGGACTTAATGACACTGATTTTGATAAAGTAGTATATAATGTCTTTGCAGACCCTGTAACCGATATTTTACACTATGAAAACCCTGCTAAAAGCCTATCTTTCGCTATGGAATTTCTGCCAGGGCAGTATGACCAAAGAGCAGATTCTGCACAGCAATGTATTGTATTGCTAACGGAAAATACTCAAGCCAAAGTAAGAAGCGGAAAGCTAGTAGAAATAGAAGGTATCAACGAAAAAGAGCTACAAAAAGTAAAAGATTTACTCATCAATAGAGTAGAGTCTCAGGAGAAAGACCTTTCTAAATTGGAAATCCCAAAAGAGGAAACTCCGAAAGAAGTGGTAACCTATCACGATTTTATAACTTTAAACGAATCACAATTAAAGGAGTTCTATACAGAGCAAAACTTCGCCTTTGGTTTAGACGATTTAGCTTATATACAAGATTATTTTAAGTCAGAACAGAGAAATCCAACAGAAACAGAGCTTAAAGTTTTAGATACTTATTGGAGTGACCATTGCCGACACACCACCTTTGAAACAGAACTTAAAGACATTCGTTTTGAGGGACAGTTTAAGGCTACTTTAGAACATATTTTTAAAGATTATTTGGAGAAAAGAGCTTTTTTAGGGCGAGAGGCTAAACCTATTTCGTTAATGGATTTGGCTACCGTTTGTGCTAAATATTTCCATAAAACAGGCAAACTAGATAATCTTGTAGTTTCAGACGAAATCAATGCTTGTACTATCAAAATAGATGCTGAATTTGATGGTAAAAAAGAGCCTTGGTATCTTTTATTTAAAAATGAAACTCATAATCACCCTACGGAAATAGAACCTTTTGGTGGTGCTTCGACTTGTTTAGGTGGTGCTATTAGAGACCCATTATCTGGGCGTTCGTTTGTATATCAGGCGATGCGTCTTTCGGGAGCAGCAGATGTGTTGGAGCCTGTGGAAAATACGCTCAAAGGAAAATTACCTCAAAGAACAATTACCAAACAAGCCGCTAATGGCTACTCATCTTACGGAAATCAGATTGGTTTAGCGACGACACAAGTTTCCGAAATTTATCACGAGGGCTATCGTGCTAAGAGGATGGAAGTTGGTTTTGTAGTAGGAGCTGTGCCTGTAGATTGGGTAAAAAGAGAGCAACCTAAGGCAGGTGATTTAGTCATTATTTTAGGAGGTGCTACGGGTAGAGACGGCGTAGGAGGTGCTACGGGAAGTTCTAAAGAGCAAGACGAAACATCTATCCACACACTATCTACCGAGGTACAAAAGGGTAATGCTGTGGAGGAAAGAAAAATACAAAGACTTTTCAGAAATCCAGAGGTTACAAAATTGATTAAAAAATCAAATGATTTTGGTGCTGGAGGAGTTTCGGTAGCAATAGGCGAAATAGCTGAAAGTTTGGAGGTTAATCTTGATGTTCTTCCATTAAAATATGAAGGACTTAACGGAACAGAATTAGCTATATCTGAATCTCAAGAGAGGATGGCAGTGGTAATAGATGCCAACGATAAAGATAAATTCATCAACTTTTGTAAAGAGGAGAATATTTTGGCAGTAGAAGTTGCTAAAGTTACAGATTCTGGCAGAATGCAAATGTTTTGGAGAGGTGAGAAGATTGTAGATTTAAGCCGTGCATTTTTAGATACCAACGGCTGTTCTAAAAAACAAGAAGTAGCGGTTAATCATCTTCAAGAAGTACAGACAGAAAGGTTAGAATTTAACGAAACTAACTTTAAAAAATTATTAGCTGATAAAAATGTAGCCTCTCAAAAAGGTTTATTAGAAATGTTTGACTCTAGTGTGGGAGCAACTACGGTAGCAATGCCTCTAGGTGGAAAACATCAACTAACACCAATGGAGGGAAGCGTTCAAACCTTACCAATTATGGAGGCTAAGGATATAGAAACTGTTTCTTTAGCCAGTTGGGGATTTGATGCCACTATTTCGGAACAAAACTCAATGGTAGGAGCGGCTAATGCCGTAGTGGAAAGTGTGGCTAAAATTGTAGCGATGGGTGGAGATTTCCGCAAAATTCGTTTAAGTTTCCAAGAATATTTTGAGAAGCTTGGGCAAAATCCTGATAAATGGGGAAAACCATTAGCCTCGTTGCTAGGAGCTTATCATGCTCAAATGAATTTTGAGTTAGCCGCTATTGGCGGAAAAGACTCTATGTCTGGCACTTATCAAGACATCAATGTACCACCTACACTTATTTCATTTGCGTGTGCAGATGGTCAGAAATCAAATATAATTTCGCCTGAATTTAAAAAAGCAGGAAATTTAATTTATCATTTCTATCATCATTCTCAAGAAACAGAAGAAGCTAAAGGACTTCCTAACTATAACGATTTAAAGGAAATATACACCTATATTTTCAATCAAATTAAAGATAAAAAAATCGTTTCTGTAAAAACCATAAAAGAAGGTGGTATAGCTGTAGGGTTAGCCAAAATGGCTTTTGGAAATGGGTTAGGTGCGATAGTTAATGCCAATGATACAGCTTTATTAGAAAAAAATATTGGTGGATTACTTATTGAAAGTACAGAGCCTTTATCTCACCAGTTACTACAAAAGATAGGTGAAGTTAGCAATGATAAAAAATTAGTAATCAACAATGATAGTTTTGATATAGACGATTTGAAGAAAGTCTATTGCCAAACTTTTGAAACGCTTTTCCCAACAAAAGAAAAACAAAAAATAGAGCTAGAATTAGACACCGAACTTAATTCTATTGAACCTAGAACGATTATAATTAAAAAACATCATATTACCAAACCAAAGGCGTTCACGCCTGTTTTCCCAGGTACTAATTGCGAATACGAAACACTTAATGCCTTCCGAAAAGAAGGAGCGGAGGTTTCTATGAAGCCATTGGTTAATCTTAATCACAATGCTTTGCAAGAGAGTATCAAAGCGTGGGCTAAGGAGATAGACCAATCTCAGATTTTGGCTTTTTCGGGTGGTTTCTCTGCTGGAGACGAACCAGATGGCTCTGCCAAATTCATCGTAAATGTGCTTAAGAATGATATAATGCGTGAGGCTGTACACCGACTTTTGGAGAGAGATGGTATGATTATCGGTATTTGTAATGGCTTCCAAGCATTGGTAAAATCGGGTCTATTGCCTTACGGAGAGATTAGAGATTTAGACCAAAATTCGCCTACCTTAGCTCATAATAGCATCGGAAGACATATTTCTCAAATGGTAAATGTAAAGGTTATAAATGATGATAGCCCTTGGCTTAAAGGTATGAAAGGGGAGATTTATACCATTCCGATTTCCCACGGAGAGGGACGATTTATGGCATCAGAAGAAGTGATTACTCAATTATACAAAAATGGACAAATTGCGACACAATATGTGGATTTAGATGGAGCTATTGCTCACGGTATGCCATACAATCCTAACAATTCTCTATTTGCAATTGAGGGTATTACCAGCCCTTGCGGTAAGATATTCGGTAGAATGGGACACCCTGAACGCTATGCAGAAGGATTGATGAAGAATATCCCAACGGCAAATTATCATAATATATTTAAGAACGGAGTTTCTTATTTCAGAGATTAAAAATGAGTGAATGTTTTAGAGAAATAATAAATAAATAAAAAGTATAAAAATGAGTCAAAAAGGAGCTATGCTTTACGAAGGTAAGGCGAAACAGGTATTCGCTACGGATAAAGCAGACGAGGTGATTGTTCGTTTTAAAGATGATGCTACGGCATTTAATGCTCAAAAAAAAGGACAAGTAGATAAGAAAGGGCAAATGAATAACGCCATTACAACGCTTATTTTTCAATACCTTAACGAGAAAGGGATTCCTACCCATTTTATTAAACAGCTAGACGACAGAGAGCAGTTAGTGAAAAAAGTGGACATTATTCCATTAGAAATGGTAGTGAGAAACTATTCTGCGGGAAGTATGGCACAGCGTTTAGGTATGGAGGAAGGCATTAAATCTCCTATTACTATTTTTGATATTTGCTACAAAAAAGATGAATTGGGAGACCCACTAATCAACGATTATCACGCTATATTTCTAGGGGCAGCTACAAGAGAAGAATTAGACGAGATGTATTCGTTAACAGATAAAATCAACCAAATTCTAATAGAGTTATTTGATAAAATGAATATTATTTTAGTGGACTTCAAAATAGAACTTGGTAAAACTTCAGACGGACAAATCATCTTGGCTGATGAAATTTCTCCTGATACTTGCCGCCTTTGGGACAAAGACACAATGAAAAAATTAGATAAAGACCGTTTTAGAAGAGACTTAGGTGGTGTTACAGAGGCATACGAGGAAATTTATGAAAGACTAAAAAAAGTGTTAGCATAATAACTAACTCATATTTAGGATATATTAACTAATGAAAAACTTAACTGAACATAAGGAAACTTATCTAAAGCAGTTTCAACATCGTCCGTATGGAAGAAACCTGTTGAGAACGAAACAAGAAGAGGCTTTAGACGCTCCACAAGAAGAGTGCGGTATTTTTGGACTGTATTCGGAAGAAAATTTAGATACCTTTTCATTATCTCAATTTGGGCTTTTTGCTCTTCAGCACAGAGGTCAAGAGGCTTGTGGTATTTCTGTGAGTAACAGCGGAAAAATCATCAATATTAAAGATGAAGGTCTTGTTTTAGATGTCTATAAAGAAATTAAAGACCCCGAAGATTTTATGGGTAATGCTGTAATAGGACATACCAGATATACCACTGCTGGGGATAAGAAAAAATACAACTATCAGCCGTTTTTTGCCAAAAATGAGTACGACCAAATTATCCTATCCATAGCTCATAATGGAAATCTAACCAATGCTATGGAACTAAAGCAAGAGCTAGAAGCAGAAGGCGTGGTTTTTAGAGCAACTTCCGATTCTGAAGTTATCCTAAGACTTATACAAAAAAACTTAGATTTAGGGCTTCGTGGAGCAATAAAGGTAACGATGGAAAAGATAAAAGGTGCTTACTCTGTGGTGGGTATGACCCGAAATAAATTCTTTGCCTTTAGAGATTTTAACGGCATTCGTCCATTGGTACTAGGAGAGATGAAGGATAGTAATGCCTATGTAGTCGCTTCTGAAAGTTGTGCTTTAGACGCTGTGGGAGCTACTTATGTAAGAGATATTCAACCTGGAGAAATCATCTATACAGGTGAAAACGAAGAGGGGCTGAAATCTTATATGGTAAAAAATGACTGTGAAAGAAACATTTGCTCTTTCGAGTACATTTATTTTGCACGACCAGACTCCGAAATGGAGCAGATAAATGTACACGAAATTAGAGAAAAATCCGGGGAGAAAATTTGGGAACAAGCACCTGTAGAAGCTGATATTGTTATAGGTGTTCCTGATTCTGGAGTGCCAGCCGCTATTGGATTTTCTAAAGCATCGGGTATTCCGTTTCGTCCTGTTTTAATTAAAAATAGATACATTGGTCGTTCTTTTATTGTGCCTACACAGGAAATGAGAGAGCGAATAGTAAATCTAAAACTCAACCCTATTATTTCCGAAATTAAAGGGAAACGAGTAGTAATTATAGACGACTCTATTGTGAGAGGGACAACCTCCAAACGATTGGTAAAGATTTTAAAAGATGCTGGAGTTAAAGAAATCCACTTTAGAAGCGTATCTCCGCCTATTATTGCACCGTGTTATTTGGGAATAGATACACCCACAAAAGACGATTTAATCTCTGCCAATATGAGCTTAGAAGAGCTAAGAAATTATTTAGGTGTAGATACTCTAGAGTTTTTGAGCTTAGAAAATCTTAAAGCTATTTTGGGCTCGGATAAACATTGTTTCGGTTGCTTTACAGAGCGTTATCCTGTAGGTAAAGACTAAATTAAAAAAGGGATTAGCATTTTGCTAATCCTTTTTAGTTGATTTAAATTCTTACATTTTAATAAACTTGTATCTTTGTTTATTGTTTATAATAATTTATTTTAAATGTTTACAGCTTATAGTATAGAAGATTTCGTAGGACAAAAGCTAAAGCATAAAGATTTCCTTATCCATAAATTAGAAAATTTAGATTATTTACCACCTCAATCTATAAAAACGCCACATAAACATCTATTCTATGAAATTTATTTACTAAAAGAAGGCTCTGCCATACATAATGTAGATTTTAATACATTTCATATTAAAAACAATAACCTCTTTATTATCAATGAAGGGCAAGTACATCACTTAGAGAAAAATGTTAGTCAGGAGCTTAAAGGTTACAGGATTTTATTTACAAAAGACTTTATAAATAACAGCTTAATTCCTTCTAATCTTTTATTTGAAATTGTGTATTTGCATAATATTCGATACCAACCACTTATTTCAATTGCTGAGCATAGCGAATTATATAATTATGCCCACTTACTTTTGTCAGAATACGACCAACAAGCTCTAACTTTAGAAAATATAAAAGCCTTATTATTTTTATTTTTAAATGAAGTTAAAAGAAACATTATATCTGATACGAATGACGACTTTATTTATACTAACAATCAAATTCGTAGTTACAAATTATTTCTAGACTTAGTAGAAACCAATTACTATAAAGATTTATCTCTAGAAGACTATGCCAACAGAATTAAAATTTCTACCCGACAATTGAGTCGTATGATAAAGCTTATTTCTAATACTACATTAAATACCATAATATTGAATAGAAGGCTACTGCAATCTAAAAGATTATTAAAACATAGTGATTTATCTATTTCTGAAATAGCTTACGAAGTGGGATTTTTAGAGCCATCTTATTTTTGTAAGGTCTTTAAAAAAAATAATAATGTCACTCCTTTGCAGTTTAGAAAAGAACAAAATGTTTTATAAAATGTCTGTATTTTACTATTTTCTGAAGTAAAGAATATTGTTCTTTGTAAGTAAAGAATAATATATGGATAGGAAAAAATTTTTACAGAAAGGTTTATTAGGGTTGGGGACTATAGTTGCAATACCATCAATAATTACTTCTTGCTCAAAAGATAGAGAGTCAAGCAGTACAACAAGTACCGATTCTAGTACAGGAAGTTGTAGTTTGTCACCAAGTGAAACCGCAGGTCCGTTCCCAATTAAGACACCTGCTCAATTAGTTAGAGAAAATATTGTAGGAGACCGCTCAGGTGTTGCTCTCCTTATAAATTTAACGGTACAAGACCAAAGTAATAATTGCCAACCAATGGCTGGTGTTTTGGTGGATATTTGGCACTGCGACGCCGAGGGCAATTACTCACAGTATGGAGGTGGAGGTATGCAACAGGCAAATTATACTAGTAATAATTTTTTAAGGGGCAGAAGCACTACGGATAAAAACGGACAAGTATCATTTATAAGTATTTTCCCAGGCTGGTACAGAGGGCGTGCATCACACATACATTTGGAAATTCTTGATGCAAATGGAAATTCTATTAGAGTTTCGCAGATAGCTTTCCCAAAGAGTGTTTGCGATACTGTTTATGCAACAACAGGCTACAAAGGAGTGGCTGATACACAAAACGAGAGTGATAATGTCTTCTCCGATAGTTTAAGTGGTAATATGTTAGATGATATCAAAGGAGATGTTGCTAATGGTTATACCCTTACCAAAACCATTGTCGTTTAGAATATTATTGTAACTCAAAAAATAAAGCAGGCTCTATAAATTTTGAGCCTGCTTGTAATTTTATAAAGTTCTATTTTTAAACTATTTGGAAATATTTATCCTCACCTTCAGTTACTAGAGAAATTAAATTATTAGAAACTAATAGTTTAGAAGATTTATCCCATTTCTTTCCACTTAAACCTGATTGTGTTTTTAAGTCAGCTATCAGCATTTTACCATTGTTTTTATTAAGAATGCCAAGGATAATTTCTTCGTTTTCTCCTATCTCTACTTTAGGTTGAGTCTTTTCTGGTCTCATTTGAGGGAAGAATAGTACCTCCTGAATAGAAGCATTATTCGTCAAAAACATCACCAATCTATCCATACCAATACCCAAACCAGCCGTAGGTGGCATACCGTACTCTAAAGCTCTTAGGAAATCTTGGTCGATAAACATCGCTTCGTCATCGCCCTTTTCTGAAAGTTTAAGCTGCTCTTCAAAGCGTTCTCTTTGGTCGATAGGGTCGTTAAGCTCAGAGTAAGCATTGGCAATTTCTTTGCCGCAAACCATCAACTCAAATCTTTCGGTTAAGCCTTCTTTACTTCTGTGCTTTTTAGTAAGCGGAGACATTTCGATAGGGTAGTCAGTAATGAAAGTCGGCTGAATAAAGTTACCTTCACACTTCTCTCCGAAAATTTCGTCAATGAGCTTGCCTTTCCCCATCGTGTCATCTACTTCAATACCGATGGATTTAGCGAAGGTTCTAAGTTCCTCTTCGGTTTTTCCTGTAATATCAAACCCTGTAAATTTCTGAATGGCTTCCGTCATAGAAATTCTTGGATAAGGGGCTTTCCAATTGATAGTATGTTCGCCAAACTGAGATTCCGGTTTACCATTAACCGCAGTAGCACAATGTTCTAATAGTTTTTCGGTAAAATCCATCATCCAGTTATAATCCTTGTACGCCACATAAATCTCCATGGCTGTAAACTCAGGGTTGTGAGTTCTGTCCATACCTTCGTTACGGAAGTTTTTAGAGAACTCATACACACCATCAAACCCACCTACGATAAGCCTTTTAAGATAAAGCTCGTTAGCAATTCTCATATATAATGGAATATCCAAGGCATTGTGATGCGTAATGAATGGTCTTGCTGAAGCTCCACCTGGAATAGCCTGTAAAATAGGCGTTTCTACTTCAAAGTATCCAGCATCATTAAAGAACCCACGCATTGCGTTAAACAATTTGGTTCTTTTTACAAAAATTTCTTTAACATGTGGGTTTACTGTAAGATCCACGTAACGCTGTCTATAACGAAGTTCAGGGTCATTAAAAGCATCGTGTACCACGCCATTTTCATCAGTTCTAGGTTGAGGAAGTGGACGAAGCGTTTTGGTTAATAGAGTGAAATTTTTAACCATTACCGTCATTTCTCCTACTTGAGTTTTGAACAATTCTCCCTCTACGCCTATAATATCTCCAATGTCTAAAAGATGCTTATAAACTTCGTTATAAAGGGTTTTGTCTTCTTCAGGACAGATTTCATCTCTATTAAAATACACTTGTATTCTACCTTCGCTATCTTGTAATTCGGCAAAAGAAGCTTTCCCCTGGATTCTTCTAGACATTAGCCTACCAGCGATTTTAACCTTGCTTCCTTCTTGAAAATTTTCTTTTATAGATTGTGTAGTATGTGTAATAGCATATTCGTCTGCCGGAAAGGCATTTATGCCCATTTGAGAAAGTTTTTCTAACTTTTCTCTACGGATAATTTCTTGTTCTGATAAATGCATCATTTTATTCTAAATTACGAGGTTGCAAAGTTAATAATTTAATATAGAGACACCAAAAACCTAAGATTGATATCATAAAAAAACTCAAGGCTATATTGAAAACCTTGAGTTTTTAGTTAAAAATATACTACGAAGTACTTTATTTATTAGCTACTGTTTTATACTTGCTGTCTATATCTGCCGTTAACGACTTCAAGAAAGCAACTATATTTTCAACATCTTTATCGCTAATATCCTTATTGTTTTGTATTTTACTCATAATTCTTACGGCTTCTTCTAATGAAGCTACAGAACCATCGTGGAAGTAAGGGTAAGTTTTCTCAATATTTCTAAGACTTGGTACTTTAAATAAGAATTTATCTTTCTCGTCTTTGGTTACATCTTGCCTTCCAGCATCTACCTTTTTACTCTTAGTGTAGTTCCAATAATCTGCATAAACTCCAAATTTTTGTAAAGAGCCACCACCCACGGCAGAACCGTTATGGCAAGCAATACAAGCATTATCTATAAAGGCTTTTAGACCATCTTTTTCCTTTTGTGTTAATGCATTTTCGTCTCCATTTAGATACTTGTCAAATCTACTTTCAGGTAATAGTTGTCTCTCAAAACTACCAATCGCCTTAGTTAAATTTTTATAAGTAATAGGCTGAGCTTCATTAGGAAATGCTTTTTTAAATAAAGCTTGATATTCAGGGATTTGTCTTAACTTGTCTTCTAAGAATTTCTCAGATGGGATATTGTGTTCTATCGGATTTAAGATAGGCATTCCTGCTTGTTCCTCTACATCTTTAGCTCTTCCGTCCCAAAACTGCTGACTGTGTAGCGAAGCATAAATCACGGTAGGAGAGTTTCGTCCTCCAAATTCTTTAGTATCTCCAGGAGAAGTTGGCAGGTTATCTACACCAAAAGTATTTAAGTTATGACAAGAATTACAACTAATGGTTTCATTTTTAGAAAGTCTTTTGTCAAAATATAACTTCTGACCAAGATTAATCATATCCTCACTGAAATCACCTTTATCAGTTATTGATACTGGTTTAAAGTACTGATTAGCACTTCTCATTAAATCAGACATTCCAGAAGTGTCAAACACATACTCTGCTTTTCCTTTGTCCACTTGTTCAGTACAGCTTACTAACATAGCTCCTAAAAGTACTGTAAAAATAGCGTTACTCCTTCTCATATCAGAATTATTATATTTCTTTTGCAAAAATACCACATATTACCGAGATATATTATGATAAATTACATTTATAGAATATTTCTATTACCACTACTTTAATTATAATTTATTTTAAATATAAATAATGTAAGTGTCATTTTTTACAAAAAAAGTTAGTCATGAATTTTCACAACTAACTTTTATAATACTGAATGATAAAGTCTAATTTTAAAATAATTCTTTCCTTATAATATTCTGAGTTCTTTCTGGCCCTACAGACACCAAATAAACATTGATACCTAAATATTTCTCTATAAATTCTATATATTTTTGAGCGTTCACGGGTAACTCATCATAAGAACGAGCTTTGGTAATGTCTTCCGTCCAACCTTCTAGAGTTTCATATATAGGCTCATAATGATAGAGTTTAGTAGTAGAAGAGGTAAAGTAATCTATAATTTTTCCGTCTTCTGTTTTGTATTTAGTTGCTACTTTTAGCTCTTCAATATTAGTGAGTACATCTAGTTTTGTAATAACTAAATTATTGATCCCGTTAATCATACAAGCGTGTTTTAACGAAACCAAATCTAGCCAACCTGTCCTTCTAGGTCTTCCTGTGGTTGCTCCAAACTCATGACCAATTTGTCTAATTTTTTCGCCTAAATCATTATCTAACTCAGTAGGGAAGGGACCATTACCTACTCTTGTGGTATAAGCCTTAGCCACACCTATTAAATTTTTGAGAGCTGTAGGTGGCACACCCGCACCTGTACATACGCCTCCTGTAGATGGAGATGATGAAGTAACATAAGGATAGGTACCAAAATCTATATCCAACATTAAAGCTTGAGCCCCTTCAAACAAGATATTTTTTCCTTCTTTAATCGCCTCATTAATCTCTAGTTCTGTATCTACAATTCTGTCTTTTAGCTGTTCTCCAATGGTTAAAAATTCATTATAAATGGTATCAAAATCTAAAGTTGGTTTATTAAAATATTTTTCAAATAATGAATTTTTAACCTTAAGATTTACTTTAATTTTTTCAGCTAAGACTTCTGGGTTTAGTAAGTCAATCATTCTTATTCCTACTCTTGCAATCTTATCTTCGTAACACGGTCCTATACCTTTCTTAGTCGTTCCGATTTGCTTTTCTCCTACCAACTCTTCTTCTCTATAAGTATCTAAAAGAATATGATAAGGCATAATGACATGAGCTCTTCTACTGATAAAGATATGGTCTGTACTAAGCCCTTTAGCTTCTATTTGTTTTATTTCGGAGATAAACGCTTTAGGATCTACTACTACACCGTTAGCTATCACGCATTTACCTTTGCACTGCAATACACCAGAAGGCAAAAGATGTAGAACAAATTTATCTTCACCCACATATACCGTATGCCCTGCATTATTACCACCTTGAAAACGAACCACATAGTCAGATTTTGCAGAGAGTACATCTGTAATTTTACCTTTACCTTCGTCTCCGTATTGGAGTCCTACTACCACATAAGTTGACATATTTTTTACTTTTTTATTAGAATGTTACAAAAATAATTTAAAAAAATGGGATATCAAAAGGCTTTTTGGTTTTGTTTTTGATGAGGAAAGTCTGTATTATTGTAATCTCATTTATTTAAAACTTATGAAAAAAATACTCGTAATAACAGGAATGATATTTGGAGCTTTAGCTTATTCACAAGAAGCTCCTAAAGTTTTAAAGACTAGTTTTAGTGCATCTGCTCTGTCTCAAAAAGTACAAACAATAGACGGAAAGAAAGTTACAATTAAAGATGTACTAGCTAAACACAAAGGGAAAATACTAGTACTAGATATGTGGGCAAGTTGGTGTAGAGATTGTATTAACGCCTTACCTGCTGCAAGAACATTAGAGAACAACAATCCTAATGTAGACTTTGTATTTCTATCTTTAGATAGGAACGAAGAGGCTTGGAAAAAAGGATTAGACAAGCATGAATTAGCTAATAAAGAAAATTATTGGTTCTTTTCTGGTTGGAAAAATGATTTTAACAACTACATAGATTTGAATTGGATTCCTAGGTATATTGTGGTTAATCAAAAATCTGGCATTGCTAAATATTATGCCATCACACCTGATGATCCTGATATTCAGAAAACGATAAATGAGCTATCAAAATAAATACGCCTTGTAGAAATTTGGTTATTACAAATAAAAGTAGTATATTGGGGTCATTAACCTAAAAAATAATGATTATGGACGTAGTAACAAGAGTTCCCGTATTTGAGGGAGATACCATACAAGAAGTACAACTAATTAAATCAAAGTTAGAAGAAGCTGGTATCACAGCAGAAGTAGAGAATAGTTATCTTTCATTTTTATCTACGCCTACGGCAACGACTATGAAAGTTAAGGTAGAATTAAAAGATGAAAAAAAGGCTTTAGAAATTGTAGATGAATATCTAAAGTCTCAACAGTAGAAATACTATTTTGCTTTTGTGTTGAAATATTTATATCTTCGTAAAAGCAATCTTGGGGAATTGGCGCAGTTGGCTAGCGCGTTTGACTGGCAGTCAAAAGGTCACGGGTTCGAATCCCGTATTCTCCACCTAAATTTATTAAAAAGCTATTCCATTGATTTGGAATAGCTTTTTTATTTAGACAAAAAAATCCCACTATAAAAACTATAGTGGGATTTTGGTATTTTAGGCTTTTGCCATTCTTTCGGCTCTTTTTCTATCCTCTTCAGAAAGAATCTTCTTTCTCATTCGGATAAAATTAGGCGTTACTTCTATACATTCGTCTTGTTGTATGTATTCCATACACTCCTCTAAAGTCATAAGAACTTTAGGCGCGATGCTTCCATCTTTATCTTTACCTGCAGCACGCATATTGTTAAGTTGCTTACCTTCCACAATATTCACTACTAAATCTCCAGGCTTGTTCTGTTCTCCTACAATCATACCTACATAAATTTCTTCACCTGGGTCTACAAAGAAACGTCCTCTGTCTTGTAGCTTTTCAATAGAGTAAGCGGTAGATGACCCTTGATTTTTAGAAATCAATACGCCATTACTTCTACCAGGTATCTGACCCTTAAACGGTTTGTAATCCACAAATCTATGTGCCATAATTGCTTCCCCAGCTGTTGCAGTAAGCATTTGAGAACGAAGTCCGATAAGACCTCTAGAAGGAATTTCAAACTCTAGGTGTTGCATTTCTCCTTTGGTCTCCATAATGTGTAAATCTCCTTTTCTTTGTGTAGCTAAATCTATCACCCTAGAAGCATATTCTTCAGGAACATCTACCACTAAAGACTCGTAAGGTTCGCACTGTTCGCCATCTATTTCTTTAAGAATTACTTGAGGCTGACCGATAGTCATCTCATAACCTTCTCTACGCATAGTTTCTATAAGTACAGATAAGTGCAATATCCCTCTACCAAATACCAAGAAAGTATTTGCATCTTCTGTTTGTTGTACTCTTAAGGCTAAGTTTTTCTCAAGTTCTTTTTCTAATCTTTCCTTTAAATGGTTAGAGGTAACATATTTACCATCTTTACCAAAAAACGGAGAGTTGTTGATAGAGAAAGTCATATTAAGAGTAGGCTCATCTATAGACAATCTTGGGAGAGGCTCTGGGTTTTCTAAATCTACGAAAGTATCTCCTATCTGGAAATTGTCAAAACCAACAATAGCACAAATATCTCCAGCAAATACTTCGCTTACTTTTTTCTTACCTAAACCTTCAAAAATATAAAGCTCTTTTACTTTACCTTTAACGATTTTGCCGTCTTCTTGAGCTAAGCCAATCCATTGAGATTCTTTAACCGAACCTCTGATGATTTTCCCTACGGCAATTCTTCCTAAGAAAGACGAGTAGTCTAACGAGGTTACTTGCATTTGTAGGTTACCTTCTTCTACCTTTGGTTCTGGTACATATTGTAGGATACCATCTAGAAGTGGTAAAATATTTTCTGATTTTTCTAGGCTTGAATTAAACCAACCTTCTTTAGACGAGCCATAGAAAGTAGGGAAGTCTAGTTGTTCTTCGGTAGCGTCTAGGTTAAAGAACAAATCAAAAACTTGGTCGTGAACTTCATCTGGACGACAGTTAGGTTTGTCCACTTTATTGATAACCACAATAGGCTTCAATCCTAATTCTAATGCTTTATGCAAAACGAAACGAGTTTGTGGCATAGGTCCTTCAAAGGCATCTACAAGTAGTAACACACCGTCTGCCATTTTAAGCACTCGCTCTACCTCTCCACCAAAATCGGCGTGTCCAGGTGTATCTATTACATTTATTTTAGTATCCTTGTAGGTTACCGAGATATTTTTAGAAAGGATAGTAATGCCTCGTTCTCTTTCGAGGTCATTATTATCCATAATAAGCTCACCACTTTCTTGGTTTTCTCTAAAGATGTTAGTTGCGTGGATAATTTTGTCCACTAAAGTTGTTTTTCCATGGTCAACATGGGCGATAATCGCGATGTTTCTAATATTTTGCATAAAGAAAAAATTACGCGGCAAAAATAGGAAAAAAAATGGACTTAGAAGGTCTTTTAATAGATAATAAAAAACGCAACAGGCTTTCCCCATTGCGTTGCTCTAAAAATAAACATCTATATCACTTACTTTTTAGATATTCATAGATTTCATCTTTTAGATGTAATCTTTCCTTTCTAAGTTCTGTGAGAAACTCATCTGTGGTATGATTTTGCTCTCCAGCTTCGTAATGTTTAATTTTACCATTAACTTCATCATAATCATTGAAAAGTTTTTTGAAATGATTATCAATTTGTTTCAAATCTGAAATTTTCTCCGAAAACTCAGGGAACTCGTTAACTAAAATATGATTCTCCATTAGATTATTTTTTCATAGTGTGAAGTTAGATAATTAAACTGAATTTCACAATGTGAATTTTATCAATGGCTAATTGAATATATTCTACATTATTTTTTGTTATATTGTGTATCTTTGCGGAGTAAAAAATAGAATTAAATAAGATGTTAGTAATAGGAATAGCAGGTGGTACAGGCTCAGGAAAAACTACGGTAGTCAACAAAATTTTGAAGAAACTAAATGTGGAGGGCGTAAATGTTCTTTCTCAAGATAACTACTATCATGACAACCAAAATCTTAGTATGGCAGAGCGAGAAGGACTTAACTATGACCACCCAAAATCAATAGATTTTGAACTTCTACGCAAACATGTAAAGGCTCTTAAAAATAATGAGTCTATAAAACAACCTATCTATTCCTTCGTTACGCACTCTCGTACAGGAGATTATGTAACCGTAGAGCCGAAAAAAGTATTGCTTGTAGAAGGTATCCTAGTACTTACAGATAAAGAATTGCTTAAGGAGTTTGATGTGAAGATTTTTGTCCACGCTGATTCAGACGAGCGTCTAATCCGTCGTATTAAAAGAGATACGCAGGAGAGGGGCAGAGATTTAGAAGAGGTGCTTTATCGCTATCAAACAACCTTGAAACCAATGCATCAAGAGTTTATAGAGCCGTCTAAAAACGAAGCAGACATCATTATTCCTAATATGAAACAAAATCCTGTGGCGATAGACTTTTTAACCACGGTCATCAGTAATTCTCTAAAAAAACAATCTGAATGAAAAAGCTCATTAAAGATATAAATCCAACAGAAGAGCCTAAAAAACTTTCTCCTAAAATGGTGTTTTTTAAGAAATACATACTTAATAAGTATGTTATTACCATTGTGGCTTTCTTTGTTTGGATGACTTTTTTTGACAACACCTCTTTTCTTGTGATAAGAGATTTAAACTCAGAGATTAAAAAGTACGAAGAGCAGCTAGATTACTACAAAACAGAGTATGAAAAAAATGATGCTTTCTACAAAAAACTAATGTTTAATAAAGGCGAAAAAGAAAAGTTTGCTAGAGAGAATTACTTTATGAAAAAATCTAACGAAGAGATTTTCATATTAGTAGTAGATAGTGCAAATACTAATAAAAAATAGTAGAATATACCTCTTATGAGTAGTAGTAATGAAACCATAATATTTAAAGGACTGATTACAAAATCCACTGGAAGCTGGTATCAAGTTTTGGAGCAAGATACTCAGCAGTTCTACGAGGCAAGAATGAGAGGTAAATTTAAACTCCAAAAAACAAGGCTTACCAATCCTCTCGCTGTGGGAGATTGGGTAGAATTTCAGCTAGAGACCGATGGCGTGGCTTGGATTACCAAAATAGAGTCAAGAAAAAACTATCTCATCAGAAAGTCGGTTAATTTATCCAAAGAAGCTCATATCATAGCGTCTAATATAGATGTCGCTTGTTTTCTTTACACTTTAAATAGTCCCGAAACATCGTTAGGTTTCCTAGACCGTTTTTTGGCTTGTTGTGAGGCTTATAATATCCGCCCACTTATATTGTTCAATAAAGCGGATATGCTGAATGAAGACGATATAGAATATGTAGAAGCTCTTAGAACTATCTATCATCATATTGGTTACGACAGTCTTTTGATTTCGTCTCGTACCCAACAAAATTTAGAGGAACTTAAAAATATTCTTAAAGATAAAATTTCGGTATTCTTTGGGCATTCGGGCAGTGGTAAATCCACACTTGTAAATGCACTACAACCAGGGCTTAATCTAAGAACAGGCGAAGTGTCAGAAGTTCACCTCAAGGGTAAACATACCACTACTTTTGCTCAAATGCATTTTTGGGACTTCGGTGGTAGCGTTATAGATACACCAGGCGTTAGGGAATTTGCGATGATAGATGTTGAAAAGGAAGAAATACAGCATTATTTCCCTGAAATATTTAGAACGAGAGAAGACTGTAAATTCCATAACTGTTTGCATCTTAACGAGCCTAAATGTGCGGTTCTTTCCGCTATAGAAAGCGGTGATATTCTTGAAAGCCGTTACGCTACCTACACCAAACTGATGGAAGAAACCGAAGAACAAGGGTTTTAGAAACAAAAATTAAAGCTATAATAATGTTCCGTTCAAAAATAGCACTCCAGAGCTATGGTTATGCTTTGCTCCTGTTACAGATGCCAAGACATTGGTTTTATCTTGCCACTTCAAAAGTCCTAACAAACCAAAAATAAGAGCTTCTTTGTATTCCACAACTTCTGAAGGCGGAATAATTATTTCTATATGAGAAGCTAAAAAGCTCAGTTTTTCAATAAGATATTGATTGTAAGCTCCGCCTCCTGTAACCAAAAGTCTTTTGCCGATATTCGTATCCAAAACATTGGCTATTTGTACTGCCATATGTTCTACCAAACTTGCCAGTAAGTCTTTAGGCTCTAAAGAAAATGTTTCTATAATTGGGATAAACCATTCATTCACCTGTTCAATTCCTAAAGATTTAGGGTGAGATTGTTTATAAAAGGGTAGGGCATTAAGTTTATCAACGAGAGATTGGTATATCTTACCACTTCTAGCAATTTCTCCGTTTTTATCATAAGGAAGAGAAAAGTATTTTTCAGAATAATAATTCAATAATGTATTCACGGGGCAAATATCAAAAGCCAATCTTTCTCCGTTTCTTTTATATGAAATATTAGAAAACCCACCTAGATTAAGGCAGAAATCGTAGTCCGAAAACAGTAATGCATCACCCATAGGCACCAGCGGTGCTCCCTGCCCACCTAGACGCACATCTTGTACTCTAAAATCTCCCACTATTGGAACATTTATCTCCTTTGAAACCGTGGGTAAATTACCTATTTGTAAAGTAAAACCACTTTTAGGATTGTGCCACACCGTATGCCCATGACTGGCAATTAAATCTAAATTTTCAATATTTTCAGTTTTAATAAATTTCAGTATCTCTCGATTAAGATAATTTGAGTATTCTGCATTTAGTAACGCTACTTCCTGCTTTGTTTGTTGAGCAGCAAGCTTTAACTTCATTTGCCATTCCTTAGGATATGGATAAGTTTGAGCCTTTATAATTTCAAAATCATAAGTACTTTCATCTATTTTAAAATAGCAAAAATCAATTCCGTCTAGTGAAGTGCCAGACATCACACCAATAATATACATTTTCTTTCTTTTATATTTTTATTATGGCATTCCCTTTTCCGAGGCTTTACCCTAGGCTAAAAGGGTCGGGCTTTCGGCTTTATCTTTTTCATCGGTCGTACCTTCCCTCAGAAAAATGATATCGCCTCTATCCCTAATGCAGAACTATCGCCAATTTAAGCAAAATTGTTGAAATATAAAGTCTTTCATTTAACTATAAAAGGAGGCAAAAGCCTCCTTTATACAGTTTTTTTAGATATTATAAACAGTTTTTATTTAATAATTCTATCCAATACCCATTCTATCATATTTTTTTCTGAAGCGTGGTGGTCTGCAGAAAATTCTCCTCTACGGCGATTAGCAATTACACAGTTTACGGTAAGAGCCTTATGACCAAGTAGCTTTGATAGACCATAGATTGCAGAAGTTTCCATCTCAAAGTTAGAAACGCCTAAATCGTTAAGGGTTTCTAAGAAGTTTTCATCTACGGCTTTAAGCCTTAGCTGTCTTCCTTGTGGAGCATAGAATCCAGGGAAAGTAGCCGTATTTCCGTGGTATTTAGCATCTTTGTAATAATCTGAAATATCTTCTGCCCAGTCTGAAAAATAAAGCATTGATTTTACTTTCTCATAAGGGAACTTTTCTAAGAAATTTCTAGAAAACTCATTTTCAAACTGATAGTCTTGGTAGAAATGTAACAAACCATCAAGTCCCACCACATTTTGAGTTACTAGCATATTATCTACCTCTATATCAGGGTTTACACTACCACAAGTCCCTAAACGGAACAACTGTAACGCAGTATGCTCTGACTTGAATTCTTTATTCTTTAAATCAATATTCACCAAAGCATCTAGCTCATTCATTACAATGTCTATATTTTCGGTACCGATACCTGATGACATTACCGTAATTCTTTCCCCTCTAAGCGTCCCTGTATGTGTATAGAACTCTCTTTTGTTCTTTTTGATTTCTATTTTATCAAAATACTTAGAAACCTTAGGAACACGGTCTGGGTCTCCTACCAAAATTATTTTTTCTGCAATATCCTCTGGAAGCAAATTAAGGTGATACACACTTCCGTCTTCATTAAGCACCAGTTCTGATGCAGCTAACTTATTAAGCATAATTATATATTTTTTATTTTATCCTCCTACTCGTTTGGTTTTGTATCCCATATCTTTAAGAATGTCCATTATCTTATCTCTATTATCGCCTTGTATAATGATAACGCCGTCTTTTTCGGAGCCACCTATTCCTAAAGTTGTTTTAATTTTTTTAGAAATTTGTTTTAGTTCATCATCATTACCTTCAAAGCCTTCTATCAGAGTTACGGGCTTGCCATTTCTCCCTTTTTTTTCATATTTACAGATGAGAGGTTCTTTCTGGATAGAAGTTTCTGTCTCCTCTTCAATTTCAAAATCTTGCTCTATATGGTCAGGAAAAAGGTTTTTTAGTTGGTCTCTTAAATCCATGTTTCAAAGGTAGTAATTTGTTCTTAATTCTGATGCTCTTTTGTAAGTGATTTTTTGCAGTTCTTCATAAAGAAAAAATCCAAACCTAGTTATTAAGTTTGGATTTTTGTATATAAAACAGTTAATATCTATCGTGCGATATTAACGGCTCTAGTTTCTCTAATTACAGTGATTTTTACTTGCCCTGGATAAGTCAGTTCATTTTGAATTTTTTCTGAAATATCATAAGAAAGTTGAGCGGCTACACTATCATTTACTTTAGCACTTTCTACCATCACTCTAAGCTCTCTACCTGCTTGGATAGCGTAAGCACTAGACACTCCTTCAAAACTTAATGCTGCTGCTTCTAAATCTTTTAATCTTTGGATATAAGATTCTAGCACTTGTCTTCTCGCTCCAGGCCTTGCACCTGAAATTCCGTCTGCTACTTGGATGATAGGAGAGAGGAGAGAAGTCATTTCTATTTCGTCGTGGTGTGCACCTATGGCGTTTACCACTTCTGGATTTTCTCCAAACTTTTCAGCCCACTGCATACCTAGTAAAGCGTGAGGAAGCTCAGACTCTTGTTCTGGAACTTTACCTATATCGTGTAATAGACCTGCTCTCTTAGCTAATTTCACATTAAGACCTAGCTCTGCCGCCATAGTAGCCGCTATATTAGCCACCTCACGAGAGTGCTGTAATAAATTCTGCCCATAAGAAGAACGGTACTTCATTCTACCTACTATTTTTACTAGCTCTGGGTGTAAACCGTGTATTCCTAAATCTATAATAGTTCTTTTACCAACTTCTATGATTTCTTCTTCTATTTGCTTTCTTGTTTTTTCTACAATTTCCTCAATTCTTGCAGGGTGAATTCTACCGTCTGTAACTAATCTATGAAGAGATAGCCTTGCAATTTCTCTTCTCACAGGGTCAAAACAAGATAAAAGGATAGCCTCTGGTGTGTCATCTACTATAATTTCTACACCTGTAGCAGCTTCTAAAGCACGGATATTTCTACCTTCTCTACCAATAATTCTACCTTTAACATCATCAGATTCTATATTAAATACAGATACCGAATTTTCTATAGCTTGTTCTGTTCCTATTCTTTGAATAGTTTGGATTACTATTTTTTTAGCTTCGTTCTTTGCATTAAGTTGAGCTTCCTCCATAATGTTCTGAACATAAGACTGAGCTTTGGTCTTAGCTTCAGATTTCATGGTTTCTACCAGTTCTTCTTTAGCCTCTTCAGCAGAGTAGCCTGAAACTTTTTCCAAAAGTTCTACTTTTTTAGCAATAGCAACGCTAAGTTCTTCTTGTTTCTTCTCTAGTTGTTCTTCCTTTCTAGAAAGGTCGCTAAGTTTCTTGTCTAAATCTTTTTCTAATTTACCTACTTTGCTTAGTTCGTCATTTAGTTTTTGCTCTTTATCTCTCGCTCTTTTCTCAACCTCCTGCATTTTCTTTTCTCTCTGCTGTATGTGAGCATCATGTTCTGTTTTGAGCTCTAAAAAGCGTTCTTTAGCTTGTATGTTTTTTTCTTGCTTTATACTTTCAGCCTTTACTTTAGCTTTTTCTATTAAATTTTCCGCATTTTTCTTAGCATCTTCCACGATGAATTTTGCCTTAGAATTCAACGAGCTTTTAGCAAAAGCGAATCCTATAGCGGCTCCCACTATAAGACTACCGAGTATACTGATGATTAAAACTACTGTATCCATTTATATATATTTATTAATTTTTAACTTTTTTCCATAAAAAAACCTACAACCATTCTGTAAGATTAAAAGAGTAAACTCCTAATCAACACGATTCAGGTTAAGTCTTACTATCTGTAATCCGTGATAAAACGGCACGCCATCTAGCAAGCATTTACCCAGTATTAGTTTAGCGTTGAGTTTACCTTAATTAGTGTTAGAACAGTTGCAGGCAAAATTTTACACAATAAAAGGAAAGAAATTTATCGTATCCTAATTATTGTTTTTTATTTACTCGTCCAATAATTGATTGAGATTGCTCAATCTCTTTTGGACACTTTCTATATTATTCTCTCCATTTTGTTTGGCAACTTCTGCATTAGTACCTAGTTTTAGCGCACACATTGCCAAAACATCTTGTTTATCTTGAACATTAAAATTAGTTTCAAACTCCTTAATCATCGTCTCTATTTGTTTTCCTACTTTACGGAGTGTTTCTTCTTCGTCGGCAGGTACATTAAGTGGGTATCTTCTACCAGCTATATTGATATTGATTCTACGCACTTCCATTACAAACCTTTATTTTGAAGTTGTGCAATACAAGCATCTATTTCCTTAATAAGTCTATTGATGTGGTTTTTCATCAATCTATTATGGTTGGGATTACCCGATATTGCAGAAACTAATTTTATTTCTTTATATTTTTCCAACAATTCCTGATGAGCTTTTTTCTCTGCATCTAATTTCCTCTTCGTTTCATTATGGCTATCTAAAAGAGCCGAATAATCATCTTTAAGTTTTTGATAATCACTTTTTAAGCGGATTACCTTTTGTTCAACTTCTGAAAAATGATTTTCTATCTCTCTTAGCATATCCTCAGGATGTGTTCTAACCTTGACACAAAAGTATAAAAAAAACTTCGCCTACTAAAAGGATTTTTCAACTTTTTTAAACACTGCTTAGTTATAGTATTTATGTACTCTAGTATTTAAAGTGTTTAATATTTTGATTGTTTGAGGTTTATAGTGAGCTGTAAAAAATACTTTTGTTTAAAATTTTTCTTTTAAAATAGGTTTGCTTAAATTTGTGGGTTATTGTTTTTTACATTAAAAATAGAGGCTTATTTATGAGTGAAGCATTACAACAGGTTAATTATTCCGAAGATAACATTAGAACCCTCGATTGGCAAGAGCATATTAGGCTTCGTCCAGGTATGTATATTGGGAAGTTGGGAGATGGTTCATCGGCTGATGATGGTATCTATATTTTATTAAAGGAAATTCTGGATAACTCCATAGATGAGTTCAGAATGAAAGCTGGTAAAAGGATAGAAATCAAGCTAGATGACAGAAAAGTCCAAATCCGAGATTATGGAAGGGGAATCCCTCTAGGGAAAGTGGTAGACGCTGTTTCTAAAATGAATACTGGGGGAAAATATGACAGTAAGGCGTTTAAAAAATCGGTGGGACTTAACGGAGTAGGTACCAAAGCAGTTAATGCTTTATCCGAATATTTCAGGGTAAAATCGGTGCGAGATAATAAAACTAAAGTTGCCGAATTCTGCAGAGGTAATATCACAGAGAATTTTCCAGAAGAAGACTCTAGCGATAGAAACGGAACTGAAATTACCTTTATTCCAGACGCTGAAATATTTTTGAATTATAAATTCAGAAAAGAGTATATAGAGCGTATGCTCAGAAACTACGCTTATCTAAATCCAGGTCTTAAAATCATTTTTAATGGAGAAACTTATTTTTCCGAAAATGGACTGAAAGATTTATTGGAGGAAGAAATGGAAAGCCAAACGCTTTACCCAATTGTACACCTTAAAGGCGATGATATAGAGGTTGCCATTACTCACTCGGATAAGTCTCAAACGGAAACTTACTTTTCGTTTGTTAATGGGCAAAATACCACACAAGGTGGAACGCACCTTAATGCCTTTAGAGAAGCCTATGTAAAAACAATACGAGAATTTTTCAATAAAAACTTTGATGCTTCGGACATCAGAAAGTCTATTATTGCAGCGATTTCTATAAATGTAGAAGAGCCTGTTTTTGAATCTCAAACCAAAACCAAGTTAGGTTCTAATGATATTGGTCCACAAGGTCCAACTGTAAGAACCTTTGTAATAGATTTTCTTAAGACCAAATTAGATAATTTCCTACATAAAAACCCAGAAGTTGCAGAGGCAATTTATAAGAAAATATTAGTTTCCGAAAGGGAAAGAAAAGAACTTTCTGGAATACAAAAACTCGCTAGAGAAAGAGCCAAAAAGGTATCTTTACATAATAAAAAGCTAAGAGATTGTAGGCAACACTACAATGAGCAAAAAGCAGATAGAAAATCAGAAACTCAGATTTTTATAACGGAGGGAGATTCTGCATCAGGGTCTATCACCAAGTCTAGAGATGTGGAAACTCAAGCGGTGTTTTCGCTCAAAGGGAAACCTCTTAACTGCTACGGACTTACCAAGAAAGTAGTGTATGAAAACGAAGAGTTCAATCTCCTACAAGCTGCACTTAATATAGAGGAAAGTTTAGAAGATTTAAGATACAATCAAGTTATTATTGCCACCGATGCCGATGTGGACGGTATGCACATTAGATTATTGATGATTACTTTCTTTCTTCAGTTTTTTCCTGATTTAATTAAAAATGGACATTTGTATATCTTACAAACACCATTGTTTAGGGTAAGGAATAAGAAAGAAACTCGCTATTGCTACACAGAAGAAGAGCGAATAAAAGCACTGAATGAATTTGGTAAAAACCCTGAAATCACTAGATTTAAAGGTCTTGGAGAAATCTCTCCAGAGGAATTTAAACACTTTATAGGGAAAGATATTAGACTTGAACCTGTGGTGATAGGTAAAGACCAAACCATAGACCAAATTCTAGAATTTTACATGGGTAAAAACACACCTGATAGACAGCAGTTTATTCTAGAAAATTTAGTTGTAGAAGAAGTTATAGAAGGAGAATAAATTTGTGTATTAAAAAACTATGAGATTAAGTAATAAAGTAAGAATTCCCTATTATCAGTTTATATTTACTTTGGCAAATATAACGCTATTGGTAGGTTTAATTTTCTTTATATTACAAAACAAGGTAGCAAAGCTATTTACTATACCTATTGATATTGGTATTATAGCTTTTGCCATTTTTCTATATCTCATTTTTTATATTAGGGGAAGACAAATTTTTGAGTACGATAGTGATGGCGAAGCCCTTAATTTTCAAAATAGAAATATCATAGATTCTCTAGGCAAAAACGCAAAAGATGAATTTCCAAAATATAAATTAGATTCTTACGAAATAGTTGATGTTTTCCTGTTTAGAAGATTATATATAAGACTAAAAAATAAGAAGGGAAGTTTAACCGTACTTAAATACGATATTTCTTACCTTAACAGTAAAGAGATAAAAGACTTAAAACTATCGCTTAACAGAACCATAAAATCAAATCAAGAAAACTCTAACAATAGAGATACAAATTAGTAATGGAAGAACAATATCAGAAAGGAGAAACGCTGAAAAAAGTTTCAGGATTATATAAAGATTGGTTTTTAGATTACGCATCTTATGTGATATTAGACCGTGCCATTCCTTCTATTTTTGATGGTTTCAAACCTGTACAAAGGAGGATTATGCACTCTATGAAGGAGTTAGAAGACGGTCGATACAACAAGGTTGCCAACATCGTGGGGAATACCATGAAATATCACCCTCACGGTGATGCTTCCATTACAGATGCCATGGTTCAGATTGGTCAAAAAGAACTTCTTATAGACACACAAGGTAACTGGGGGAATGTCTATACTGGCGACTCCGCTGCTGCTGCAAGGTATATAGAAGCTAGGCTAACTCCTTTTGCATTAGAAGTTGTATTCAACCCAAAAACAACTCACTGGGTAAAATCTTATGACGGTAGAAATAATGAACCTATAGATTTACCTGTTAAGTTTCCGTTACTTCTCGCTCAAGGTGTAGAAGGTATTGGGGTAGGGCTTTCTACTAAAGTGATGCCTCACAACTTTAATGAACTGATAGAAGCATCTATTGCATATCTTAAAGGAAAGAAATTCCAGCTTTATCCAGACTTTATGACGGGTGGTATGCTAGATATTAGCAACTATAACGATGGCGAAAGAGGTGGAAGATTAAGGGCGAGAGCTAGGATTATCCAAAAAGATAAGCATACTTTATGCATTACTGAGCTTCCGTTTTCCAAAACGACTAGCGACTTGATTGACAGCATCATCAAAGCTAACGAGAAAGGGAAGATTAAAATAAAAAAGATAGAAGATAACACTTCTGACCAGGTAGAAATCAACATTCATCTTAATAATGATGTTTCGCCTGATAAGATGATAGATGCGTTGTATGCATTTACAGATTGTGAAATTTCCATCTCGCCCAACGCTTGTGTTATCGTAGGCGATAAGCCAATGTTCTTGAGTGTTTCTGAGATTTTAAAAAGAAATACCGACCACACCGTTTCTCTCTTAAAAAGAGAGCTAGAAATAGAACTTGGAGAGTTGGAAGACAAGTGGCATTTTGCCTCTTTGGAAAGAATTTTCATTGAAAACGAAATTTACCAAGAGATTAAAGGTAAAGACTCTAAAGAAGCGGTTTACGAAGCCATTAACTTAGCCCTTCAACCTTTCATTAAAAACTTAATGAGAGAGGTGGTTACCGAGGATATTATTCGTCTTACGGAGCTTCCGTTTATGCGTATTTCCAGATACGATAGAGATAAAGCATTAGAAAATATTGCCGCTCTTGAAGGTAAAATGGAGGAAGTTAAGCATCACTTAGCTCATTTGGTAGAGTATGCCATCAATTATTTCCTTAATATTAAAAAGAAATTTGGTAAGGATAAAGAACGCCGAACAGAACTTAGAGTTTTTGATACTATTGATGCTACAAAAGTAGCCGTAGCTAACGAAAAATTCTATGTTAATAGGGCAGAGGGCTTTATAGGGACATCACTTCGAAAAGATGAGTATGTATTTGATTGCTCCGATATAGACGATATTATTACCTTCAGAAAAGACGGCGTAATGCAAGTAACTAAGGTAGAACCCAAAACTTTTGTGGGCAAGGATATTATACACACAGGCGTTTGGAAGAAAAATGATAAACGCACCGTTTATAATATGATTTACCGAGAGGGCAAAACAGGACCTTATTATATGAAAAGGTTTTCTGTAACCTCCATTACAAGAAATACCGAATATCCTTTAGCTTCGGAAGCTAAAGGTTCAGAAGTGCTTTATTTTTCTGCCAATCCTAATGGCGAAGCAGAGGTAGTAACGGTTCTTTTAAAACCTAATGCTAGAATACGAAAAAATAAAATAGAGATAGACTTTTCAGATTTAGCTATTAAGGGTAGAAATTCTAGAGGAAATCTAGTCACCAAATATGCTGTAAAAAAGGTAGATTTGAAGGAAGAAGGCGTTTCTACATTAGCTCCTAGGAAAATATGGTTTGATGAAACAGTGAGAAGGCTTAATGCCGATGCAAGAGGTACATTATTAGGTAGTTTCAAAGGAGATGATAAAATACTGACCATCAATACCAAAGGAGAAGCTAAACTAATGACTTTTGATTTGATGAATCGTTTTGATGATGAGTATCTAGTGCTTGAAAAATGGAGACCAGACCAACCTATTACTTGTATCTACTATGATGGCGAGAAGGAAATTTATTTCATTAAGAGGTTTTTATTAGATAATACCCTTAATCCTCAAGGGTTTATGCCTAGTGAACACCCAAAATCCTTTATTGAGTTTGTGGGAGTTCAAGACGGTTGTACTGCAGAAATTATCTTCGGAAAAGACAAAACAGGCAAAGAAAAAGACCCTGAAACTGTAGATATAGACGAGTTTATTGCAGTTAAAGGGATTAAAGCAATGGGGAATCAGTTTGTTAAGGAAAAGGTGAAGTCCATCAATATTACCATTCCAGAAAGAGAGGAGGAAGAAGAACCCGAAATGGAAGAAAAAGAGCAATCAAATGATTCTGACGATATACCAGAAGAAGGTATTATAGGAGATTTATTTGGAGGCTAGAGGTATATAAATTTTTTATGTTGGTTTTAAAGTAGAAATATATGGTTTACGATTTAGAAAAAGAAAATAAAGAGATTTTGGCAAGGTATAAGGATTTAATTTCCAATACTTACAGAACTCTCAACGAAGAGCAAAATAAGCTCATTCGTAAAGCTTTTGACATAGCACTAGATGCACACAAAGATCAAAGGCGAAAAACAGGAGAGCCATATATCTACCATCCAATCGCTGTAGCAAAGATAGTTGCCGAAGAGATAGGTTTGGGAGCAACTTCCATTGCTTGTGCTTTATTGCACGATGTTATAGAAGATAGCGATTATACCTACGAAGACATCAAAAAAATATTTGGAGAGAAAATAGCCAGTATCGTTAATGGATTAACGAAAATTTCGGTAATGAACAACCAGAATATTTCTATACAATCCGAAAATTACCGAAAGCTGTTACTTACATTATCCGAAGATTTTAGGGTTATTTTGGTTAAAATTGCAGACCGCTTACATAATATGAGGACGCTGGATAGTATGCGTCCAGACAAACAGAAAAAAATAGCTTCCGAAACGGTTTACATTTATGCTCCATTAGCTCATAGGCTAGGGCTTTATAATATTAAATCAGAATTAGAAGATTTATCTTTAAAATATAATAATCCTGAGGTTTATACAGAAATTACCAGCAAACTAGATTTAGCCAAAGAGCAAAGAGAAGGCTATCTAGAGGAATTTAAAAATGAAGTTTCTGAATACCTTTCTAAAGAAGAATTAGATTTCAAAATAAAAGGAAGAACCAAAGCTATTAGCTCCATTTATAGAAAAATGTTGAAGCAAAATGTGGGCTTTGAAGAGGTTTATGATAACTACGCTATTAGGATTATTTACAAATCTGACCTTAAAAATGAGAAGTTTTTAGCGTGGAAAATCTATTCCATTGTTACAGACCTTTATAAGAGTAACCCTCAGAGAATGCGAGATTGGATTTCTGCTCCTCGTTCCACTGGATATGAAAGTCTTCACCTCACGGTATTAGGTCCTGACAACAAGTGGATAGAAGTGCAAATTCGTTCCGAAAGAATGGACGAAATTGCTGAAAAAGGGGTAGCGGCTCATTATAAATACAAGGAAGGGTTTAGGCGAAACAGTGATGATACCAATTTTGAGCAATGGGTAACTCAGATTAGAGAGGTTCTTGAAAATCAGGAAATGATGTCAACCTCCGAGCTGCTAGATGATATCAAACTCAATCTCTATTCTAAAGAAGTTTTTGTTTTCACTCCAAAAGGCGAGGTTACTATTTTACCTAAAAATGCTACCGCATTAGACTTTGCGTTTTCTGTGCATACAGATTTGGGTATGAAATGTTTAGGAGCTAAAATCAATGGGAAATTAGTTCCAATCAGTTATGTACTAAAAAATGGAGACCAAATAGAAATTCTATCTTCTAACAATCAAAGACCTAAACAAGACTGGCTGGATTTTGTAGTAACTTCTAAAGCTAAATCAAAGATTAAGAATGCTTTAAATATAGAAAGAAATCAGCGTGTTGCAGAAGGAAAGGAAATTCTACAAAGAAAACTGAAAAGTGCAAAAATTGCATTTAGTGAGGAGGAAGTTAATAATCTACAAAAGTATTTCGCACTCAAGACTTCACAAGAGCTATTTCTTAAATTTCATGATGGTAGCCTAGATATCGGTGATTTAAAAAGATATTCAGAAAGAAAGAGTATTTTCTCTTCGCTTCTTCAAAAATTCCGAAAAATCCCAATCAAATCTCAAAATATAAAAGAGGAAAATCCTTATCAAAACCTCGATTTAATTGTTTTTGGTAAAGATGAAGAAAAACTCAACCATACTTTTGCCAAATGTTGTACGGTAGTGCCAGGAGATAAAATATTTGGTTTTTTAACCATTTCAGATGGTATTAAAGTGCATAATGATAATTGTCCAAACGCTGTAAATCTACGAGCTAACTATGATTATCGTGTTTTAACTGCAAAATGGGTAAATGCTGAGAGCTTTAGTAACCGCGTTAAAATACAAGTAGAAGGCTTAGATAGAATGGGAATGATAAATGATATTACCAAAATTATTACTAATGCGATGAGTATTGACATGAGGAGCTTTAGTATCGAGTCTACCGATGGGATTTTTACAGGGCAAATAAGCCTAGAAGTTAAAAGCAAGGACCAACTAGAGGAAACTATTAAACATCTTAGAAGGATAGAGGGAGTCACTAGTGTAAAAAGAATCTAATTTTTTAATTTGATAAAAAATAAATATTTTATGGAACAACCTAAAATTAATTTAACTCCAGCAGATAAGTACATTTTAAAACCAGTAAACAAATTTATTAGTAAATCTACCACAGGAGGTATTGTATTGTTTATTGCTGCTTTAATAGCCATATTTTTTGCTAATTCTGAATGGAGCGAAGAATATGAACATTTTTGGCATCAGCATATCGCCATTAGTTTTGGAGATTATTCTTTAGACCTATCCTTACACCATTGGATAAATGATGGGCTTATGGCCATATTTTTCTTTGTGGTAGGGTTAGAGCTTAAACGAGAACTTACCAATGGAGAGTTAGCTTCTCCTAAAAAAGCAATGCTCCCAATTATAGCAGCTATTGGAGGTATGCTTTTCCCTGCTCTTATTTATACTTTCTTTAATAATGGTACAGATGCAGCACACGGTTGGGGGATTCCTATGGCAACGGATATTGCCTTCGCACTTGGCGTAATGTACCTATTGGGAAACAAAGTCCCTTTGCCACTGAAGGTATTTCTAACAGCTTTAGCTATTGTGGATGATTTGGGAGCGGTCTTAGTAATCGCTATATTTTATACTAATGAATTACATATGGGATACCTAAGCCTAGGGCTTGGTATTTTTGCACTGATGCTATTTTCTAACAAAATAGGTATTAAAAGTATCATTCATTACGCTATATTAGGAATAGGTGGTGTTTGGCTTTGCTTTTTAATGTCTGGAGTACACGCTACTATTGCAGCCGTTTTAGCGGCTTTTGCCATTCCTGCTAACGCTAGAGTTAATGAAAGCTATTTTGTATATAAAATGAGAGAACTCAGAGACAAATTCCTAAGTATAGATCCTGATGAAAAGCACGAAGATTTAACTGATGAACAAATTCGTGTAGTGGAGGATATGCATGATTTAACAAAAGAAACCATACCTCCTTCTCAGCGTTTAGAGCACGGTATGCACAGCTTTGTGAGTTTTATTGTGATGCCTATTTTTGCATTATGTAATGCGGCTATTCCTATCTCTTTTGACAATGGTTTGAGTTTGGTTACTATTGGAGTTATTTTAGGATTATTACTCGGAAAAGTGCTAGGTATATTTGGATTATTAGGTGCTTTGATAAAACTGAAAATAGTAAAAAAAACAGAAGGCTTATCTATGAAAAATCTGTTAGGAGTTGCTTTTTTAGCTTCTATAGGATTTACGATGTCTTTATTTATCACAGAATTAGCCTTCGATACCAAACTACACCCAGAATATGTTCCAGAAGCTAAAATGGGGATTATTATAGCCTCTCTTATTGGAGGTATTGCAGGTTATCTTATTCTGAACACGAATAAGGAAGGGAAAACAGAAGGAGAGAATATTTAGAGATTTCTCATCAATATCATAATAAAAATAAGCGGAAAATATTATTTTTCCGCTTATTTAAATATACTAGTAAACTTATATTATTGTTTCTTGTTTACTTCTAATTTTAACTCCTGTGTATTGGGATTGTATTTGAATAATCCAAAGTAAGAGGGGCAACAGTGAGCATCTCCTTCAACTTCAATTGTAACCTCTCCATTTATGGTTCCATCGAATGATTCAAAAAAAGTTAAGAGATTATTTACCGAAGGAATATTTTTTTCTGCCAATTGGTTGATTATTTTTCCTTCTATTCTCTCTGTCAGTTTTACATCTTGATAATATTCTCCATCATTTGAAAATATTAACACAGAATGATCTGATGATAAATGGTTACTACCATTACAAGGATCCCCTATTCTCATACTGACAAATGCATCCTCTATACCATCTTTATTAAAATCTTTTTTGAAAATTTTTATTTCATCTGAAATTCCATACGCTTTATCTGGATTTTCTTTTCTCCATTTCATGAAATCGTCATAACAAGGAGGACCTAATTCTCCTGTTAAAACTAATCCCTTCTTCCACTTTTCAATTTCCTTATCCAATGATAGCTTTTTCTGTTGAGTAGTACAGCTCAGAAAAGTAGTTGAGCAGATAACTAAAGTTAAAATTGTTTTTTTCATTTATCAAAAATTTTAGAGTTAAATATTCAAATTACATATAATAATTATATTGAAAAATATAAATAAACAATCATTATATAAACTTCATAAACACACACCTTTTCATTTCTTTCAAAAATCTACTACAAAAATGGGAACAGAATAAAGAATAATCCTAATAAATTGTTTATATCAAACTAATATCAGTTTATAACATCTTCAAATTATTTACCTCAAGTTCGGTAAGGATACGCCAATGTCCTCTTTTGATATTTTTCTTGGTAAGCCCTGCAAACATCACTCTATCTAACGCCTCAACTTCGTAGCCTAACTTTTGGAATATCCTTCTAATCACTCTATTCCAACCGATATGGATTTCTATCCCAATTTCATTTTTAGGTTTACCGTCTATATAAGAAATACTATCCACCTCTGCAACACCTTCTTCCAATCTAATCCCTTTAGCTATAGTCGCCATATCTTCGCCTGTAAGCTTTCTGTCTAAGGTAACATGGTAAATTTTCTTGATATTGAAAGATGGGTGGGTAAGTTTTTTGGTAAGATGCCCATCATTGGTGAGTAGAATAACGCCCGTTGTTTGTCTATCTAGACGCCCCACAGGAAAAATTCTATATGGAGAAGCATTCGCCGTTAAATCCATTACCGTTTTTCTAGCTTTCTCATCTTTTGTGGTAGAGATATAGCCTTTAGGTTTGTTGAGAAGTACATACACAGGCTTTTCAGGTGTAATGCTTTGCCCATCAAAAACCACTTTATCTGTCTTTTGCACTTGATAGCCTAGTTCGGTTACTACTTTACCATTGATTTCAACTAAACCTTGCTGTATCAATTCGTCAGCCTCTCGTCTGCTACAAATCCCTGAATTAGCAATGTATTTATTAAGCCTAATGGTATCTTTAGGCTGTTGTACAAGTTTATTTATTCTTCTTTTTTGAACAAAAGCTCTGGCTCTGTCGGCTTCTTTATCATCAAATCTTCTTCCGCCTCTGCGGTCTCCTTTTACATATTTATCTCTAGAATCAAAATCTCTACCTCCTAATTTTGAGCCACGAGAGTTCTCAGTATTCCCTCTTTTTTGATTTGTTCTTGATTTTCCTGAAAAATTTTTGCGTTCTCTGCTCATACTTGTAACTAATTATGTTTTGCAAAGATACAATTTTTTAGAGGTTATTAGGGTTCGTCAAAAAAATCTTATATTTTAAAAACAAGAAGTCAAATAAAAAAACAAAAATAGGAGGTTTTTAAGCCTCCTATTTTGTTATTAAGTCTTTTGAATATAACGGATTATATTCTATCAATAATTTGATTAAGCGTTACTGAAGGACGCATTGCAGCGTAAGTTTTATCTTCGTTTGGACGATAGTAGCCTTCAATATCTTGAGCCTTACCTTGAGAAGCTATGAGCTCTTCATTGATTTTTGCCTCATTTTCTTGCATTTCTTTAGCAATAGGTTGGAAAAGAGCAGACAGCTCTGAATCTTGAGTTTGTGCTGCTAAAGCTTCTGCCCAATATAACGCTAAATAGAAATGAGAACCTCTATTATCTATGCTTCCTATTTTTCTAGCTGGAGATTTATCATTAGCTAAAAACTTAGCATTTGCTTCATCTAGTGCATCTGCCAATACTTGAGCCTTCGTATTATTTTGAGTTTGTGCTAAGTGTTCTAAACTTGCTTGTAGTGCTAAAAATTCCCCTAAAGAATCCCAACGCAAATAGCCTTCTTCTATAAACTGCTCTATATGTTTAGGAGCAGAACCTCCTGCACCTGTTTCAAATAGCCCACCACCATTCATAAGAGGTACAATAGACAACATCTTAGCAGAAGTTCCTAACTCTAGGATAGGGAATAAATCCGTAAGGTAATCTCTAAGAACATTACCAGATACAGAAATAGTGTCTTTACCTTCTCTAGCTCTTTTAAGAGTTTCGGACATTGCGTCTTTAACATCTAAAATTCTAATATCAAGACCTTCTGTATTATGATTTTTAAGGTATTGCTCTACTTTTTTGATAACTTCTCTATCGTGAGCTCTACCTTTATCTAACCAAAATATAGCTGGAGTATCCGATAAGCGAGAACGATTAACTGCTAATTTAACCCAATCTTGTATAGGAGCATCTTTAGTTTGGCACATTCTGAAAATATCTCCCGTTTCTACCTTTTGTTCTAATAAAACTTCGTTATTTTCATTAAGGATTTTTACAGTACCTTCAGCTTCCATTTGGAATGTCTTATCGTGAGAACCGTATTCTTCTGCCTTTTTAGCCATTAGTCCCACATTAGGTACACTACCCATAGTAGTAGGGTCTAACTTTCCGTTAGCTTTCATATCATCTATTACAGCTTGATAGAAACCAGCATAAGAACGGTCTGGGATTATGGCTAAAGTATCTTCTTCTTGTCCGTCTTTGTTCCACATTTTACCGCCACCACGAACTAATGCCGCCATAGAAGCATCTACAATAACATCACTAGGAACGTGGAAATTGGTAATTCCCTTATCAGAATTTACCATTGCTACTCTTGAACTTTCGTTTAGTACACGCTCAATATCAGCTTTTATATCAGCTTCTTGAGCTGTTCCTGCAATTTTATCATAAAGACTTGCCAGTCCATCGTTAGGATTAACATCTAATGATTTGAATGTCTCTGCATATTTTTCAAATACTTCTTGGAAGAAAGTTTCAACAATAGCCCCGAAAATAATAGGGTCCGACACTTTCATCATAGTTGCCTTTAAATGAGCAGAAAGCAATACATTTCTACTTTTAGCTTCTTGTATAGCCTCTTTTACAAAAGCTTTTAGGGCGTTGATGTTCATTACAGACGAGTCTATAATTTCTCCTGCTTGAAGAGATGCATAGTCTTTTAATACTTTCTCTGAACCATCATTTCCAAAGAATACAATTTTAAACTTACCGTCTTTCTCCACAGTTGTAGAAGTTTCGGTACCGTAGAAATCTCCTTGGCTCATATGAGCTACATCTGTTTTACTATTTGCTAACCATTCTCCCATCTTGTGTGGGTTGGCCTTTGCATAGTTTTTTACAGCTTTAGGAGCTCTTCTGTCTGAGTTACCCTCTCTAAGTACAGGGTTTACAGCCGAACCAAGCACTTTAGCATATTTAGCCTTAATTTCTTTTTCTTCTTCTGTTTTCGGTTCTGCAGGATAGTTAGGTACATTAAATCCTTTTTTCTGTAATTCTTCTATAGCCTCGTTAAGCTGAGGTATAGAAGCGGAAATATTAGGTAACTTAATAATGTTAGCTTCTGGTTTTGTAGCTAATTCTCCTAATTGAGACAATGCATCAGGAATTCTTTGTTCTTCGGTAAGAACTTCTGGAAAGTTAGCCAATATTCTCCCTGATAAAGAAATATCCGGCACTTCTATCTGTATATCTGCTGATTTTGTAAATGCTTTTACAATAGGTAAAAATGAATGAGTGGCTAACATAGGAGCCTCATCTGTAAGGGTGTAGTAAATTTTAGCTGTTGACATTTATTCTGTTTTTTTATATTATACAACATTTAGTTTCCACAAAAATAATGAAAAAAAGTTGCTATATAATAATCATATTTAAATTTATTACATCTAATTATTTAGAATTACTATAAATAATAAAATAATAAATTGTACAATATTAAATTTCAAAACATGACCAATA
>NZ_LEKU01000018.1:0-19928 GCF_009932355.1 Riemerella anatipestifer
AGGGCAACCAGGAGTTGCCGGTGGAGGCGAGAAAAAATACTACGCTTCTGCCAATGTAGTCAGTGAAAAAACTTTAGCAGGTCTGACTAAAGACATTGAGAAAATCTCTACCGTGAGTGGAGCGGACATCAGAGCGGTGCTTTATGCTTTGGTAGATGTGATGCAGTCTTCTCTAGCCGAAGGGCAGATTATCCGTTTAGGCGAACTGGGTAGTATGAGGGTGAGCATCAGTAGTGAGGGTAAAGCCAAAGAAGAGGAAGTAACCTCAGCAGCCATTAAAAATGCAAAGGTGGTCTTTACCCCAGGTTCTGACCTGAAAAAGATGCTCGCCACGCTAAGCTACGAAAAACTCTAGCAGAGGGCGACAAAACCGCACGCGTGAAAAAAAAATCCGCAGGCGTGCGGTTGGGCAACCACAGGCGTGAAAATTTAAACGAGACGCCTGCGGTTTTAAGCCCAAAGGAAATCAAGTAAAAAACGGTTACAAGAAAAATAAATTAACAACAATTTTAAAATTAAATTTTATGACAACAAAAATGACAAAATTAAGCGTATTCGCTTTTTTAGGTTTTGGCTTAATGGCTTACGGACAGCAAGGATTGTACGATGGCAAGGTGGGGATTAACACCTCGGAGCCTAATGCCACATTGGAAATTCAAATATCCAATACTAACAAAAGTGGAACTACTAAAGAAGGAATTTTAATCCCCCGTGTTAGTCGTCTAAGAGCTTCTAATATGGGAACTGCTGTTACAGAATCTACATTACTTTATATTGACTCTGTGGCTGATGGTACAGCTTCGGGAACAACGGTTAATGTAGATGCAACGGGCTTCTACTTCTTTAAAGGGGGTGTTTGGGTAAAAATGGGTGCGGGAGCTAGTAGTACAGCAGGAGCATTATTTGGTAATATCAAAGTATTAGCTAATATAACAGAAGATGAGTGGGCAGCGGATGATTTTGCTATTGTATTAACCAACGGTTTAACTAATGCCGCTTTACCAAAAGCAGCCCTAAATAAGGGGAGAATAATTTCTATAAGAAATGCTTCGGCAGGTTTAATAACCTATACTGCAAATGCTCCTAAAAACAATTCTACCATTTCGTTAAATAGAGGACATTTAATACAGTCTGATGGTATCAATTGGTATGTAATCGGAGGATTCTAATCACTTTAAAATTTATAAACAATGAAAAAAAATATTCTTACAATATCTGCTCTACTATTGAGCATTATGGCATTTTCTCAGATAAATGTAGGCTCAGACGCTAATACAACCCCTAATAAAAATGCATTTTTAGATGCTAGTGGTTTTACAGAAACTTCACTTCCTAGTCTTGGAAAGGGACTTAATTTCCCTAGAACCAACCTTACGACTTTTGCCTTTGATATATCAGACTTAGGGCAATATCAGTATTTCAAAACAGGTTTTGATGGTATGGTGGTGTATAACACAGCAACAGGTAAAACAGGAACTAATACCGCAACACAAGGTCAGCAGGTAGATGTAACCCCAGGGTTTTATTATTTTGCTAACCCTAATGCCACAGAAGATACTACGGATGTATCTACTGGTAAATGGGTAAGATTAAGCGATGGCGCTAGCCAAGACGGACAAGAGTGGGTGTATAACCCTACCAACAAAAGAATAGAGTTAAAAAGAAGTGGTACAGCTCCTTTTAATAATACTGTTTTTTATAATAATGCAACTGGGCAGTTTTATAATACAGATTTTACCACATCAGATAATATAGAATATTGGGATGGGGTAAATAAGCAAATGATAACAAAACCGTTTGAGTTTAATGAAGGTCCAAGATTTATATTATCTGCAAAAGCCTCTAAAATAGGAGGATCTACTGAAAATGGGATACGCAGTAAATCATCTTTAAATGCTAATTTAATTTTAGATGGGTCCGATAGTTCTTTACCAAATGTAGTAGATCATAGGACAGGAGTTTCTACCGGAGTTAGTATTTATAAAAATTATAACAATAGCTTTCGTAATGTTATTGGCTTAGGAGGAAATGTTGCTTCATTTGCAAATTCGGGAAGTGTACAACATCTTATAGGGGTAGCAAATGGTATATCAGTTATGCAAGGAAATTTATCTAGTTCTGGTTACGCATTGGCTAACAGAAGTGAATCTTATTGGAATTCTACGGGAGCTGCCAATAGAATTTCAGCTATAGGTCTTTACTCTACTCTGGGAGCTAATGCAGGAAATGTAAATGCTTTAGAGGGTATAAATGGTATTGTTTACGCCGGAGGTACAGGAACCATAAATGAAATGTCTTTTATAAAGGCAGAAACAGGTACATATAATTATTTTACAGGCACATTAGGTAATTTATATGGTTTTAAATATATACATAAACAAGCATCATCATCAAAACCTACTAATATGTATGGGATTTATTTAGACAATGTTAATGATGCTACAGATAATAATTATGCCATTTACACTAATTTGGGAAAAGTACATTTTGGAGATGAGGTTAATGTGGTGGGTTCAATTACAGCAACTTCTATCAAAGGCTCTAACGGGGCTACTATCTTCCCAGACTATGTGTTTCAAAAGTATTATACAGGTACTTCTAGCCTAAAGGCAGATTATAGCTTTAAAACCCTAAGCCAAGTAGAAGATTTTGTAAAGATTAATGGGCATTTGCCAGGGTATCAATCTGCAGAAGCTATCAAAGAGCAAGGTTATATAGACCTTATGGCAACTCAGCTTACCAATGTAGAGAAAATAGAGGAACTTTACTTACACCTTTTAGAAAAGGACAAAGAAGTAAAAGCACTCAAAGCAGAGATTACAGAACTAAAATCTTTAGTAAAAGACCTATTGGCTAAATAAGTTTTAACTCTAGAAGTATTTATTTTAATCAAAAAATCACTTGAGGAATGTATCTTCAAGTGATTTTCATTTTATATAAAAGAGATATTAAATAGTTTGCTTAGTAGTTTTCGTAAATCCATTTAAGGATATTTTGGTCGTCTTCGGAGAAGGTTACATTTCGTCTTTGCATTACTTTTTCAGCAACTTCATAGGCTTTTTTTAGATTAAACTTTTCATCTCCTCTTTGTCCGCCCCAGCTAAAGTTTTCTACCAAGTTAGGTGGAAATCCACTTTTAAAAATATTAGCCGCCACGCCCACAATAGTCCCAGTGTTAAGCTGGGTATTGATAGCCGTTTTTGAGTGGTCGCCCATAATCAGTCCACAGAATTGCAATCCGCTATCTTCAAATTTTTTAGACTGGTAGTTCCATAGCTTTACCGTAGCGTAGTTGTTCTTTAGATTAGAGGAGTTGGTATCCGCTCCAAAATTACACCATTCTCCCACCACGGAATTACCTAAGAAACCATCATGTCCTTTATTAGAGTATCCAAAGAAAATAATGTTGTTTACCTCGCCGCCTATTTTACAATAAGGTCCAATAGTAGTAGCACCGTAGATTTTAGCACCTAGGTTGAAAATAGCATTATTACACAAAGCAATAGGACCTCTTAGATTACAGCCTTCCATTACTTCTGCATTCTTTCCGATGTATATTTTCCCTTTTTGGCAGTTGATGGTAGCGTATTCTATACTAGCACCTTCTTCTATAAAGAGGTTTTCAGGGTTACCTAAAAAGCCGTTGGTTTCAGAAAGAGGTTGAGAGGTTCTTTCTTTGGTAATGAGTTCAAAATCAAAATCTATCGCTTTATCGTTGAATGCGAACAAATCAGACGGTCTTTTAAAAAAGGTAAGATGTTCTGTAATATCTGTCATTTTCTCTATTTGTTTTAGAGAAAAATCTTTCATATTTACTCTTGCCGCTATCAGTTCATCTTCATAAACGAGAGCCTCACCAAGTTTAAGGTCTTTAATTTGGTTTAGTACATTTTCTGTAGGAATAAAGTTAGGAACTAAAAAAAGACTTTCCTCAGCCTGTGGCTTTGGGAATTTATTTTGTAAATAGTCTTCTGTAATATAAGCGGTGTGCTGAATGTCAAGTAGCTTTTGCCATCTTTCAGAAAAAGTAAGTATGCCGCATCTCATTTCAGCGATGGGTCTAGTAAAGGTAAGTGGGAGGAAGTTTCCCCAATATTGAGCGTCAGAAAATATAATTTGCATAGAATTAAAATTTTAATGATGGGCTAATTTAATTAAAAAACCTTCCTAAATCAAATCTAGGAAGGTTTTAAAATATGTTTTGACAAAAAATTAGTTTTTAGCGAATTTTTTGTATTTGTTCATAAACTTATCTACTCTACCAGCAGTATCTACTAATTTTACTTTACCAGTGTAGAATGGGTGAGAAGTAGAAGAAATTTCCATTTTGATTAGTGGATATTCTTGACCTTCGTACTCGATAGTGTCTTTAGTTTCTGCAGTAGATTTGCAAAGAAACATTTCATCGTTACTCATATCTTTGAAAACAACTAATCTATAGTTTTCAGGGTGGATTCCTTTTTTCATTGTGATGATTTTTTAACTTTTTAATTTAATTTTAATAACTAAGCGGTGTAATGGCGTCGCTTTTTTACTATAAATTTTAGACTGCAAAAATAGAGTTTTTTTTTAATTCTGCAAAAACTTTTTTAGAATAAAAATTTCTATCTTTGAAAGGCTTAAATATAAAACGAAATGAAATCAATCCTAGGAGGTATTGTTCTGTTAATGAGTTTATTTTTAGTTTCTTGTAGGCAAGAGATTGCTTTTGAAGAACCTTCTTTACCGTTGAGATTTTCTAAGGACACTTTAGTTTTAGATACCGTTTATCATAACACTCGTTCAGAAACCTATGCCATAAAGGTCTATAACGATGAGGATAAAGATATTAAAATACCTAGAATCCATTTAGAAAAGGGCGGTGCCTCTCCATACCGTATCAATGTAGATGGCAGGGCAGGGACTGATTTTGCAGATGTGGTACTTCGTAGAAAAGACAGCCTTTATATCTTCGTAGAAATAGCTCCAGTGGCAACTACCACGGAAATGGTGGTGGAAGACCAAATTTTGTTTGGTAAGAATGATAGTCAAAAGGTAACGCTACTTTCCGTAGTACAAGATGCAGAGTTTTTTGTTTCAACCAAAGATAACCCTAAAATAATTACAGAAAACACAACTTGGAACTCTACTAAGGCTAAAATTATTTACGGAACTTTACAACTTGCAGAAGGTAAAACGCTCACAATAGAAGAAGGGACTAAAGTCTATTTTTATAAAAATTCGGGACTAAAGATTGCTAAAAATTCCGAGCTGAACATCAATGGGGCTTTCCAAAAGGAAGTTATTATGAGAGGGCATAGGAACGAGGTGAGATACGATACTATTCCTGCAAATTGGGACGGTATAGTACTAGAGCAAGGAGCAAGAGCTAATGTAAACTACGCTAAAATATTCGGTGGAAACACAGGGGTTGAAGCCAACCATGCCGAAGTAAGTTTAAAAAATACCATTATCCATACTTTCCAAGATTATGGGATTAAAGGGATTAACGCTATGGTAAATGCAGAAAATTTAGTGATTAACAACTGTGGCTCGGCTAATATAGGTATCTTTAAAGGTGGAACTTACGATTTGCTACACGCAACATTGGCTAATTATTTCTCATTAAAATCCGTTTATACACCTTTGGGCATAGAGGCTTATAATGAATGGACGGACACAAACGGTCAAAAAGTATATGCACCATTAAATCTTCAACTTAAAAATACCATTGTTTACGGAAGGTCAAATAATGCTATCGTTTTAAAGCCTAGTATAGGGCAAGTTTTTGATTATTCTTTACAAAATTCGTTGGTTAAATATGGTTCGGATTCGGGTTATACTTGGGACGGTAACGCATCGGTGGTTAATTCTATAAAGAATGAAGACCCTCTTTTCGTGAATTATTTTACCTCAAAAATGAATTTAAGACTGCAAGATAAATCACCTGCAAAAGGCAGTGCCAATCTCATTTCGGCTCAGAAAGCACCAAAAGATATTACACAAGTGTCAAGAACTAACAACCCAAGTATAGGGGCATATCAATAATTAATTTTCAAAATGGCTGAAATTCAACAATTACAGAATCAAGTAGATGAATGGATAAAGACTGTGGGTGTTCGTTATTTTAATGAATTAACGAATATGGCTATCTTATCCGAAGAAGTGGGCGAAGTAGCAAGGATTATCGCAAGACGATACGGAGAACAAAGCGAAAAAGAAACAGATAAAACTAAAGATTTGGGTGAAGAATTGGCAGATGTACTTTTTGTAACACTTTGTTTAGCTAACCAAACGGGAGTGGACTTGCAGTCGGCATTTGATAAGAAGATGAAGCTAAAAACCGAACGAGATGCCGAAAGGCACGCTAATAATGAAAAGCTGAAAAAATAGAATGGAGCACCTTTATTTAAAACAATCGGAGCTTTTGGGTAACCGAACCATTAGTATATCAGGTTCTAAAAGTGAATCTAACCGACTTTTGATATTGCAAAGATTATTGGGGAATTTACACATTAACAACCTGTCTAACGCTCAAGATACCCAGCTTTTACAAAAGGCTTTATACTCTAATGATGAGGTGATAGATATTCATCACGCGGGGACGGCAATGCGTTTTTTAACCTCTTACTTTGCTGTCCAAGAAGGAAGAACTACCATATTGACAGGTTCAGACAGAATGAAACAACGTCCCATTGCTCCACTTGTGGAGGCTTTAAAGAGTTTGGGTGCAGAAATTACTTATCTTGAAAAAGAAGGTTGTCCACCATTAAAGATTGTAGGGAAGAAACTATATAAGAATGAAGTTTCTATTTCGGCGGAGGTTTCGTCTCAGTTTATCAGTTCGTTGTTATTGGTAGCTGGTTTTCTAGAAAAAGGGTTGAAAATAGCTTTACTTGGGAACATCACTTCTCGTCCTTATTTAGAAATGACTTTAAAGATGCTTTCTGATTTAGGCATTGAAACCGAATTTGAAGGTCAAACTATCGAAGTCAAACCATTAAAAAAAGAACTTGCAATAGACAACAAGGAATATACGGTAGAAAGCGACTGGAGTTCGGCGTCTTATTTTTATTCATTGGTGGCTATTGGGAAGAAACAGGTGGCTTTAGAAAGTTTTAAGGAAGCCTCTATGCAGGGCGATAAGGCTTTAGTAAAGATTTATAGGAACTTTTTTGGAGTAGAAACTCAATTTCAAGATGGAGAACGCTTAGTTTTAACACCTATAAAAGATTTTAAACAGCCTCAAAAAATCAATTTGAATATGAATGATTGTCCTGATATTGCTCAAACCGTTTGTGTAACGGCGGCGGCATTGGGTATTCCTTTTGAAATTAAAGGTTTAGCCACGCTTAAAGTGAAGGAAACGGATAGGCTAGTCGCTCTCAAAAACGAACTGTTAAAGATAGGCTTAGAAACGGAAATTACTGAAGACTCCATCAAAGGTGTGAGGTTTTTCCAAGTGGAAGAAATACCTTGTATTAAAACCTATCACGACCATCGTATGGCGATGAGTTTTGCGCCGTATGCGTTGGTGGGAGATATACAAATAGAAGACCCAAGTGTAGTAGAAAAATCGTATCCTTGTTTTTGGGAAGATTTTAAAACATTATCAAAAGAAAAGTAAAAGTATGGCAAAGCATAAAGTTATGGTAATTACAGGAACTTCTACTGGGATAGGGTTCTGTTTAGCAGAATATTTTGGTAAGAAAGGCTATGCTGTTTATGGGTTGAGTAGAAAAACAGTGGAGAGTTCTTATTTTACTTCCATCGCAACAGATATTACCGAAAACGAGCAAGTTAAGTCAGCTATAAATCACATCTTATCAAAAGAAAAAGCGATAGATATTCTCATCAATAATGCGGGTATGGGTATGGTAGGAGCGGTAGAAGATGCGTCTAAAGAAGATATACATAAACTCTTTAATCTTAATTTGGTGGGAGCAGCTCAGATGATGACCGCAGTAATGCCAAGTATGAGGGAGCAAAAAGAAGGTGCTATCATCAATATTTCTAGCATAGGGAGCGAGATGGGCTTGCCTTTTAGAGGATTTTATTCTGCCTCAAAATCTGCTTTGGATAAAGTGACGGAAGCGATGAGGTACGAAGTTTCCGAATGGAGTGTCAAAGTGTGTTCTTTGCATTTAGGCGACATCAAGACTAATATTGCCAATCACAGAGTGCAATCTCAAGTATCGGAGCCGTACAAAAATACTTTCGATAAAGTTTACCAAGTGATGAACGCTCATGTGGACGACGGCACAGAGCCTATAAAAGTAGCTGAATATATAGAAAATCTTTTGACTAAAAAACAATGGAAAGCCCACTATTATTTTGGTAAGTTGGGGCAGAAGATAGGCGTACCTCTAAAATGGCTATTGCCACAAAACTTCTACGAAAAACTGATGAGAAAGTATAATCAAATGGATTAAATAAAAAAAGAGGCAATTTATGATGCCTCTTTTTTATTTTTCTAAGAATAAGGTGCTATTTCCACCTCTAAGCCATCTATCTCTTCCGTTATATGGATTTGGCAGCCTAGACGCGAGTTTTCCTTAACATCAAAAGCTTCGGAAAGCATTGCTTCTTCCTCATCGCCTTTTTTAGGTAGAGGCACATCATTAAGAATATAAACCTGACAAGACGCACACATCGCCATTCCGCCACATACACTTACAGTACCTTCCTCTGCCAATTCGTAAGCTCTTATCACCTCCATAAGGTTCATAGACATATCTGTGGGAGCTACTATGTCGTGCTGTACACCCTCTCTATCAGTAATTTTTAGTTGAATATCAGCCATAATTTTTAGTCTATTTTTTTAACAACGGCTTTCTCTGCCTCTTTTCTACTGCCATCAAACCCATCAACACCGCTCACGGTAGTGTATTTTAGCACATATTTCTTACCAGGATTAAGCCTGTTGTAAACGCTTTGGCACATTAAAGTTGCCTCATGGAAGCCACATAAAATCAGTTTTAGTTTACCAGGATAAGTATTGATATCACCAATAGCATAAATACCTTCTCTATTGGTTTGGTAGTCTAGAGCGTTATTTACTTTTATAGAGTTTTTCTCTATTTCTAGTCCCCAATCAGCGATAGGACCGAGTTTTGGTGTAAGTCCAAAAAGAGGAATGAAATAATCTGTCTCTATTTCCGTTTTTTCACCCTCACGCTCTATCACAATACTTTCTAAAGTATTAGAACCTTTAAGCTCTACCACTTCTGCAGGTGTAACAAGGTTAATTTTACCTTGGTTTTTCAGCTCTTGTACTTTTTCTACAGAATCTAAGGCTCCTCTAAATTCATTTCGTCTGTGTACCAAAGTAACCTCTTTAGCTACATTAGACAAAAAGATACTCCAATCCAAAGCAGAATCTCCGCCCCCTGCAATTACAATTTTTTTATCTCTAAAAACTTCTGGGTCTTTTACAAAATACTCCACACCATTTTCCTCATATTTTTCTAAGTTTTCTAGAAGAGGTTTTCTCGGTTCAAAAGTACCTAACCCTCCTGCTATTGCTACTGCTTTGGCACGGTGTACTGTTCCTTTATTGGTAATTACTTCAAACCATTCATCATCTATTTTTTCTAGACTTACAGCAGTTTCTGCTAGAGTAAACCCTGGTTGAAATTGTTTAATCTGTTCCATTAAATTATCCACCAACTCTCCCGCATTTACAGACGGATAACCTGGTATATCAAAAATAGGTTTCTTAGGATAAAGTTCAGCTAATTGTCCACCAGGTTGTGGCAAAGCGTCTATGATGTGGCATTTGAGTTTTAACAATCCTGCTTCAAAAACGGCAAAAAGCCCCGTAGGTCCTGCTCCTATAATGAGTAAATCTGTAGTAATCATAATATGTAAAAAACTTTGGAATTAAATTATATATCTTTGCAAAAGTACTAATTTTGTTGAAACTACATCGTAACTTTAGTTACATAAACCATAATGTTATGGGGTGAGTTGGCAAAGTATTTGTAAATTTTAAAAGTATGAAAAAGATATTATATTTAATGACTCTTGTAATTTCGGCAGGTTTGTGGTCGCAAATTACCAATATTAAGTCTGGAGAAACTTTAACTTATAGAATTCATTATGGAATATTAAACGCAGGTTATGCTACACTTAATATTAAGGAGACAACCTATAAAGGTGAACCTCATTATTATGTAAAAGGAACAGGTAAAACCACGGGAGCTGTAAGGGCTTTCTTCAAGGTAGAAGACCTTTATGAAAGCTATATCAATATCAGCACTGCGTTACCTAGCTTCTATGTGCGAAATGTGCAAGAGGGTAGTTATAGACAGCATTTAGAAACGGTTTTTAATCATTCCAACCAAACACTTATTTTAACCGATAAGAAAACACCGTCTAATGGTTCTAAAACTCTAAAATCAGTCAAAGGTATACAAGATATGCTTTCTGCTTTCTATTACTTAAGAAGTAGAGATAATTCTGCATTAAAAGTAGGAACAAGCATAAAAATGAATGTATGGATTGATGATGAAATGTTTCCTTTCCAGTTGAGAGTTACGGGTGTAGAAACCAAAAGAACTAAATTTGGTAAGGTAGAATGTCTTAAAATTATCCCTTCGGTAATGAGTGGACGAGTATTTAAAGACCAAGAAGGAGTAACAATGTGGGTAACAAACGATGCTAATCATATCCCCGTGGAACTAAAAGCGGAGCTTGCAGTAGGTTCTTTAAAAGCAAGTCTAGACGACTACAAAAATGTAAAGTATAATATCAATTTTAAATAATTGATGGGCTAAATTCATTTTATAAAAGCAATGTCAGAGATTAAAAATAAAGTCGCAGAAAGCGGATTAGTTAATTTTGATTTATCTTCTTTAGTCCCTAAAGGGAAAAGGTTAGGGATAGATTTGAAGCCATTTTTATTCCAAGAGTTGGTTCTTAAAGAAAAAGATTTCAGAGAAAAAGTGAAGGGGCTAGAGTTAGATTCATATAAAGATGCTTATGTTTACATCTATAACTCTGCGGAAGCCATTGTCCCTTTGTGGGCTTATTTTTTAATTGCATCTCAATTATCTGGAATTGCTAAGAAGGTAATTTATGGTGATAAAGATGAGTTAGAGTTACTCATTATGCATCAAGCTCTAAATGATTATGATTTTTCTAATCTAAAAGATAAAAGAGTTTTAGTAAAAGGTTGTACAGATGAAAATATTCCAGAAAATGCTTATATTGAGTTAGTTGAAAAATTAAAGCCAATTGTTAAATCTTTGATGTTTGGGGAAGCTTGCAGTAATGTACCTATATTTAAAAATTAGGAATGGTTTTTGATAGGTTACAAAACAACATAAAAATTTAAATTAAAATGAGTTTATTAGACCTTATCACAGGAAACCCAGGAACACAAGTAGCAGAAAAAGCAGAATCAAAGTTTGGAATTAGCAAAAGTCAAATTATGGCTTTATTGGTGGTAGCAACGCCACTAGTAATTTCTTACCTTAGAAATAAATCTAAAGATGAAAAAGAGGCAGAAGCACTTAATAATGCTTTAGAAAAAGACCATGATGGTAGTATATTAGATGATGTAAGTCAGGTAGAAAATAGACAAGAGGAAGGTAATAGCATTCTAAGTCACATTTTTGGAGATAAAAAATCAACTGTAGAAAATCAGCTTTCTCAAAATACAGGGATTTCTATGGATAAAATAGGACCTTTGATGGCGATGTTAGCTCCTGTTATTATGGGATATATAGGAAAACAAAAGAGAGAAAATAATGTAACTTCAGGAGGAGGACTTTCGGACTTACTAGGAGGTATTTTAGGACAAGGTTCTCAGGAAGCACAACAAGGAGGTGGAGGTAATCCTCTTACAGATTTACTCGGAAGTGTTCTAGGTGGTGGACAATCACAACAAGGAGGCGGTAATCCGCTCAATGATATTTTAGGAAGTGTCTTAGGTGGAGGAGACAACAAACAACAAAGTGGAGGACTAGGTGGTCTATTAGGTGGATTGTTTGGTGGTAGCAAGTAACAAATACTAACAATTTGATTTTTACCAATCAATAATTGTGGTAATAAGATAAAAAAGTCGAAGTTTATACTTCGGCTTTTTACTTTTAAGTAAATGAGATTAGATAGGTATAAATCTAAAAATCCTTATATTTGCGATAAATAAAAAATTATGAGTAAACCGATTACTGAATTTATAGAAAAATACTATTTACACTTTAATGCTGCTGCATTAGTAGATGCTTCTAAAGGTTATGTAGCACACCTAAAAGATGGTGGTAAAATGATGATTACCTTAGCGGGAGCAATGTCTACCGCAGAGATGGGTAAGATTCTAGCAGAAATGATAAGACAAGATAAAGTTCAAATCATTTCTTGTACAGGAGCTAATTTAGAGGAGGATTTGATGAATCTGGTAGCACATTCTCATTACGAGAGAGTGCCTAATTATAGAGATTTAACACCTCAGCAAGAGTGGGATTTATTAGAGAGAGGTCTTAACCGTGTAACGGATACTTGTATTCCAGAAGAGGAAGCCTTCAGAAGACTTCAAAAACACATTGTAGAAATTTGGAAAGATGCAGAAGCTAAAGGAGAAAGATATTTCCCTCACGAGTATATGTATAAAATGCTACTATCTGGTGTACTTGAGCAGTATTATGAAATACCTAAAGAGAACTCATGGATGTTAGCGGCTGCTGAGAAAAATTTACCTATCGTTGTACCAGGTTGGGAAGATTCTACAATGGGGAACATCTTTGCTAGCTACTGTATCAAAGGAGAATTAAACCCTTCTACGATGAAATCAGGGATAGAGTATATGACTTATCTAGCTGATTGGTACACTAAAAACTGTGGTGGTAAGGGAGTTGGTTTCTTCCAAATTGGAGGAGGTATTGCGGGAGATTTCCCTATCTGTGTGGTACCAATGCTTTATCAAGATATGGAAATGCACGATATTCCGTTTTGGTCTTATTTCTGCCAAATATCAGATTCAACCACTTCTTACGGTTCATACTCTGGGGCAGTACCAAATGAGAAAATCACTTGGGGTAAATTAGATATAGACACACCTAAATTTATCGTGGAAAGTGATGCTACGATTTGTGCACCTCTAATGTTCCAATATGTGTTAGAAAATTCGTAGGAAATAAAGTTGATATATAATTTTTGGAAGAGTTGGGTTTAATCTATATGATTGAACTCAATTTTTTTTAATAATGTGATGGTGCGTGAGGGATAGAGGCGGTATCCTTTTTCTTTTTTGGGATTGGGCTTTGGTGTTGAAAAAAAGAAAAAGATATAGCCGAAAGCCCGACGGCGAGGCACTAGCTTTGGGGTTAGGGAGCCGGCATGCCCTAATTATTTTAGACAAAAATCGCCTCCAAATGATGAAGGCGATTTTTTTACGTCAATATGGTTTTAGATTATTTATTATACTCTATTGTAATGGTACTTGTTTTCTTAAAGCTCCCATCCTCTTGTTTGTGTAAAATATCTTTTTTAAGAGGGAAATTAAGGGTATTGTACTCATTCTGGTGTTTATATTCTGAAAGATTATTCGTGTAGGAAGATTTGTACTCTTCACTAGATGCGATGATATTATGAGGCACCGAAAGTTGCTCTCCTCTAAAAGAGCTATAGCTTAACTTGTCAAGACCTGTTACATTTTTAAAAGCGGCATTTTTAGTATCATAAACATAAGTAGCTTCATGTGTCGATTGGTAAGACTTACTAGTATCTAAAGAATGAATTACCTGTTTATTAGCATCCAAAGTAAAAACAATAGTCCCCTCACTTGTATTACTGCTACCACTATAAGTGTTGGTTTGTGTGTAATTAGCCGTTACTTTATTCCCAGAAATAGTATAGTTACAAGTACGTGTATAGATAGTATTCTCACCAACATACTCTTCAACTTCTTTAATCAGATTCCCCTGATTATCGTATGTAAATGTATAAGTGCTTTCGGGATCTGATATTTTGGTAATTAAATCCCCTTGGTATGTAATCGTAGTGACATCTGTAGACTGACTACCGTCTTGACTTGTTTCTAAATAGGTGATTTTTGAAAGTTTATTACCTGAATAATCCAGCCTAACATCTGACTGTAAATGAAAAGTACCTTGCTCATCGTAATAGCCACTTTTCATTTTAATAGGTAGAACCGACTGTTCAACAGGCGTTTCCTCTAGTCTGTCATTGTTATTACACGCTACAAAAGTAGCCATAGCTACAAAAGGGAGAATAAGTTTTTTCATTTTAATTTAATTTTATAGATTACAGACGCAAAAATACGACTTTTTTCAAAAAAATACCCCTTTATTCATGATGAGTAAAGGGGTATTTTTTGTTAAATAAATTTTATTATTTCAAATCAAAGCGATCCGCATTCATTACTTTTGCCCATGCTTTTACGAAGTCTTTTACAAACTTTTCTCTGTTGTCGTCTTGGGCATAAACTTCTGCGTAAGCCCTCAAAATAGAGTTAGAGCCAAACACCAAATCTACACGAGTGGCAGTAAATTTGGTAACGCCTGTTTTTCTATCCACAATGTTGTAAAGATTGCTTCCTGCTGGCTTCCAAGCGTAATTCATATCGGTGAGGTTTATAAAGAAATCGTTGGTTAGTACGCCTTCTCTATGAGTAAATACACCGTGTTTTGTGTCACCATAGTTAGTGCCTAGTACTCGCATACCACCCACTAAAGCTGTCATTTCCGGTGCAGTAAGCCCCATAAGTTGAGCTCGATCTAGTAGCATTTCTTCTGGCGTTACGGCATATTCTTTTTTTACCCAGTTTCTGAAACCATCGTGTAGTGGTTCTAGTGGTTCAAAAGATTCTACATCGGTCATTTCTTGTGTAGCGTCTCCTCTTCCTGCATAGAATGGAACTTCTACTTCAACACCAGCTTCTTTTGCTGCTTGTTCTACGGCAGCACTTCCTCCTAGTACGATGAGGTCTGCTAAACTGATTTTTTTGGCTAAAGTTGATTGGAATTGCGTTAAAGCATTTAATACTTTATTTAACCTCTCTGGTTCGTTGCCTTCCCAGTTTCTTTGTGGCTCAAGGCGGATTCTTGCTCCGTTAGCCCCTCCTCTAAAGTCTGAACCTCTGAAAGTTCTTGCTGAATCCCACGCTGTATTGATAAGCTCGGTGCGAGTTAAACCTATTTGAAGAATTTTTTCTTTTAATTCTTTAACTTCTGCATCGGTGAGTGTGTAATCTACCGTTGGGATTGGGTCTTGCCAAATTAAATCTTCTTGAGGCACATCTGCTCCCAAATAACGACTCTTAGGTCCTAAATCTCTGTGTGTTAATTTGAACCACGCCCTCGCAAATACTTCTGAGAAATAAGCAGGGTCTTGATGGAATTTTTCCGAAATCTTGCGGTATTCAGGGTCTATTTTAAGTGCCATATCCGCATCGGTCATCATTGGGTTTCTCTTTACGCTTGGGTTAGACGCATCTACAGGCATATCCTCCTCTGCAATATTGATAGGTTCCCATTGCCACGCTCCAGCTGGACTTTTCCTAAGTTCCCATTCGTATTTGAAAAGTAAATCAAAAAATCCATTATCCCACTGAGTTGGGTGAGTCGTCCAAGAACCTTCTAAACCACTGGTTACTACATTGGCTGCTTTTCCGTCCCAGTGAGGATTGTTCCACCCAAAGCCTTGCTCGTCTATATTAGCTCCTTCTGGACTTTCACCTAAAAGAGCAGCATTTCCGTTTCCGTGGGCTTTCCCTACGGTATGTCCTCCAGCAGTAAGTGCAACCGTTTCCTCATCGTTCATTGCCATACGCTTAAAAGTGGTACGCATATCTCTTGCTGTTTTTAGAGGGTCTGGCTTGCCGTCTACACCTTCTGGGTTTACATATATTAAGCCCATTTGCACAGCCGCTAACGGATTTTCTAAACTATCACGGTTTTCATCAGACTCATATCTGTTTTCTGTTGCGGCTAACCACTCTTTTTCAGAACCCCAATAAATGTCTTTCTCTGGGTGCCAAATATCCTCTCTACCACCTGCAAAGCCGAATGTCTTTAAGCCCATAGACTCGTAAGCCATATTTCCTGCTAAAATCATAAGGTCTGCCCAAGAAAGTTTGTTACCGTATTTCTTTTTGATAGGCCAAAGTAAACGGCGAGCTTTATCTAAATTGGCATTATCTGGCCAAGAGTTAAGCGGGGCAAATCTTTGGTTTCCGTTGTTTCCGCCACCTCTACCGTCTGCAATTCTGTAAGTACCTGCGGCGTGCCACGCCATACGAATCATAAGTCCCCCATAGTGTCCCCAGTCTGCAGGCCACCAATCTTGGCTTTCGGTCATTAGGTTTTTAAGATCGGTTTTTACGGCTTCTAAATCTAATTTTTTAAATTCTTCGGCGTAATTGAAATCTTCTCCTAAAGGATTAGTTTTAGTATCGTGCTGATGTAGAATGTCTAAATTAAGTGCTTTTGGCCACCACTCCATTACAGAGTCTCCCATTTCGGTATTTGCTCCGTGTGCTACGGGACATTTTCCTGTTGATTTTGGTTGTTCTTGTTGTCCATGTGGAAACGGACATTTTCCTGTGTTTTCCATATTTTTTTGTATTATTTTAATGAGTTATTGATGCAAAGGTAACGGAATATTTTAATTTATAAAAACAATTAAATTTATAATAATGATAGATTTTATAAATTAAACTATAACTTCTACAGTAATGCAAGAATTGAGCCTTTTATTTGGATTTAACTTTATTTTAATATTAAGTTTTCTTTTTTAAGTGCACCGCTATAAGGTCGCTATAAGTTCTCTATAAGCTAGGAGGGTGGTTTTGTTTTTAGGTTTTGGGCTGGTTTATTTGTTATACTTTTATTACCAACTAAAAAAAAGGCAGACCTTAACGGTCTGCCTTTTTGCTGGTGGGCTTTGTGTTTTTGCCCTGCTTTATAGTAGGGTTTCTTGCTCTACAAGGTTGGCTGGGGTATCTGTGGCTCTGATGATGATTTTGTCCCCCGATAGCTCCTCATTGTTGGCTTTGGCGGTATATACCCAGTCTAGCCCCTTTAGCGTGGCGGTGCCTTCTTCTACCAAACTGCCGTCTTGATTGTAGATGTGTACGCTTACTTGCTCTACTTTGTAGTCGTCATACACTTGTACTTTTATAAGGTCTCCTTTTTTGCCCGTGTAACTAGAAAGGTCTATTTTTTCTATTTTGGGAGCGTTTAGGAGGTCTGCTACGGCTATATTATAAGAGGTAATGCCATCTTTTTTAGCGGCTTCTGTGGCGTAAGCCTCCTTTAAACTAGGGTCTAGTAGTGCGTTTTTGGCATATAGTACTGCTTTTTGGAACTTCTGCTGGTGCTCTAGCTGCTTGGTTGAGTTTCTGTCTGTCTTTTGTGGCACTTTAGACACTATGGTTTTGCCATTTCTTTGGCTAAAGATAATAAGGTCTCCCACCTTGCCACTAAGCCCATGGGTAATAATGTTGTTTTTGCTTTCTGCCATAATTGTTTAGTTTTTTAGGTTATACTTTAGTTTATTTATCTTATATATAAGGTGGGTGTTTTACCCTTTTGTTTTTTTGAGCTAAGCCCACTTAGTTGTCTTTAATGCAGCGGACGCTAAAGCCATACGCACGAAAGCTGCGGTAGCCCGCGTAGCTACTGCCACTATTGAACCATAGGTACCACGTGTAGTTGCTATCGTACTGCTCGCTGCTCCACAGCCAAACGTAGTTACTCTGAAGGCTGAGCGTGGCATCGTCGGCGTTTTGCTGACCACTGGCGGGCAGGCGGAGCAACTGCTCGTTCCACATCGCTGAAGAAGAAGAATAACTATTACCTAAACTTTGTCCTGTAATGGCATTATGTAAAGCCACCTGCTCCGCGTGAGTAGGAACATGATAACCCACAGGACAAGGATTGTTAGAACCATTCATCTGCCATAAATTATGAGGGCCTGATTGGTTGGTTGAACTATTTACCCATGAAGCCCCTGAATTATTGTAAGGAATAAACTTATTAGTCCCAGCGTTAGTCCAAGATGAGGATACAGAACCAGAACCTGAGTATTTAGGTGTGCCACTTGTAGCATTTGTCCAAGTGATGAGTTCGTGCCCATCAGGGTTACGCTGCCATTGGAACAATGAACCGTACGCCCGCCAGTCTTTTTTAATCTGCTCGGCAGTAGGGGTAGAAAGCAGTTCTGCGGTGGCAGTTTTTGTATAATCTAAAGCCCCAGCTTGACGCGTTGGGTTAAACCATTGAGAACCTACGCGAGCATACTCCGCCCCAAGGTTGTTGTTAAGCCAAGTTTTTCCATCTGGTCCTTGGATAGGAAGATAGATAAACTGGTGTTCTTTTTCTGTAGTTGAACCATAACCCACACAGTCAAAAGTGGTCTTACCAAAACAACGGTCAGGAATACCGCCAATGCCTTTAAGCACTACACTATACTGCTGTCCGTTAAGCGTGTAAGGTATGGTGGCAATAATGTACTCTTGCTCTGGTGGTAACATTTTTACGAGATACTCCCCATCGCCTCCACCAACAGTAATGGTCGCCTCTAAATCCCCATTAACGCCAAAGTTCCCTGCAGGAATTGTGAGTGTTAGGGTATTGGTATCATTACCCTCACCTAATGCGGTGGTTATGGTTTGAGAGGTTACGGCATTATAAGAACCACTACCATTGGTATAAGGAATTTTTACAATGAGTTTATCTGTGGTATTGTTGATTTTACCTTGAACCTCTGTTTTTGGGGTCGTCCCATCATAAGTAAGCGATACTACATACGCAGTCTTCGGTGAGGTAATGGTGGCAGAGCCTAGACCTACTTGGGTCTGTTGGTCGGCTTGTGCCCCGAGTTTGCTAAAATTAGCCGTCAAAGTGCCTGTTTCGGGTGTGCCACTCATGATGTAAGTTAATAATGCTGCCTGACCCGAAGCTAAATTAACGGTATTATTTCCAAAACAATTACCCCCAGTACCCGAAGGCAGTAGCGTCCAACTACAACCAGTAATGCTAATGCTGGCGTTGCCATTCTGAATACTTACCGCATCGGCAAATGAAGAATTAACGCTACTAAACGAATTGTTTTCTAACTTAAATTTGACTTTATTGGTAGCGGTAAGCGGAACACCACCCACATAAGAGCCCTCAAACCCTTGAGGGGTTACCGCTACGCTTTGGGCTTTGCTACTCCCTACATCGGGCAAACATGCCCATTGGTAGACACCTCCCAAAATGCCTCTATAAATCTCAATGCACTCTTTGTCGGTATTGTAAATCATCGTGCCTTTTTTAGGGTTGGTAAAGGTAGAACGCTCGGTAGTGCTAAACTCTGGAAACAATACGCCCTGCGTATGACCACTTGGGAGTGTATTTAATTCTTTCTTGGAAATATCTAGAGTGGCTTGTGGCTCTTTGGTATTGATGCCCACTCTGCCGCTGTAATCTTGGGCGTTCAGCACTAAAGGCAGAAACACCACACATAATAAAATCTTTTTCATAAGGTTTAATATTTAAAGGGTTATAGATATTAGAGGTTAGATATTGGGTATTAGAGGTTGGAGGTTCGGTTTAAGGATTGGTGAGGCTATACTAAGTTCTAAACTCTTATATCTCGCCTCTAGCCTTAAAAAACACCTCCCTCCTCTCAACACACACAAAACGAGGAGGAAGGCTAAGACAGAAAGGGCAAAATACCCCTTCTGTACGCTAGAAACCCCTAACCAAAACAACAAATTAAACTTATGAACTAAGGAGGCTTCTAGCAGATATTTATGAAAACAAAACTTGGCGTATGCTAAACGCAAAATACCCCCAACCAGTGTTGGGGGAGTGCTATTTATCAACAATAAAAGTCTAAAAAATTTTCTAGATAATACGACGCATACCCACGAAACTATTTGTGTGTGTGTGTGTGTGTGTGTGTGTGTGTGTGTGTGTGTGTGTGTGTGTGTGTGT
>NZ_LEKU01000019.1:0-36067 GCF_009932355.1 Riemerella anatipestifer
TTATGACGGAACCACACCAAAAACGGAAATCCAAGGCAAGATAAATAATGGAACGAATAAATTGGTGGTAAAAATACCTTATACTAACGGTAGTGGGTCTTATAACGAGGTAACCTCTCAAGCGGTAGCTACCACTGCAGGACAAGGTAATGATACCAATACGCTTACACTTAATATCCCAGCAGGCAACTTTGGCGTGAATGGTTATCTAGATGCCACCATTACCGTGGGAGGAAATGACCAAGAATATCTCGTAAAAATGTTACCTCCAGGGGAAGAATATACTATTGCCACCATACCTTACACACTAAACGGACAGCAGTATAGTGTAGTGCTTAAAGGCATTGGGGGTATCCCAGACCGTTGTTTTGGTAAAACAACATTTGATTGTGTAGGCTACGGAGAGAAGGTATTAGAACACCAGTTTATCTACATTCCTATCCAAGGTCCAGACGGCAGAACTTGGCTTAGCAATAATTTAGGAGCAGAATACGCGAGGATAGGTTCACCGTATTTTAATCCGTTGCGTCAAGCGGGAGCATTGGATTACAATACAGGGCAAGAATTATCTAATCCTACGGCTGACCAAATAAAGAGAGACTGGAGAGCGTACGGTTCCTTATTCCAGTGGCAGCGTAACCCTGATGGGCATGAGTTGATTAATTGGGCTAGTACTAATAATGGTACACCTAAGTATACAGGGTATGGGTCCTATTCTAATTCTTGGACTAACGCAGGAACTAATAAATTTATTAGTTATAGTAATAATAATTGGGTTTCATATTCAAGTTCTTCTCCAACTAATTTGTGGCTTTCAGGAGGTGCTAACAACCCTTGTCCTACAGGTTATCATGTACCTACACACGATGAACAAATGGCTTTACATCAAGCTATAACTAGTATCAAGAACCCATATTCCAATTCCACTGCGATGTGGCAAGAGAAAGACTTAAAACTTCCAGCTGGTGGTTTCCGTAATGGGTCGTCAGGGGGATTCTCAAATGCTTCTAGTCAAGGTTGGTATTGGTCAGGTAGCTCATACGATAGTTACGGACAACGCGGCTGGGATATGAATTTTAACTATTATTCCGCAGGATTGAATAGTGGAAACTACAATGCAATGGGCTTTAGTGTGCGTTGCATTAAAGATTAACCGTACGGGAGAATTCCCCTCTTTTTAAGAGGGGCACCCGCAGGGCGAGGTGTTAATGAATGCATACAACCTTCACACCCCGTCAGGCACGCACCTGCCCCCTCTGCGAGAGGGGAATTTACACCGTAAGAATAAAAGTATAACCCATAAAACAAAAGTATTATGTCAATTAAATTTAAAGTAATTGAAAGAGGTCAGCCCGGTGTAAGCGGCGGCGGTAACAAAAAGTGGTATGCCAACGCCACCACAGACGGCGAGATAGGTATAGACGAGCTCGTAAAACAAATAGAAAAGTTTTCTGCCCTAAGTGAGGCAGATATTAAAGGCGTTATCATCGCTTTAGAGAATGTGATACAAAACGCTTTGTCGGACAGCAAAATCGTCCGTTTGGAGAAGTTGGGAACGCTGTATCCTACCCTAAGCAGCGGCGGAGCCGCCACGGAGAAAGATTTTACCCAAAGCCTCATCAAATCGGTAGGTGTTAATTACCGCCCCGGTAAACGCATCTTAGATAGTATGAAGGCGGCAGGCTTTGAAAAAGCGAAGTAAATCGTCCTATCTATGCACCTTAAAAACTACCGCAGATTTCTAAAGAAACCTGCGGTAGTTTTGTATAAAACCTGCTGTGGTTTTGGGTAAAACCTGCGGTAGTTTTTGGTGAAACCTGCGCAGGTTTTTTAGCCTATCTGGCTTATCTTCGGAAAGCCTTTATCCACAGGTGTTACAGAACCTAGTGATACTTTGGTGGAAACCTAGCTAGGCTTTCAGTAGTCTCAACTATCTTTTGAGAGAGCATCAGTAGTGAGGGCAAAGCAGAACTAATGCATTAGGTTTCATCAAGGAAAAGAAGATATAGAGTAAATACTTATGTTCTTTTGGCTTGAAACAAAAGGACCAAAAATTCAAGAACGAAGGTTAGGTTTCCCTTCAGCACGGGACTGCCCTTTAGCAACATTGGATGCGATAATTTCCAAATGTTGCTAAAGGGCTAGTTCCTAAATCAAAAACTAATAGATGGTTACCTAAAAAATATTTTGTAAGCGAATATTAATAGGCTTAACTCCGTTTTTTACAAAGACTATATGCTATCCGCGAATTTCTAGATAATCAAATAAATTTCTAAAATGAACCATCAATATTTCGGTAAATCTACCCAAAATATATCCTTTAGTTGCTTCATCGGGTTCACAATCCTTCCACCAAGTTATTTCTAGTTCAAGTCCGTCTTTGTGAGCTAAAGGATAAACTAACGCTTTACCACGCCATTGCTCTGGAGTATGTGTGTAAACAATTTCATTTCCAGAAATGTTCACAATTTCCCAAGTTTTTAACTCTTCTTCAATTTTAGAGTTAATAGCACCATAAAGTGTTTTAGCTTTTGTCGTGTGTACAATTATTTTCATAAATTAAATATTTATGAATCTATCACAATTTTTATGCTCAATAGTTAAGATGCATATATTTATGTCATTATTTCATAATTATTTAAGAGTTTTAAATTTATATATACCATATTGACACAAAACATTGTTTTTTTTAACTAGAATCTACAGTATTTTTGAAAGTTACAATTAACATATATGATCTCTAAGCCCGACGTCGTTAAGAACCTCTTTACTAAAGACGTTAAAAAATATCCACTGTTTGAGCATTGGTGTGGGCAGAAGCTCTGGAACTAGTTTTGGGGATTTTAGCCTTTAGTAATGAGGTTTAGCCAAAGGGATTGCAGTCTTGGATTTTTGCTTCTTTTGCTTCAAGGCAAAAGAAAGGAGATAAATGTATATGCTTGTACTTTTGGCTTGACCCAAACCTAACGCAGTTTTGTCTTCCCCCTTAATGTAGTCTTATAAATTTTGTACTTTTGCGAGGTGAATGAGACTTTAGAACTTCAGCTAAAAACTTTACCAAAAGAACCTGGCGTTTACCGCTACTATGACGAAGCGGGACAACTGCTCTATGTAGGGAAAGCCAAAAACCTTAAAAACAGGGTACTATCCTACTTCAATAAAAGTCAAGTGGGTTACAAGACCAGAATTATGGTTAAAAAAATCCACCGCTTGGAGATTACCATAGTTCCTAGCGAATACGACGCCCTCCTTTTAGAAAACAACCTCATCAAGGAACATCAGCCTTTCTACAATATTATGATGAAAGACGACAAAAGTTTCCCTTGGTTGTGTATCAAAAATGAACCTTTCCCTAGGCTATTTCTCACCAGAAAACGCATTAAAGATGGCTCCGAATATTATGGCCCTTACGCTAAAGTAAAACCCGCGAAGGTACTTTTAGAAACCATTAAAAACCTCTATAAAATCAGGACTTGTACGCTTAACCTTTCCGAAGATAGGATAGAAAAAGCCAATTATAAAGTCTGTCTAGAATACCATATTAAAAACTGCGAAGGTCCTTGCGAAGGTCTTGAAAGTGAGGAAGATTATGAAAAGAAAATCAATGCTGTAAGAGGAATTATAAAAGGAGATTTCCGTTTGGCAAAAGCCCACTTAGAAGAGGAGATGCTAAAACACTCCTCCAACCTAGAGTTTGAAAAAGCTCAAATGGTAAAGGAAAAGTTGGAGTTTTTGGAAGATTATCAGGTTAAACACACTGTGGTTAATCCTAGTATAGATGATGTAGATGTTTTTGGTATGGTGAGTGATGAAACGGCGGCTTACATCAATTATTTTAAAATCAGAAATGGAAATATTGTTCAAAGTTATACTTCCGAATTCAGAAAAAAACTAGAAGAAAGCGACGAGGAAATACTAGAAGAAGCTGTAGTTGCAATTAGAGATAAATTTCAGTCTGAATCTAAGGAAATATTACTACCATTCCATTTAGGCACCGAAATTCCTCAAGTGAAACTCATCGTTCCAAAAGTGGGCGACAAAAAGAGAATTGTAGAACTCTCCGAAAAAAACGCGAGAGAATATCGTCTAGAAAAACTAAAGCAAATCCAAATTGTAGACCCCGACCGCCATACCAACCGCATTATGGCAGAAATGAAAACGCTGCTTAGACTTCCGGAAGAGCCAAGACACATTGAGGGGTTTGACAATTCTAATATACAAGGGACTAATCCAGTATCTGCCTGTGTCGTCTTTAAAGACGGTAAACCAAGCAAGAAGGATTACCGTATTTTCCATATCAAAACCGTAGAAGGCCCTAACGACTTCGCTTCTATGGAAGAAGTGATTTACCGAAGATATAAAAGATATTTAGATGAAGGCGAGCCTCTACCTCAACTGATTTTGATAGATGGTGGTAAGGGGCAGCTAAGCTCTGCCGTTAAAAGTTTAAAAAAGTTAGATTTATATGGTAAAATCTCCATCATAGGTATTGCCAAAAGGTTGGAAGAGCTATTTTTCCCTAACGACCCTATTCCTTTATATTTAGACAAAACTTCGGAAACACTTAAGGTCTTACAAAGAGTGAGAGACGAAGCCCACCGTTTCGGAGTGAAGCACCACCGCACTAGAAGGACCAACAGCACCATAAAATCAGAATTAGAAGAAATTCCAGGTGTTGGTGCTAAATCCATAGAGCTATTGCTAAGTAAACTAAAATCAGTAAAGCGTATTAAAGAAGCCTCACAGGAAACCTTAGAGGAAATTTTGGGCAAGTCTAAAGGCAGTATAGTATGGCAGTATTTTAATGGATAATGGAACTGAAATTCATATCTTTGCCCTTCAAAAAGTCAAAGCTATTGAAAACATTTCTATATTTTCTATTTTTTGCATTTTACTCTTTTTTAAATGCTCAAGACATAATAGCATCTGAGAAGGAAGTGTTGGTTCAAATTTATCAGCAAACTGATGGCAAAAACTGGAATAGAACTTGGGATTTGTCTGCCGACCCGTCAGAATGGTTTGGCGTCAATACAAATAACGGAAGTGTTACAGAACTACGACTGAACGGAAATTTGCTTCACGGAAAGCTCCCTTCTCTTACAGGATTAAAAAACCTCAAAGTTTTAGACCTAAGTAGTAACCATTTATCTGGAGATGTGTCTTCTATAAATAATTTGAATCAATTAGAACTACTAGATTTATCAAATAATAATTTTGAAGGAGATATTTCAAATCAGTTTACAAATTTAACTCAACTCCATACACTAATTTTAGGTGGTAATAGACTGTCTTTGTCCACACCTGATACTTTTTTAAACTCACTTTTTAATTTAAAAGCATTAGATTTATCTAACTTTAATTTACAGGAAATACCATCTAGAGTTTCATCTTTAAATTTTATTCAGGAGCTTAATCTATCTAGTAATCCCATTAAGGGCGGGTTTTCTCATTTATCAAAACTAAAATCATTAAAAAAACTAGATTTATCTTCTACTCAAATGGAAGCTATTCCTGCAGAAGTCAACTCATTAACACAGTTAATCTCACTCAATTTAAGCAAAAACAATTTAAAAGAAAGTGGCATTAACGGTATTGAAAACCTTAATCTATTAGAATGGCTTTCATTAGACCAAAACTATTTAAATAACATTCCGCCTATTTTAGGAAAACTAGAAAATCTAATACATCTAAACTTATCGAGTAATCACATAAAAGAGGGTATTTCTTTTATTAGCTCTCTTTCCTCTTTACAATATCTAAATCTTTCACACAATCAAATTGAAGGTAATGTTCCTAGCGAACTATTACAACTAGAGAAACTTATGTTTTTATCTCTAAACGGAAATCAACTTACAGGAGAGTTGCCTAATCCATTACCTCCTATTACGGATATTAGTAATAATAGATTTACATCAGCTCATATAAAAAATTACTTAACACGCTCCTCTCAAATAGTAGATTTTACATACTCTCCACAAAGGTATGACGAACCAGCAGTTATAAAAACTAAAATTGGAGCTTCTGTTAACTTAACTCAATCACTAGAATCTAGCCAAGGGTATTCTTTCCAATGGCTAAAAAACCTTGACACTGAAACCAATGTTAGCTCTGAAAACCTAAGACTAAATAATATTACAGATAAAGATTTCACACTATTTACTTGTGAAGCGTATCTATCCGACAAAGATATTGATATCTCTTTGTTTAGAGAACCCATCAGTATTGAAGATGGAGAACTTGGCATTGAAGAAGTTTTTAAATCTAAAATTTCTATCCACCCTAATCCTACATCAGATTTCGTTAACATACACACCACCGAAACAGATATAGACTATACCGACATCTATGATTCTTCGGGGAAGAAGATTAAAACCTCTCGCCTTAAGTCTATAGACCTCTCTTATTTACCGTCAGGGGTTTACTTTATTAGTATCAAAACGAAAAATAAAGAAATTCATTTATTTAAAATTCTTAAGAAGTAGAAAATCCTATCTTTGTTTTATAAATCCAATAGCCTAAAAGCACTCCAAAGGTATTTAGCAAAATATCATCTATATCAAACACACCTAGCCGTGTAAAATATTGCATACTTTCAACGATAGTAATGGCAACGATAAAATCTAGCAAGAGTATCCTTAGGTTTTGATATTTAGGACAGCACCACCCCAAAAATCCAAACGGAATAAACATAATGATATTCCCAAAAATGTTAATAACTACATTTTGCCACAACACCGATTTCTGCACAAATTCTAATGTAGAAACCAATGGTGTTAGGCGTACTATATGATAATCGTAAGGCGTTCGCCCAAATCCCACAAACATAAAATATAGAAGCAATAAAGTGTATGGTAGTATTAAAATTTGATACAGCTTTTTTAACATAGGTTGCAAAAATATTCAATTTTAAAACACTAAATTTGTTTCTCCAAAAATAATAGAATGAAATATATTATTCTAGCCCTTATATCAGGACTTTTATTCAGTGTTTCTTGGCCCACTTACGGTGTGCCGTTTTTTATATTTTTCGCCTTTGTGCCTCTACTTGTGGTAGAACACGATATTTCTAAATTCAGTAATATCAAAAGAAAAGGCTGGGCGGTTTTTGGCAGTTCTTATATCGCCTTTTTAGTATGGAATAGCATTACCACAGGCTGGCTATACGAAGCCAGAAATCCCGATGGCTCTCACGCCGTTTTCGCTGTATTATTTCCAGTGTTAGTTAATTCACTTCTGATGAGTTTGGCTTTTCAATGTTATCACTGGTACAAAAATGCTAAAAGCACCTATTGGGGATTGGCTTTTTTTATTGTGGTATGGATGGCTTTTGAGAAATTCCACCTTGAGTGGGAGTTTTCTTGGCCTTGGCTTCATCTAGGCAATGCCTTTGCCGACTATCCTAAACTCATACAATGGTACGATACATTAGGAGCTACTGGTGGCAGTTTTTGGATTTTAATCATCAATGTTCTCGCATTTTATGCTTTAAGAATTTGGGAAGCAGGAAGAGTACGAAAAGATTTAATAAAAAACATTAGTATCGTTTCTGCTGTTATTGTTGTGCCTATGCTTATCTCTTTAGTTAAATATCACAACTTTAATGAAAAACCTATTGGGAAAGTTAGAGCTATGATGCTACAACCAGACCTCAACCCTTATACCGAAAAATACCAAAAAGACAGTATCCAAATAGTAGATGAACTGCTCCATCTCGCTAAAGAACATCAGACCTCTAATATAGATTTCTATCTCGCTCCAGAGACAGCGTTCCCAGGATATGGAGGATTGTCAGAAAAAGGATTGAAACAAAGCACCCTCATTAAAAAGGTAGAAGATTATCTTAGCCATCAGCCTAAATCGGTTTTTGTAGGTGGCGTTTCTACTTATAATGTATTCTATAACGAGAATGAAGCTCCCAAAACAGCAAGCTATTATCCGTCCCAAGGAATTTGGTTGGAGAACTATAACTCTGCTATACAGATTGCTCCTTCTTTGCCCTATCAGCTTTATCATAAAGCCAAGCTCGTCCCAGGTGTAGAGATATTCCCTTATATTTCTGTACTAAAACCCTTATTGGGAGAAGCTATGCTTAATTTTGGAGGCACAATTTCGTCATTAGGTATGGATAAAGAACGAGCAGTGTTTACCAATCCTTATAATAAAGGTAAAATAGCACCAATTATCTGTTACGAAAGCATTTACGGTGAATTTGTTGCCGATTATGTAAAGAAAGGAGCTAACTTTTTAGGGATTCTTACCAACGACTCTTGGTGGGGCGTTACTCAGGGACATCGCCAGTTACTCGCTTATGCAAAACTAAGAGCCATAGAAACCAGACGAGAGGTAGCTCGTTCTGCAAATAGTGGTATATCCGCCCATATAGACGCTAGAGGAGAGATTGTAGCCGATACTTTCTACGGAGACCAAACCGCCTTAGTTGCCGATATTAACCTATACGACGGTACTACTTTCTACACCAGAACAGGAGATTTATTATCTAGAATTTCCATTTTTGTTTTAGGATTTTTAGTATGTTACCTTGTGATAGAAAAATTGATGAGCAAAACACCTCAACGCCAAAAATAATTTTAAGTCCATTAAATCAAAAAATATTATGAGTTTTCAGTCGGTAAAACAATTCTTTGAAACCTATCTTGGCAGTCCCGCCCAATATTTTGAAGCCTTACCTGCTAGTGGTTCTGCTCGGGTAAATTATGTAGGCATAAGTCATACGGGAGAAAAATACATCATCACCTACAACGAAAACTTAAGAGAAAATGAAGCGTTTTTCTATTTTTCTTCTTTATTTTTTGATTTAAAACTGAATACACCACAGCTTCTCAAAATCTCCGAAGATAGAACGACTTATATCCAAACCCACTTAGGCGACCATACTTTATCAGAAGTCATCAGTAAAGAAGGATTAAGCGACAGAGTGAAATTTTTGGTAAAAGAAACCCTAGCGGCTCTGTACCATTTTCAGCAAAGCACTCTCAACCAAATAGACTATTCCAAAACTTTTGAATACGAAGCCTATGACGATTTGCCCATCACCCACGATTTATATTATTTCAAAAACTTTTTGGTAGATACTTTAGAACTTCATTACCATAAATCTACCCTTCTTAAAGAGTTTAAAGAAATTGTAAAGCGTATAGAACGCATAGAACCTCGTGGACTGATGATAAGGGATTTTCAATCTAGAAACATTATGGTAAACGCATCGGATAAGGTGTTTTTCATAGATTACCAGTCCGCGATGGAAGGACCTCTGATTTATGATGTTATTTCTATGCTTTACCAAGCAAAAGCCAACTTCCCTGAAGACTTTAGACAAGAAATGCTAAATTTTTATTTCAATCTATATACCGACAAAGAAACTCAAACCCAACTTAAAAACGGCGTAGAGCTAATAAAACTCATTAGATTTATGCAAGTTTTGGGAGCTTATGGCTTTAGAGGACTAATACAGAGAAAGGCTCATTTTATAGAAAGTCTTCATCAAGGCATAGACAATCTCTACCAATTCTCCGAACAATGGGACGAAATGCCAAACTTCCCAGAACTAAAACAAGTGATTAAACAACTGAAAACCGCAGATTTTCAACTTTAAATTTTGGGTAAAGTTCCGCAATTTAGTCTTCCTCTTTGTGTTCCAAATAGCGATAATGATTGTCTAGCAATCTTATTTCGTGATATTCAAAATCATCTGGGAGGACTTTTTTCCATTCGGAGAGAGTGCCTTGTGGTGCTTGTTTAAAGGTTTCTTCAAAAGTTTTTATTTTTTCAGCACTTATCAATCTAGACAAATCTAATAGCCCTTGCTCTGCAAATTTCGCCAAATGCCCATAAACTGTAGATATTACTAAACCTCTCTCCTTCGCAATTTCGCCAATGGTTTTACCGTCTTCAAATAGTTGATAGGTCAGTACATGGGTAGGCACTTTTTTAATCTCTGTGGTAATGCTCTTCTCATTAGTTTCGTCAAAAAGAGTCGTATCTATTAAGAATACCGATTTTAAATCATTAAGATAATCTTCTAAATCGTCTAGCAATAGTTTGATTTCAGCGTTGTAAGTTTTAAGCCCTTTGACGCCTTTGGTTTCAGCATAAAAATCTTTAAATGGAGTGAAAAAATGCTCCAAAGTTTGAGTAAAAAAATAATTAACCGCTCCTTTGGCTTTAGCTTCTATTTCGTCCCACTGCCCCTCTCCTTTTATGAACTTTTGCGTTTTTTGTTTTAGCACTCGTTCTAGCTTCTCAAATATCTTTACCCAATTGTCTATTTGAGGTTTTACTGATAGATAAATTTTCTTCGCTTTATTCTTATCTAAATCCCTAGTAACCAAAGCCTGATTATACCACTCCTCCAAAGCCTTAGTAAACCAATTACAATCAATCCGTCTAAGTACCTTGCCTACACTATAATCGTGCTTTTCTGATTTTATAATTTCGCTGATGCGGTCGTTAGCATTGGTTTCTTTTTGAAACTCGGCAACCCTTTGGTCATTAAAAATAACCGCTTTGGATATTTGAGATTTAAGAACAATGCCCTCCAAAGTACGACATCTAGACAACGCCACATACACCTGCCCCGATGCAAAGGACTGCCCCGCATCTACAATCAGCCTATCAAAAGTAAGCCCTTGGCTTTTGTGTATGGTAACCGCCCAAGCCAAACGAATAGGATATTGTTTAAAACTGCCCAACACTTCCTCCCTAATGTTTTTATCTTTATCTAAGAAGTAGCGTTTTTGTTCCCAAAGCTCGTGTTTTATGGTAAACTCTTCGTCTTCGCCGTCTATAATCACTCTGATTTCGTCTTGGTCTAATGCTGTAACCTCTGCCAATTTACCATTAAAATAACGCTTCTCTGGACTAGCATCATTCCTAATAAACATCACTTGAGCCCCTACTTTCAGTTCTAGAATTTCCTCATTGGGATATTGGTGTTCATTAAAATCGTCTCGTACTTCCGCTTTATAAAAATAAGACCGCCCACCCAAAGCCTCTAGCCGCTCTCTATTGATACTGTCCGCCATACGATTGTGGGAGGTTAAATAAACATAAGTCTCATCTTTAGGGTCAAAATCGCTAATGTATCTTGAGTTGAGCTTTTCATAATTATCCTCGCTAAGATTGCCCTCCCTTATCTCATTGAGAATATTAAGGAAAGTTTCGTCTTGCTGACGGTAAACTTTAGTAAGTTCCACCGTTACTAAATCTATCCCACGAAGGGCGTGGGCACTAAAGAAAAACGGCGAGGTATAATACCTTTGCAAGCTGTGTTCATCTCTTACCACTGGTGGCAACTGGTACAAATCTCCAATAAAAAGCATCTGAACTCCACCAAACGGCAACCCATTTCTACGAATATGCCTAAGGGAAAAGTCCATCATATCCAAAACATCAGCTCGTAGCATTGAAACCTCATCTATAATAATGATTTCAACCTCCCTAAGTAGCTTTAGTTTAGAGCTTCGGTATTTAAAATGTTTTACGAGGTCTGGTATATTGTTTCCTAAATAGCTGTCTATCCTTTCGGTAGTAGGAAAAAAAGGTCTTAAAGGAAGCCCAAACATCGAATGAATAGTAACCCCACCCGCATTGATAGCTGCTATCCCTGTAGGAGCAACCACAATATGGCTTTTTCTAGTATTTTTCACAAAATGATTAAGGAAGGTAGTTTTACCAGTCCCCGCTTTACCTGTAAGGAATATATTTCTGTTGGTATGCTCTATAAGTTGAAAGACCTCGCTATTCATTCCCCAAAAGTACAAATTTTTGGAGGATTAAATTTTCACTAACAACAATACTATAAAAGATGATTATACATTACAACTTATATTTTCTTAGTACACTTTCAAAAGTTGAAGATTTTATAAAATTTTGCTTTTGCTTGTTTACCTGAATTACTTCTAAAAACCCTAATTCCACAAGAGATTTCAAATCAGTTCTTGCAGTGTAACTTGACACATTAAATCTTGCTCCTATTTCTTTAGTATTCAAAATCCTATCTGGATCATCATATATGATTTTTAAAACTTGAGCCATTCTGTCGTTTACACCTGGTATTTTCATAAACTTAGCTGCTTGAAATATTTCTTTTTGTTTATGATTGATATAGTCTTTCAACGCAACAAATGCTTTCTCCATTGTTTTTATATGATAAGTAATGAAATAGGTCAAATCATTCTCATCTATCTCTGTGTACAGATATGCCTTTTCATATTGAGATTTTGTCCCTTTAATAATTCTTGAAATAGACAAGTATTCCGTTAACCAATATCCCTTTTTAAGCATATACCAATAAAATATAGCTCTGGCAGTACGACCATTTCCATCTGTAAAAGGGTGTATCCAACCTACCATAAAATGGATAATACAACCTTTAATTATAGGATGAATAAACTCTTCACTATCGTCATTAAAAAATACACATAAATCGTTGATAAGTTGACTTAATTCAGTATACGAAGGTGGAGTATGCACTATCTCACCATCAGCATAATTTACAACTTGAACTTCATCATTATCTCTAAATTTCCCTTCATCTTCAGACTCTTCTAGTGTATTATTAGTTATTAATTTGTGAATGTATAATAATTTATCTTCTGTCAAATATTCATGCTTATTCTGAACAATATATTTCATTGTAATAAAATTATTTAAAATCATTTGTTCAGATTTGTTTCTAGGTTTCTTATCCTGCCGAATCATCTCTTTGGCCTTTTTCCTAGTGGTATTAGCACCCTCCATTTGACTACTAGAAATGGCCTCTTCCATTATAGAGCTAATGATAAATTTCGTCTTATCCGTTTCTGCAATTCCTATATTGCTACCCAATGTTCCCCCAATATGCATATCAAATTGATGTAGGGATTTCTGTATATAATCTGTAATGACATAGTGAAATTTATACGAATGAAACTTGACCTCTTTACTTCTTAAAAGTCGAAATAATTTTACTGCACTCCAAAGCTCTAACGGTGCACAATCCTTAGCTTTATATTTTATCTTATCCCAATATAAATACTCATCTTGTATTTTTTGCAAGACTCCATCTAGCTGAAATTTAACCATTAAAGGAATTGTTTGATCTGTTTTTTCTGTTTGAGGGGCCTGTTCAATCATCTTTAATTCATTTTTAGAAAAACCAAAAATAAGTAAAAACCGCGAGATTTATTTAAAATCTCGCGGTTTTTACTGGTTTATTGTTTTAAAAACAATCTAAACTTCATAAACAACGCTTTACTATATGACGACCGCTAAGCAATGACAGGGGCAGTCCCGTGCCGAAGCTAAAAGTGATTAGTTCTTTTGCCTTGAAACAAACCTAACGCAGTGGTTCGGCGGAGCCAAAAGAACAGCACCTAAAAATTATGCCTAGAAAAATTATTTTTATGCTTATTAAAAAAAATCCGATGCCTATAAGTTTTTGATTTTATAAGCATCGGTTTTTTAAAGGGTGCTTAGGGGTTATCCTAAACCTTCTCGTAAGTGAGTGTCGCTAGGGTATCTTTTATTCCTTTGGCAGGAGTAAAAATCACTTTGGCTTGTTTAATAGCACTAGCCGTTACCTCTTTCTCCGTAGCTTTGCCCTCACTACTGAAACTCACACGCAGACTGCCCAACTCTCCCAAACGAACAATCTGCCCATTGGCTAAGGAAGACTGCATTACATCTACTAAAGCGTAGAGTACCGCTCTGATGTCCGCTCCGCTTACCGTAGAGATTTTCTCTATGTCTTTGGTAAGGTCGGTTAGGGTTTTCTCTCCGCTCATATTAGGAGAGGCGTACCATTTTTTGTCGCCACCACCGCTTACGCCAGGCTGACCTCTTTCAATTACTTTAAATTTTACAGGCATAATACTTTTGTTTTTATGGGTTATACTTTAGTTATTTACTTTTATAGTGTTTTATCTTTTTGCTGTCCTCTTAAGCTAAGCCCACTTAGTTATCCTTAATGCAACGGACGCCAAAGCTGTGGCCACGAACATAGTTCTCTCTCGCGTTGCTCTGTCCACTAAAGAACTCTAGGAGATACGAAGTCTCAGTAGTTGCATAACTGCTGCTCCACAAGGTGCCGTAGCTACTCTGAGCTTTGAGCGTGGCAAATGCATAGTCGCCCCCACCATTGGCAGGTAAGCGGAGAACTTGCTCGTTCCACATATCCTCAGAATTTATAGTGCCATAAGTACTTGTATCATAACCTAAAATCACATCATACAAAGCCATTTGTTCATCGTGAGTAGGCACATGATACCCCACAGGACAAGGATTATTGGATTGCCCTGACTGCCATAAGTTCATATTAGTATCCGCACTATTTAAGGCTTCATCAACCCAACCGCGACCTGAATTGCTATTACCTATAATAAAATTGTTATGACCGGGGTTCGTCCAAGAAGAAGATAAAGTGTCAATAGTACCATATTTAAGTGTACCACTTGTCGTATTAGTCCAATTGATGAGCTCGTGCCCGTCTGGGTTACGCTGCCATTGGAACAACGAACCATATGCACGCCAGTCTTTTTTAATCTGATTAGCAGTAGGGCTAGAAAGAGGCATTGCGGTGGTGGTATTTGTATAATCTAAAGCCCCTGCCTGACGAGCTGGGTCAAACCACGGTGAGCCTACTTTAGCATAATCTGCACCTAGATTATTGTTAAGCCAAACTCTACCATCGGGTCCCGTGATTGGAAGATAGACAAAATTATGCTCTTTCACATTCTCTCCATAGCCCACACACTCCAATGTGGTCTTATCAAAGCAACGGTCAGGAATGCCTGTAAGGGTTTGTACTTTGAGCGTAGTAGTACTGCTCCCATTCAGACTAATGGTATAAGCATTAGCACTGCTAATGGCATTATAATGTGTACCATCTTCTGGAGCTAAAGCAGGGTAATAAATAGCCCCACTTACATTCTTTAGTTTAGCTTGTATAACGCCTGTATCCCCCGTAAAATGACCTGCTGGGTAAGACAACTTAAAATCTTGCATATAGCCATTTGCATTTTTTAAAGATAAGGTTTGTTCGTAAGCGGTATAATCTCCATTATTGGGCTGTGCATTGCTGTAAGGTATTTCTACTGTTACTTCCTCATCATTGGCTATACCTCCTTCCAAAATCTTATTTCCCTGTACTAAATAGTTTTTACCGTTGTGTTTAAAGACCACTAGCTTAATATCTTGTACTGCCCCTAGAGTAGCGGTAGCGGTAGCGGACGGATTACTAATGGGACTACCTGCATTGGCATTAGTACAAGTCCACTCGTGTACTCCATTGATAAGCCCCTTGTACATTTCTATACAATTTTTGTCTTTATTGTAAATTAGAGTTCCCTTTTTAGCATTAGACGAAAAAGTAAGTCGTTCTTCCGTTGTAAATTCAGGGAACAGCACCCCTTGGGCATACCCATTGGGTAGAGTGTTCAACTCTTTTCTAGAAATTTCTAGAGTGGCTTGAGGCGTAGTGGTATTGATGCCCACTCTGCTTCTGTAATCTTCTTGAGCATTCAGCACCAAAGGCAGAAATACCGCACATAATAATGTCTTTTTCATAGAATGTTATAGTTTATAGTTGTTAATTATTAAGTCGTTAAATTGTTAAGGTTGGATATTGGATTTAAGGAACTAAAGTTGTTCAAAGTTCTATGTTTAAAGTTTAAAGAATATGTACACCTATTCAACCTTAAACTTTGAACTTTAAACCTTGAACACTTGCCCCTTGAACTCATAAGAAAACGCCTTCCCCCTCTAAACACACACAAAATGAGAGGAAAGGCTAAAACAGAAAGAGCAAAATACTCTCTCTGAACACTAAAAGCACCTAACAAGAACGACCATGTTATTAGACAAAACAATGGTGCTTTTAGCATATATTTATGAAAGCTAAAATTAGAATAGGATAAACGCCAAAAGCCCCCAACAAAAGTTGGTGGAACTCTATTTATGATTAACGATAAAAGTCTAAAGAATTTTCTAGATAATACGACACATACGCAGGTAATTATCTGTGTGTGTGTGTGTGTGTGTGTGTGTTTACACAATTATTTGGCACTACCAAATTTTTGTGTAAGTTTTTTTCACTTTTTTGTATGTTACTGGTATTGCGTTGCATAAAACTGGGGCAAATGTATAAGCTATTTTTTAGATATGCAAGTTTTCACCCATTTTAGTTCTTTCTAACCCCCACTATATGTAAGTTTATTTTTGCTCATCATCTTTATACCAACTAGAGTATTTTACATAGCTGTTGGCAATTCTATTTACTTCGCCTTCTAGGAGTTCAGCGGACATATCTTTAATTTTTCTAGCTGGAATTCCGCCCCATACTTCGCCAGACTTAATATGTGTGCCTTGTGTAACCACAGAGCCTGCCCCTACAATAGAGTTAGACTCCACCACGCAGTTATCCATCACAATAGCCCCCATACCTATAAGTACATTATCGTGCAAGGTACAGCCGTGCACAATGGCATTATGCCCAATAGAGACATTATTACCTATAACGAGTGGATATTTCTCGTAAGTGCAATGCAGCATAGCATTGTCCTGAACATTAACTCTGTTCCCCATTTTGATATAGTGTACATCTCCACGAATAACGGCATTATACCAAACGCTACATTCTGCCCCCATAGTTACATCGCCTATAATAGTAGCGGTTTCTGCTAGAAAAGTATCTTCTCCTATCTGTGGAGTTTTCCCTAAAAGAGGTCTTATAAGTGCCATATTTTCGGTTTTATTTTAATCTATTAAAACTGGTTTCTTCCTATAAATTGCAATCATTGAAAAAAACTAAACCTAGTATTCTATCGTCTAATTTGGTTTCCGTATTTTTGCGGTTCCAAATTTAATTTAAAAATGCGACAAATCATCATAGAAGCCACAGAAAATCCTAGAGTAATGAAGTTCGTTGCGGATTACAACTTAATCCCAGGCTCGTTAGAACTAGATAGAAACTCAGATATTTCGGAAATACCACTCGCCCAAGAACTTTTTAATTATCCTTTTGTAGATAAGGTTTTTATTACGGCTAATTTTATTGCTGTTGCTAAGCAAGATACCGTAGAATGGGAGCATGTAGTACAAAGTCTTAAAAATGTTATTGAAGACGAACTTCTTGCTAACCCTAGAATTTATCGCCAACAGAGGAAAGAAGTGTATCAAATTTACGCCGAAATGACACCCAACCCTTCGGTAATGAAATTTGTAGCCTCAAGACTATTATTAGATGGTTTTGTGGAGGTTAAATCTCGTGAGGAAGCCACAGAAGTGCCTCTAGCTCAAGCTATTTTCAAAGAGTTTAGTTTTGCTCAAGAGGTCTTTATTTCGGATAACTTTGTTGCGGTTACCAAAGATGATTCTGTACAGTGGCACGAAGTGATGGTAGTTACTAGAGCTTTTATCGCTGAATATCTCCAAAATGGTGGTGAGGTTTCCCAGAAAGAACCCCAAAAACACGAAAATCCAGTAGAGAAAATCATTAACAGAGAATATACTGATACAGAGCAGAAAATAAGTGATGTACTAAACGAATATGTAGCACCTGCAGTAGAAAACGATGGTGGAAAAATCTCTCTGATGGAGTATGATGAAAGCACCAAAACTGCCAAAATGTTACTACAAGGTGCTTGTAGCGGCTGCCCAAGTTCTACAGCTACCCTGAAAGGCGGTATAGAGAATGTACTAAAACAATTTCTGCCCGATTTGGTAGAAAAAGTGGAGGCTGTAAACGGCTAAAATTTAATCACGCTAAAACAAAACTATGTCAAAAAAAGGGATATTATTAGTTAATCTAGGTTCGCCCAAATCCACCAAGGTGTCTGATGTTAAAGAATATCTAGACGAATTTTTGATGGACGAAAAGGTCATCGATTATCGTTGGTTTTTCCGTGCATTATTGGTAAGAGGTATTATTCTCAAAACTAGACCTCCAAAGTCCGCAGCAGCTTACGAAACGGTGTGGACTCCAGAAGGCTCTCCCCTTATCGTAATCACAGAAAAAATAAAAACCAAACTACAAAAATTAGTAGATATCCCTGTGGAAATAGGTATGAGGTACGCCCAACCTAGCATAGAAAGCGGTATGAGAAAGCTCATAGAACAAGGCGTTACGGATATTGTTCTGTTTCCATTGTATCCGCAATACGCTATGAGTACCACAGAAACCGTGGTAGAAAAGGCAGAAGAGGTAAGAAAAAAACACTTCCCTAATGTGAGAGTTAATTATATTCAACCTTTCTATAACCGAGATATTTACATTAAATGTTTAGCTGATAGTATCCGAGAAAAATTGCCTCAAGATTTTGATGCTTTACAGTTTTCTTACCATGGTGTACCCGAAAGACACATCTACAAAACAGACCCTACCAAAACATGCAACCTTAATGATTGTTGCTCTCGTGAGAGCAACCCTAGTCATTCGTTTTGCTACCGTCATCAATGTTTTAAAACCACAGAATTGGTAATTGAACAGCTTAATTTACCAAAAGAGAAAACCATAGTTTCCTTTCAATCTCGTTTAGGAAAAGACAAGTGGATTGAGCCTTACACAGACGAAACTTTAGAAAATCTCCCTAAAAAAGGAGTTAAAAAATTGGCTATCTGTTGCCCTGCCTTTGTATCGGACTGTTTAGAAACCTTAGAAGAAATATCCGAAGAGGGCAAGGAAGAATTTTTGCACGCAGGAGGAGAGCAATTCCATTACATCTCTTGTCTTAATGATGAAGACCGCTGGATAGAAGTCATTAAAACACTTTGTGAAGAAGAATTAAAGAATTTCTATCTAAGCTAAAATATTCCCCACACCTACTTGATAATGTGTGGGGCTTTTTATATCATTTAGTTATGAAACATCTCGGCATTATAGGCTGCGGTTGGCTAGGCGAACATTTGGTAGAGCATTTTGCTCCTGCCTACTCTATCCACACTACTAATACTTCCGAAAGTAAAGCAAACTTACTAAAAAACAAAAGTTGCCAAACGAGTATCATCAATTTTGATAATCCCATTGATACTCCTTGGGAAATTCTCTCAAAATTAGATGCTATTATTATTACGGTTCCGTTTTCAAAACGCACAGATTTACACCTTCTTAAAACGAAGTTTCATAATATCAATCGCTTTATTTTCGGATTTAAGAAGCCTATTTTTTTAATGAGTTCTATTGGTATTTATCCTCAAATTGAAGGAATCATCAACGAAAACACACTAAACAATGCTGATTTAGACCAGCATATTCTATCCATTGAAAAGCAAATGAAATCTAATTTTCCACATCTAAATATTTTACGATTGGGTGGACTTATGGGCGGCAACCGAATGCTAAGTAACTATAAGATAACCAACCTAAATCAAGTGGTTAATCATATTCATTATAAAGATGTTTGCCTTGTTATAGAGAAAATGTTAATCCGAAATTTAATCTCAAAAACGTACAATATTGTGGCTCCTCTACACCCTACCAAGCAAGAAGTCATAAACCAACAAACAGGAAAGCCAATCCCAACAATCCCACAAAAAACATTTGGGAGAATTATTTCTTCTCACCTTTCCGAAATAGAAATCCCTTATAGCTACCGCTATCCAGACCCTACAAAATTTGTGTAATACCTTTTCTACTGAACAGGAGCCCTTAACTCTCCATAGCCTAAAAGTCCATCATAGTTAGCTCCGAAAGGTCTGTAATACAAAAACGCTTGATAAAGATTTTCGGTTTGCCAAAAATTACCATTTATTTCTCCATAGTTTAGCGTTTCTCCCTCTTTTTGTGTCGCCAAAATATAGTTGTAGAATCCTTGCTTCAGATAAATTTTTGCTACATACTGATGCCTATTTTCATCATAGTACATTTGGCTTTCCTCGTTTGCGATGTAGTTGTTAAACTGTCCCAATACATAAATTTTACCCTGTATCGGCTCCGAATCTAAATAAAAATATACCCAAGAATAATCCGCCTCTCTATGAGCATCTCTTTCCAAACCTAAATCATTTCTTCTGAAATAAAACGCTCCATTAACATCTGGCTGATACTGATAATTGAGTGGATATGCCCAAACAGGATGCAAGTAAGTATAATTAGTACCTTCCATCGTTTCAGCTCCTGCTACCATATCAAAGGCTCTACCTATATTCTTATTATCAAAGTAATAAAATTCGTTATTACCTTCAAAAGCTAAATTCAGCTGTTGAAACATTAGCCCACTACCCAAAGTACTGCTAGGCTTCTGATTGTAAACTCCAATCTCCCAATTATTATTTTGAATTACATTCAACGAAACAGAATTAACATTATTAAGCAAAGTTTGGTCTCCCATAGCTTTTACCTCTACCCTTTGATTAAGCTCTTGCCTTTTGCTATCCGAAAATCGGCTAAGATTAAGTGCTAAGGAAGCCTTATTTTCAACCACACAAAACCTCCTTTTAAACAATGGCTTAGAGGGAGAATCTTTGTAAACTACAATTTCAAAATTTCCCGAAATCTTAGGTTTTATCTGCTCGTTAGGAAATACTAGCTCGTAATGCGTATATCTTTGTAAAGTATTAAAAGAGTATTGAAAGTTGTTGATAATCCCATTCAAATCGCCACTAGCATACTCGGTAAAAAATAGACCATCTTCCTGCCAATTCCTATCATAATGCTTCAGAGTATAGCGATAGATTGAACTCCCCCCCGACAAGTCATCAAATCTTAAAACCAACTGCTCCCCAATATTGATGACAGGTGTACCATCGTTAGTTTTAGGATTAAATAGTTGAATGCTTTTTATATTCTGTCCAAAAACCATCTGCAATAATAGCAGAAACATCATTATTTTATTCATACCCACGAAGATAAACATTTTTTGAATATTGTAGATTTTATTTTTTATTAAACTACAAACCAAAATACTTCTCTCCTACCCTAAGTAAAAGAGAAGTATCACCTATTTAACTTATTATTTATCCGTCTAGAATATATGATTGTTATCTTTCAAAGCATTCTGCCTAACCAACTTTCTCCTTTCCTCTGGTAAAGGTTTGTTCAACCTCTGTTCAAATCTTTGGATTATGGTTTCTGGCAGAGCTTTCCTCACTTGCGAAAACTGTTCCATATTTACCTTAGCGGCGTTAGAACTGGGTTTAGCAAGTTCCAACTTATCTTTCTTGGCAAAATAGGTAAGTTCGTAAGTGTAATATTTCTTCTTGTCGTAAACCTTAACTACCAATCCTGGCAAACCTTTAAATATATAAGGACCTTCTGAAATGGGTATCTCTTCTGTAAACCAAGCCTCATAATCTCTACCTCTATAATGAGATACCGCCTTTATACACCGATAAGAGTTGATAACTTCCTTCTCATTAGTTATGTTCCAAACGACCTTATCCGTTAATGGGAAGTAAAAATCATCTGTAAAAATCCTATCATACACTAACACATCATCTTTCTGTCTAACAACTTCTTGTCTTAATTTTGGTTTTGGAACATTTGTAATATCTAGCACTACCGTCCCATCTTTTGCGGTGCTTAAAGCATTCCTAATTTCCTTTTTAGAAAGAGAGTCCGACAAAGATTTTACAGCACTCCTAAAAATAGACTGCTCTCCCACAATTTGCAAATCCATTATTTCCTCTAACTGGTTAGCACTTACAGTATCCCTAACAAAAACCATCCGATATTTCGCCAAAAATGATTGAGCAAACACATTACAAGAAAGACAAAATAACAATATACAACCTATTTTAACAACAATTTTCATCTCAACAGATTATCAATAAATAAAAATGAAAAGTAGGTATTTTTTTCTGATATAAAAAACTCCTTCTAGTATATAGAAGGAATTTATATGTAATAGTAATGTTATTTCTTATCAGGGTAAGTAACCGCCAAATTTAAGTCTATCGGATTATTATATTTTCTTAGATGATTTTGATATTTTAAGGTTTGCTCTCTTTTATCAATTTTTACTGGTTTACCGTCTTTATCCATTACTATCAAGTTTTCTTGCCCCTTTAGTGGATTATGATAATCATCTAACTTCAATTTCTGATAAACGCCCAATTTAACAGGAAGTGCTTTTTTACCATAATTGGTTTCTAAAAAATTATCGGTTTCTATTTTTTCTTTTTTAGACACAATCCGATTAACGGAAAATATAAAATTATCCTTTGTATCTCGTAATTCAAAGATAAGCCCAGGCAACCCTCTAAATTTATATGGTCCCTCTAAAACTGGATATTTATCCGAAAACCAAGCCTCCCAATCTCTTTTACCAAATCGGGTAATGGCTTTTCTCAATACGATTCCGTTAACGGTTTTGGTCTCATCTAGTATCGTCCAATTTTGGGTATCGTTAGACGATAACGCATAATAATCCATATAAACCGTAACATACTCTGTATTTTCAGAAGTATTAAGAGCCCTTTTAACTTTATACTTTAATTTGGGATAAGCAAAATTTACTTTATTCGTTTGCTTTTGGATAGAATCGGCTTTCAGATATTCTGTGGAATAAAATTTCACCTCATTTTTAGATATATCCAATACGGCTTCTTCCTTATTGAAGTGTTCTTGCAGAGAATCCAATTTAAAATTCACATTATAATACACTATTAACTCTTGAGCCGAAAGCCCAACGAAACCACAAAAGAATAAAAAGACTCCGATTAGTTTTTTCATAATAGCAGTTATAAGATTGAATTTAAGACAATGTTACAAAAAATATTCTACACAAAAAAACGCCTTCATCCAAATTCCCTATAGATGAAGGCGAAGATAAAATTTCCATTAGTTTAATAAAATAAACCCTGTGAAAATAAAAAGCTTAATAGTTATCCACCATAATTTTTGCTTTACTCCAACTCTATGGGATTGTACGGGCGAGGTTTATTCCTAAGATTGATGGGATTTCCTCCTGCATCATAAGCCATTCCTTTAATGAATTGTCCAGGATTTTCGTGATACACCCGCTCCAGCTTTTTGTATTTCTCACGCGTAACCTCAAGCATCTCTTTCCCGCTTCCTTTGGTCATCGCTGTATCAGATTTCTCAATTTTAAACAGCGTAAAGGCATAATGATTTGCGGTATCTCTAATCTCCAAAATCAGACCCGGCAAACCTTGAAACAAATAAGGTCCGTAAGAAAACGGTATTTCTTGAGTAAACCAAGCCTCATAATTTCTGCCCGAATAGCGGGTGGTTGCTTTTACAGCCAAATAATCGCCTATTTTTTTAGTTGTAGAACTTATGTTCCACTCTAACTTTGGGATAGGAGCCGTATAAGTATAAGCATGAGACAGCCTATTATTAAGCGTATAGACATTCTCTTTCGGATTGGAGTAAATCGTATAAGGAAACTTTGGTCTAAGGGCCAAAAGTTGGTTAAACTCCTTAGTTCTTATAGATTTTAGATACTGAAACTCATTCCTAAGCGAATCTGATTTATAGGTATTAGCATCTGCAAACTTTACGAAATTATCCCCTATCTGCAAAATAGTTACGGCTTCCCTAAAGGACGATGGTTGGTCTGCATTAGGCAAAAATTTTAGTTCATAAAATACCTGATACCTCACACGGTCAATTTCTTTCTGTACAAACCGTTCCGGCGAAAAATTTAAGTTACCAGAAGCCGTAACTTGACTGTAAGCAATATTAACCATCAACAGCCCCAAAAAAATAACACAAAATTTAATTACACTTCGCATCATCAAAATAATCTACATCGTCCATTAATTCTTCCATATTCTCATAGTGATCCGAACACAAATAATATCGTGCTCCACAAGAAGCGTCCACTGTAATCCAATTCGAACAAGCTCCTGCCGTTATAAAAGAAGGTATATTTACCTTTTCCACTCCTCCTAACTTTTTTATTGGTAGATACTCAATACTTTTTCTCGCATCATCTTTAATGCATTTTCTGTTAGGAGTACCTACTTTTGCACTCATTACACCAGCGACCAACAATGTAGCCACAAAAAATAATTTTTTCATAACATAATAATTTATTGGTTTAACATATCACAAATATAAATGAATTTTTCAAAAACAAAAATTTTTATATGATAAAAATCATATTTAATTTGTTTATATAAGTTACAAATAATGTTTCAAACAAATAAAGCCGTCCAATATCGGTAGATTTTCCCTTCTAAAGTTTAATATTTTCCCTCAATTCCAAAAAATTTAGAAACTTTTTTTGCAGATATTTTATCAAAACACTTAGTTATATATCATATATACCCATAAAAAACTCCTCCCTTATATCTAAGGGAGGAGTTGATATCACAGCAAAGTTTATTTATCAAACTTTGATTTCTACATCTACACCGCTAGGAAGCTCTAACTTCATTAAAGCATCTACCGTTTTAGAAGAAGAAGAGTAGATGTCCATCAATCTCTTGTGAGCTGAAAGTTGGAACTGCTCTCTCGCTTTCTTATTAACATGCGGAGATCTAAGAACCGTAAAGATTCTTTTGTGAGTAGGCAATGGTATAGGACCATTCACTACAGCACCAGTAGATTTTACTGTTTTTACGATTTTCTCAGCAGACTTGTCCACCAAATTGTAATCGTAAGATTTTAGTTTTATTCTGATTCTTTGTGACATTTTAATTCTAAATTTTAAAAGATTAACCTTTTGTTTTTTCTATTACTTCGTCAGCCACGTTCTGAGGAGCTGGTTCATATTTTTCAAACTCCATAGAAGATGTTGCTCTACCCGAAGAAAGCGTTCTAAGAGATGTTACATAACCGAACATTTCAGAAAGAGGAACAAATGCCTTGATAACCTTAGCGTTGTTTCTATCGTCCATACCGTTAATAGTACCTCTTCTTCTGTTAAGGTCTCCTACGATATCCCCCATATATTCTTCCGGAGTAACTACTTCAAGCTTCATAATAGGCTCCATAATTACAGCCTTCGCAGCTTTACCAGCCGCTTTGAAACCTAACTTAGCTGCTAATTCGAAAGAAAGTTGGTCAGAGTCTACCGCGTGGAAAGATCCATCTTTAAGGGTAATCTTCATTGCCTCAACTTCGAATCCTGCTAAAGGACCATTCTTCATAGCTTCCTTGAATCCTTTTTCTACAGAAGGGATAAATTCCTTAGGAATATTACCACCTTTAATTTCGTTGATGAATTCAAGACCTGTTTTACCTTCATCAGCTGGACCGATTTCGAATACGATATCCGCAAACTTACCTCTACCACCTGATTGTTTCTTATAAACTTCTCTATGGTTAGCAGTAGCAGTAAGAGCTTCTTTGTACTCTACTTGTGGTTGACCTTGGTTAACCTCTACTTTGAATTCTCTCTTCAAACGATCCACAATGATATCTAAGTGAAGCTCACCCATACCAGAGATAATAGTTTGTCCAGAAGCCTCATCAGTTTTCACTTGGAAAGTTGGGTCTTCTTCTGCTAATTTAGCAAGAGCGTTACCTAATTTATCTTGGTCTGCTTTAGTTTTAGGTTCTACTGCAATACCGATTACTGGATCAGGGAAAATCATAGATTCTAAAACGATAGGGTTCTTTTCATCAGAAAGTGTATCCCCAGTTTTAATATCTTTGAAACCTACCGCTGCACCAATATCTCCTGCTTCGATATATTCTACAGGATTTTGCTTATTAGCGTGCATTTGGTAAATTCTAGAAATTCTTTCTTTGTTTCCAGATCTTGTATTAAGTACATAAGAACCAGCATCTAGTCTTCCTGAATAAGCTCTAAAGAATGCTAATCTTCCCACGAATGGGTCTGTAGCAATTTTAAATGCTAATGCAGAGAAAGGCTCGTTTACATCTGGTTTTCTACTGATTTCAGCATCTGTATTAGGATCTGTACCGTTGATATCATCTTTATCTAATGGAGAAGGTAAGTATCTACAAACTGCATCTAGCATAAACTGCACCCCTTTGTTCTTAAATGAAGAACCACAAGTCATTGGGATAATAGATAAATCGATAGTAGCTTTTCTAAGTGCTTCGTTGATTTCTTCTTCTGTAATAGAATCTGGATCTTCAAAGAACTTCTCTAATAAAGACTCATCGTATTCAGCTACAGCTTCTACTAAGTTTTGTCTGTAAGCTAATACATCATCCTTCATATCATCAGGAATAGGCACTACATCAAAAGTAGCTCCTTGAGTTTCCTCATGCCAAATGATAGCTCTGTTCTTAATAAGGTCTACCACTCCTTTGAAGTCTTCTTCTGCACCAATAGGAAGTACGATAGGAACTGCGTTAGAACCTAACATTTCCTTAACTTGGTTTACTACATTAAGGAAGTCAGCACCTTGTCTGTCCATTTTGTTTACAAACCCCATTCTAGCAACTTTGTAGTTATCTGCTAGTCTCCAGTTTGTTTCAGACTGAGGCTCTACTCCGTCTACTGCAGAGAACAAGAATACTAGACCATCTAATACTCTAAGAGAACGGTTTACCTCCACGGTAAAGTCTACGTGTCCCGGTGTATCGATGATGTTAAAGTGATAATCTTTAGCGTCTGCTGTAGGCTTCCCATCATGTCTAGGAAATACCCAGTTACAAGTTGTAGCCGCAGAAGTAATTGTAATCCCTCTTTCAGCTTCTTGCTCCATCCAGTCCATAGTAGAAGCACCATCGTGTACCTCACCTATTTTGTGGGTTTTACCTGTGTAGAATAGAATTCTTTCAGTAGTAGTGGTTTTACCAGCATCAATGTGAGCTGCAATACCAATATTTCTAGTGTATTTAAGATCTCTTCCCATTTCCTATTAGAATCTAAAGTGTGAGAATGCTTTGTTAGCCTCAGCCATTTTGTGAGTATCAGTTTTCTTTTTGAAGGCAGCACCTTCCTCCTTAGCAGCAGCAATAATTTCAGCAGCTAATTTCTGAGCCATAGACTTATCATTTCTCGCTTTAGCGTACTTAATAAGCCACTTCATTGCCATAGAGATTTTTCTATCTGCTCTAATTGGCATTGGGATTTGGAAGTTAGCACCACCAACTCTTCTTGAACGCACTTCTACGTGAGGCATTACATTAGTTAGAGCATCTTTCCAAATTTCTAATGAAGTTTTTTCGTTTTCTCCTTTTTTAGCTTCCACGATGTCTAATGCATCATAGAAAATTCTGAATGCAATAGACTTCTTACCATCTAGCATTAGGTTATTCACAAATCTAGTTACCAACTGATCATTAAATTTTGGATCTGGTAACAACGGTCTTTTTTTCGCTTTTGTTTTTCTCATTGTTCTATTTCTTAAAATTTAATGATTACTTTTTAGCATCTTTAGGACGCTTAGCACCGTACTTAGATCTTCTCTGAAGTCTTCCGTTAACTCCAGCGGTATCTAAAGCACCACGAACAATGTGATAACGAACTCCCGGTAGGTCTTTCACCCTTCCGCCTCTTACCAATACTATCGAGTGCTCTTGGAGATTGTGTCCTTCGCCCGGGATATAAGCGTTTACTTCTTTACCGTTAGAAAGTCTTACCCTTGCTACTTTTCTAAGTGCAGAGTTAGGTTTCTTAGGTGTAGTTGTATATACTCTTGTACATACACCTCTCTTTTGTGGACAAGAATCCAAAGCAGCCGATTTGCTCTTCTTGGCAAGTGTGGCTCTTCCTTTTCTTACTAATTGTTGAATAGTAGGCATTTAATTGCTTTTATTTATTTTTAGTTTCAAGGTGCAAAAATAATAATTTTATTTTAATCTACAAACTCTTATTTATAGTATTTAAAAATCAGTATTTTATAATAATTCCTTATTTATTAGTTAGAAACAACAACTTGAACACCGTATTCATCAAGTTTCTTTAAAATATCACCATTCAGTTTTTGGTCTGTGATAAGAAAATCTATTTCTTTCAAATCGCACACCTTACCTAGACCTCTTTTACCAAATTTTGAGTGGTCAGATAATATGTATACTTTTCTAGAGCATTCTATCATTTGCTGATTAAGATAAGCCTCCCCCGTATTTGAGGTAGAAACTCCAAACTCTGCATCTAGACCATCTACCCCTATAAATAGTTTATTTGCAGAAAGTAATCTAAGCTGATGCTGAGCTATAGGCCCCACCGTTGATTGAGATGAACGCCTTACATCTCCCCCCAGTTGTATTACTGTAATATTTTCATATTTACATAAAAGTGATGAAACTATCAAAGAAGACGTAATGACTGTAATTTTTTTATCCATTGGTAGATTTTCTACCATACTCAGCACCGTTGTCCCTGAGCCTAAAATTATCACATCATTCTCCTCTATAAAGGAAACTGCTTTTTTTGCAATTTTACTTTTCTCTAATGTGTTGATTTGTTGTTTATGACTCAATGGCTTATCAGACACATAAGGGTTCTCCCAACTTGCTCCCCCATGATTCCTAAACAGCAACCCTTTATCTTCTAGCCCTCGTAAATCCTTTCTTATGGTAACTTCCGAAACTGATAACTCTTTTGAAATATCCGAAACTAAAATATGTCCCTCTTTTTTTATTTTATCTAAAATGTACTGATGCCTTTTAGCTGTGCTCATATCCTAACTTTTCATCTATTTTGCCAAATATAAATATTTTCTCATTACCCTACAATATGGAAAAAATGTAATTCAAGATGATAAACTTCATATTGTTTCGATTAGTTTCGACAATGTATATTTGTGGTCTAAATTTTTAGTTGCAAAAAACTTTTTGAAATAACACAAAAGCATTTTACACAAAAAAAATAATAAACACTTTAATACAGTATATGAAATCTTTTTTATCTCCTGCTAAACATCTGCCTCTTCTACCAAAAGAGAAAATAGATAGCATTTATAAGAGTAAGCGTTTTCAAGTTTTTATAGGTATATTTATAGGGTATGCTGGTTATTATTTAGTCCGAAAAAATTTCTCTCTGGCAATGCCTTATTTAGAGAATGAAGGTTTTACAAAAGCAAGTCTAGGCTTTGCTCTTTCTGCCAACGCAATAGCTTACGGTTTATCCAAATTTTTCATGGGAGGTGTATCCGATAGAAGTGATGCTAGAAAATTTCTAGCCCTAGGGCTTATTTTATCATCTCTTGTTACTTTAGTCTTAGGGACTAGCCTTGGGGTTTCTTCCATCACCATCATGTTTATTTTACAATTTCTAATTGGTTGGTTTCAAGGTATGGGTTGGCCTCCTTGCGGAAGAGTGATGACCCATTGGTTTTCTCAAAATGAACGAGGCACAAAAATGTCTTTTTGGAATATAGCACATAATGTTGGAGGTGGCTTATTAGCTCCATTAGTAGGATATGCTACTCTATGGTTTGGCTCTTGGCAAGTGGGTACATTTTGGGTTCCTGCTATAGTAGGGATTGCAATAGCCCTCATCTCTCTTTTATTAGTAAGGGATACACCTCAATCTTGTGGACTTCCTCCTATTGAAGAATATAGAAATGACTACCCTAAAAACTACTCGAAAAACTCAGAGGAAGAACTTTCAACAAAAGATATATTCTTTACCTATGTTTTAAATAATAGAACCCTTTGGTTTATAGCTATAGCTAATGCATTTGTTTATTTGGTAAGATACGGTGTTTTAGACTGGGCTCCTACCTACTTACAAGCCGTAAAACACTATGATATAAAAGAAGTTAGCTGGGCATACTCTGCTTACGAATGGGCTGCTATACCTGGAACCATTTTATGCGGATGGTTAAGTGATAAAATTTTCAAAGGTAAGAGATCTTTAATTACCATAATCTATATGGCTCTAGTTACTGTATTTGTATTTATCTACTGGAAAAATATGGATAACAAAGTTCTTGATGGGATAGCCCTTATAGCCATAGGATTTTTAATTTATGGTCCAGTAATGCTGATTGGTGTTCAAGCTCTAGATTTAGCACCAAAGAAAGCTGCTGGTACTGCTGCTGGACTCACAGGTCTCCTAGGTTATCTCTTAGGAACGGCTATCCTAGCTAATATTACCATGGGATACCTTGTAGAATATTTTGGTTGGGATTCTGGCTTTATCCTACTTATTATAGCATGTTTGCTATCCATCATTTTCATAAGCTTTACTATAAAAGACGAAAAAAATTTAAACCCTTAAAATAAAAGATAATTATGTTAAAAAATGTATTTAGAGCTAGCATGGCTGCGTGTGTTTTCACCATGCTTGCGTGTAATTCAGATCGGGAAGTAAGTAATCCTGATATTGATGTAAGTAAAGTAGAAGTAAAACAACTCTCTCCTGAAATGATAAAAGTGAGAGATTATGTTCCTGAAAATGCTGTTATTGCACACCGTGGTTCTACATTTTGGACACCTGAAGAAACGGAGGCTGCTTTTAGATGGGGTAGAGAGATTGGGGCAGATTATCTAGAGGCAGATTTGCAGGTATCAAAAGATGGAGTAGTTTTAGCATTACACGATGACAACCTAAAACGAACTACCAACATTGAAATAGTGTATGGAGAACATCTCCCTTCTACTAGAAAGCAATATTATTTAGATTTAGGGTACTCCTCAGATGAGGCGGACAAAATGGTAGAGATAGACAGAAAAAATTTCTACCCTAACCTTCCAAGTTCTTACACATACGAAGAATTGTTAAAATTAGACGCTGGAACATGGTTTAATGAAACCAATCCTGAGCAAGCAAGAGCTGGATTTACCACTCAACGCCAATATATATCTTCTTTAGAGGACATGATTATGTATTCTAGAGGATATAAATTAAAAAGAAATGCTGATGGTACGAGAGCTGAAACAACTAAAAAGCTGACTGACAAAACAATGTCACACCCACTTTCTGGTGTTAAAGAAAAAATCGTAAAATATACTACTCAGTATGTAAAAGACGAACAAGACACAGGGCATAGACCTGGTATTTATGTTGAGTTTAAAGAACCTTGGTTAAACCCTTCTGAGTTCGAAAAAATGGTTTACGATGAGTTAGACCTTTACGGTATGAATATCATCACTAAGCCTGAAGCGGAAAACTCTCCGTTCTATGTTAATGGTAAAGTTAATGTAGGTAATACTAACGGTAAAGTTATCCTACAAACATTCTCATTACAAAGTTTAAAACGAATTAAAGACTTCTATCAAGGTAAGGTACCTATGTGTTTCCTACTTTGGAAAGGAAATGGAGCTACCGATATGTCTGATGACTCTCCAGAAGGATATGCTTCTTTTATCAATCTAGGTGTAGAGAACTTAGCTCACTTCGCTGGACCATCTATCTCTGGAGCACCTAACAACTACCCTGAGATGTTAAAACCTTGGCAAGCAGATCTTATCAGACGCTCTAACATGAAAATTCACCCATATTCATTTGACACTAAAGACCAAATGAAAAAATACTTCGGTGATTATAATTATGGTAATAGTATAGGTAATCTTTCTGCTCCACCTTATTGTGACGCTATGTTTACCAATAGAGCTGAAGAAACATTACACTACTACATAGAAAAAAATGCTAGAGATAAAAACGCAGCTCAATCTGTAGAAAACTCTTCAGACCTACTTAAAAGGCTAGGGTACTAAACTTTATAAAAACAAACCATAATATATTAAATAATTAAACTCATGAAAAAGAATATTATATTAGCTTCTTTATTCACTCTAGGAGCGTTAGGTAATCTGTACGCTCAGGATAAGGCAGCTATCAAACCATATACTATATATGAAGATAAAGAGAACGATGTTCAAGTAATGTTGGGGGCTAGATTTATTACAGATTTATCATTTAGTTCTAGTGAATACACCCCAGTAAGATCTGGAGCTGATATTTCTGATGCTAGAATCAGAACATCTCTAAATTATAAAAAATGGTATTTCTATGGAGACTTCGATTTTGGTGGTGGTAAATTTCATCAAAGAAACTTATTCGTAAGATATTTCTTAAAAAATGACGAACAAAGCTCTAAGAGTATTAAGTTTGGTTACTATGCAGAGCCTTTCTCTATGAACTTAAACACTAGTGAATACGCTATGAAGTTCATGAATCGTCCTTCATCTGTAAATGCATTAGGAAACTTCAGAGCCCTTGGTATTACTTATAAATACTTCAACAATAGATTCTTCTCTGACCAAGGTTTATTTACAGAAGATGTATTAGAACAAAAGAAACCTGCAGGAAACCAAAGCTGGAATCTTACAGGTAGATATGTGTACTTACCTATTAGCAACTCTGATATGACTCTTCACCTAGGAGGTTCTCTTAGATACAGACAAATCAACGGAGGAGAGCTTATCAATGAAGGTAAAACTCTAAAAACTAATCTTAGTATTGCTTCTCCACTAGAGCTTGGTATAGACCATAACAATAGTTTTGTAAACGCTGATGTTCCATGGGCTAAAAACCTATACAAAGCAGGATTCGAAGCTTTATTAAAAACGCCAAAATTCTTTATTAGAGGTGAATATGTTATCCAAAAAGTAAAAAAACAAAGACCTGATAAAGAGTTATTTGAAGCTCAACTTGGAGGTATTTGGAGTTGGACTACTTTAGAAAGCTGGCAAAAAGCAAATCCTCTAGGAGATTCTCACTTTGATGGAGGATATGTAGAAGTAGGGTATCTATTAAATAATAAATCTAAATACAAGTACAATAAAGAGTTTGCCCTTATCAGTGGTAACTATGATGAAGGTACTCTAGAAGCTGTTGCTAGATATAACTATACCAACTTAAATGATATAGCACCTGGAGATGTATTCTTAAAAGGTAAAGATAAATTCTATCCTAATGGTAATATAACAGACTATCCTAATGAATCTTTAACTATTGCTGGAGGTAGAGTTCACTCTGCTACTGTAGGATTAAACTATACTTTCAACAGACACGCAATTCTTTCTGCAGGATATACTTATAGCCATTTAGACAATCCTTATTTCCCTAATGATAAGAATTTCCACTCTGTACAAGCTAGAATGATGTTCTCATTCTAAAAACAAATAATATCTTACTTTTTTAAAGGACTCGTTAGCATTAACGAGTCCTTTTTTATTTAAACTTAAATCTCTATTCTCCCAATAGTTTTTTACTATCATATTATTTATGAAGCAAATAGGAGTAAGCCCTACCTTTGTACCAAGTTAATTCAATAATAAAAAAATTCTATTATGAAAAATTCTAAAATTATAGGGTTAAAAGAGTCCGATTGCCAAAACATTACCGAAAAACTAAATATACTTTTAGCCAATTATTCTATTTTTTATCAAAATACAAGAGGTGCTCATTGGAATATCAAAGGGGCTGACTTCTTTACACTTCACCCTAAATTTGAAGAGCTTTACGACTCTTTAGTTCTTAAGATAGATGAAATTGCAGAGAGAATTTTAACACTAGGTGCTACACCTAACCACAATTACTCAGATTATTTAAAGGTTTCTTCCATCAAAGAAAGTAAAGAAGTAACCGACGGAAACAAATGTATAGAACAAATTCTAGAGTCTTTTAAAATAGTGATTGACCTACAAAGGGAAATCTTAGAAATTGCTGGTGAAGCTGGAGATGAGGGTACTAACTCTCAAATGAGCGACTACATTAAAGAGCAAGAAAAAGAAGTTTGGATGTATAATGCTTTCTTAGGTAAATAAAAGTTAAGTTCATTTTTATACTAAAAGCGTTCGTTTTAATTAAAACGAACGCTTTTTAATTTATTTCAAACTATGCTATTTAATAAATTGAAATATTCACTTTTATTTCTTGATAAATTTCTTAGTAACCTTACCATTGGTTGTCATCATATTTATTATATATACACCTGGTGTAAGCCTAGATACATCAACCGATTGTGAGAAATTACTATTTATAGTTTGAATTAATCTTCCCGACATATCATACATATACACAGGAGATGTAATTAATTGAGGGTTAACAAAAATAATATTAGAAGTTACCACAGCATCTTGTAATGTAACTTCATTAGTCTGAGTACTCAACACGAGATTAGTATATCCAGAAACTATAATACTATAATCTTGTGATTGCGTTTCAGCTCCTGAATTATTAAGTATTTTACCTTTATGAGAGACTTCCACTCTATATGTTCCTGAAGATGGTGTATCTATTAAAACCTGTTCTACATTATCTACCGTATTGTCTCCCTTAGTTGCAGCAGCCATTGGACTATTGATATTCAGCTTCCAAGGATAATATACCTCTCCCGTTTTTTCATTAATGATTCTCAAATCCAAATCATTTACTAGTTTAGAAGTTCTATTATTATGAGCATCTCCATAAGTTTCAGGCAGTGTTTTATAAGAAGGATCTACCCAACTTATAGTTACCTTAAGCGGTTGTTTACCATCAGTACTTAACGCTATTGACTCCTTACTTCCGCTTGTCAATTTTTTATTTTCAAAAATAACCTCTCCATTACTTTTCTTTACTAAAAGTTCTGCTCCTTTTTGGGCATTAGCAAATCCCCAACCAAACCAAGCATCTGGACCTACATTTCCTGCTTCGTCTGCAGAATGTACTAAAAGTGTTTTCGCCGATGCAGCATCTAAACTAGAACCATTAAACAAATCTTTATGGATTTGTATCCATAGCCCTATAATCCCTGTAACTTGAGGAGCTGAATAAGAAGTTCCACTTCCATAAGCCCACCCATTACTACCTGTACTAGATGATGATGCAGAAAAAATATCACTTCCCACACCTGCAATATCAGGTTTTATAGCACCATCGTCTCTAGGACCTGCACTACTATAATCAGCTTTTACTACATCAGTAGATTGACTATATCTTTTATTATTTGAGGTTATTTTTTCTGTAGCACCAACTACTATAATATTTTTAGCCAAAGAACCCGGTCCTATACAATCATAACCTTCAGAACAGTTATTACTAGGTAAAGTATCAGCCTGCGTAAACTGAACATAATTTCCATTATCATCTTCATAATAAGAGTTTAGACTAGTACCTGAAGGACCATCACCAAAGGAATTCCCTGCTGATTTAACTAAAATCATAGAAGGATTTTCATAAACTATATCATCATATTTTTGGTCATTACTAAGATAGGTTCCATTCAAATCGTAAGACAATTTAGTTGCTGTATCATAAGCACCTCCCCAATAGAAGCCTTTTCCCATGTCACCTGCCTCTTCGTAACTCCAACCTGGATTTATACCATACGAATGGTTAGAAAGATAGGACTTAGAAAGTAATATTTTTTGATATACTGTTTTATCCGCACTCTCCCCATCTAAAGTCGAGGTCATAAAACTATAACTATCAAAAGTAGCTTTAGGCATAATTCCTTTAGTATTACCAGAAATAGTCCCATCACCTATAGTATGTCCTATACCTCCCATCATACTAGTGACTGCTGTTGCGTGTGCACTATAATCTGAAGAAATTTGTTCTTTATTAGCTATTCTGGTGCTTGTAGTAGCTCCAAAGTCATCGTGTTTCTCATAGACTTTCCCTCCGTCAAACACAGATATCTTTATATTTTCCCCGTTATAACTTTTTGCAAGTCCTGAAACTTTACCATCTTGAATGAAATCAGTATTAGAATTCTGAATTTGATCTAAATCTTTAATATTCAAAAAATAAGGCTTACCAGCAAAAAAGAAATCAATTTTTTTCCTTTTACTAAGTAATTTATTTTCTAGATTTTTTACAGTTACTGTAGAAAAGTTTTTATCTAAAGTTTTATTAGAAAGTAACCTATTTTTGTAAAAATCAAATTGTGAAAACAGATTGTTTTTGTCCTGTTCTAATTTTTTTTCAAGAGAAGTATTTCGGTTTTGAGCAGCAATAACTCCACTAAAACCTACATAAATTACAAATATAATTTTTTTCATTTCATTTTTTTTCACTCACAAAGGTACTTATTTATTATTAAGTTTCTAATTTTAACTTTAAATAAATTATAAACTACTACATTTTAGTACTTCTTTCCTCATCCCACCCCAACAAAAAAAGCCTCTAGCAGTATTGCTAGAGGCTTTTCAAAAATAAAAACTGGCGGCGACCTACTCTCCCACTTTCGTAGTACCATCGGCGCTGGTGGGCTTAACTTCTGTGTTCGGAATGGGAACAGGTGAGCCCCACCGCTAAAACCACCCTAAAGGTCTTTATAAAGAGATTAGATGTCCGATATT
>NZ_LEKU01000002.1:0-47811 GCF_009932355.1 Riemerella anatipestifer
ATGTTTTTATGGATTTCGTTGTTGTGAATACCCTTCAAAATGAGAGCAGTCCCAACTTCTTAATAAGAGCCTATAAAGAAATGGAAGTTGTGAATACCCTTCAAAATGAGAGCAGTCCCAACGATAGATAAGGGCTTTATTTGGGACGGTGCGTTGTGAATACCCTTCAAATGTTATGCATTCACGAATTCCGCTGAAACTATCAACAAAGCTGTGAGCTAACATGAGAGCAGTCCCAACTGATAGTGCTAAAGTTTACAGCTCGAGTAAGTTGTGAATACCCTTCAAAATGAGAGTAGTCCCAACGAATGGTAAGTAATAAGTTACTTCGTAAATGTTGTGAATACCCTTCAAATGCTGTGCATTATTGTTATGATAGGGTATTGTCTTTTTTTGGGTGCTTGTTTTATTTCGGTGTTTCAAAGAACGCTTTTCTCTACAACGCTTTTAAATCGCGTTGTTCTATTTTTAGGCATTGCCTAATGCTTTTGCTCAACTCCTGATGCAGCTCCTTCATTCTGGTAGCCACCTCTTCGTTTTTTAGTCGGAACTCCACCTCGGTGCTATTTTGTTCTGCAAGTAGGAGCTTATAAACGATACTACGGTACTCAAAAAACTTATCAGCAATTTCCTTAGACAAGAAGAGCCCACAGCCCTCCCCATAAAATAGCTCTGGGAGTTCCCTTAGAAAGGCTTGGGCATTGGCTCGGTTAATATAATGAATTTTATCCTTTTGCCCTTTGGGAACTTCCCATTTTAAGAGGTTTTTGGGGTTGTCTTGGTCGGTCATATACGCCAACAGACGGTACATCTGCTTATGGGCATGGAGTATGGCCTCGTACTTTTGGCGTTCAATGTTGCCCTTAAGCTCTTGCCTAATCTTACGGGATAATAAAATGGTAGACACAATGACGGCAATAGTAGGAGTTACTATTTTTAAAACTTCTGATATCCAATACATACTATTCTAAATTTGAGATTTAACAATTTCGCAATATTCACGCAAGACTCTTAGCAACGCTTCGGCAATACCTAAGCCGTCTTTTTCTTCGGTGGTTGGCTGGGCAACCGTAAAGAGCGGAATAGGAGCGTGGAGGGCTTCCTCATAAAAAGGGTATTGGTTATGGCAGAAGGCATTGCGTACCGAGGCGATAAAGGCGATATGCTCGTCCGTAACCATGGAGGAAGTAGCATACTCTTTCTTCCATTCTTCCAACAATATTCGGAACTTATTCTCTAAACTGGAGAGGCTGGTGTGTTTCTTCAGTAGTTTCTCTTCCAAGTCTAAGGTTTCTTTAAAGGCATCTACCCTTAGCGATTGGTAAATTTCCAACTCCCGCCTTAGTCTGAGCTGACTAATCGGGTGCTTTTGGGTGTCGTTCTCCTCTTTGATAAAGCTAAATAAACCGTTAAGACGGCGGTCTTTTACCAAGGCTTTAAAGTTCCCCATTTTAAGGGCTTTGGTCTGCTCTTCTCGGATATAGACGGTTCTTATTGGTGTTTCATAGTATTGTACTTTCCCAGATGAAGTGGCAGGATAGACTTTTACAGGCAACACCATAGGCAAGGTTTGGTTCAGCGGATTGAGCTTGGCGTCTGCTTCCTGAACATTGACCGCCAAGTTCTTTAGTTTGAGCTGGTGGTAGTTCAGATTCAGTTCTTTAAAGTGATTTTTTGTCAGCTCTAAGGTCATCAGCCAAAGCATAACATCTTGGTTTTTGTAGAGCCTAAGTTTCTTCTCCAAATGTTGCCAGCGTTTGTAGAGGAGGTAGTCTTTCCATCGGTCAGAGGTATGCAACTCCAGCCTCTGCAATTCCGTAGGGCTTTGGGGTTTGTTCTGCTGCCAATATTCGTAGTGTTCTGCTCTGAGGACATATTCTCTTTCCTTCGGTAGTGGTGGTTTGGGCGTATAAGCCTTGGCTTCTAGCTCGTACGGAAGGTTGTAAAAACTCTGGTGGTCGTCTTGGTATTTTTCCCTAAAGTATAGTGTAATGGCTCTGGAGATAAAGCCCACTCTGCCGTGTTTTTTAATCTCCTTTCTAATAGGTTTGGATAGCGTGAAGTCTTCCGAAAGGGTCTCTCTAATCGCTTCGGTAAACAGCCCTCTTGGCAGGCTAATGCCCCCTTGTTCCCAACCTTTAACCAGATTTTTTCTATTCTCTTTCGGTATTTTAAGAAGTAGGCAGTACTGGTATGGTTCCCAAGGTTGTTTTTTGATAGCTTCTAAGAATTTTTCTCTTTGTTCCAGATACTGTTGGTAAAAGTCCACCAGATTCCTGCACGCTTTCCAATTAAATTTATTTAGGAACGGGTGCGGGTTGGTATTTCCGATGAGGTTGGTTTGCTTAAAGTAGCCTTCTAGTCGGTTCTTTTCGCCTCCGTACAAGGCTAATGCTCTTTGGATAAGCTGAAATTCCGTGCTGTTGGCTTTACTGCTCTCTATAGGTTGGTTTTGAGCATCGTAAGCCACAGGCTGAAATCGCATAAAGTCTTTTACCAGCCAATCAGCCAATACGCCTGTTTTGATGAGCTTTTCTCGTCTCTTTCCGAGCTTTGGAGAGCTTTTTAGCTTGGTGTTGAGGCGGTGGGAGAGCAGCTTGGTTTCGGCTATTAGTTTTTCTATTTTGATTTTAGCTTTTTCCGAAAGGTCGGATTGTTTATTTTGTAGTAACCCCAACATTTGTTTTGGAAAGGCGCCTAAAGGAAGGCGACCTTGGTTGACTTTTTCTAAATCTTCAATCGTGTTGATGCGTTCTTCTTCAAAGTCTTTGTAAATCCTTTGGATATGTCTAACGGTTTCTTTCAACAAGTCTTCCGATTTACCAGTTAAATGCTGGTAGAACATCAGAGGTAACAATTCGTGGACACTGATAAAAGCATGAGCTACAAAACCGGAATTATAGGGATATTTGGCTATGCGGTTGGCACCGTCTTTTATCTCCAACGAAGGGTACAACTCTTTAGAAGTTCCTAAGCGGAAGCCGATTTTGTTATCGGTAATGTGGTAGTGCGGAGTGGTTTTACTAATAAATGGCTGTTTGGAAGTTTCTTTATAGTCGAGGTCTTTGGTGAGAGCCTTCCATTCTTGGGGGCGATTTATCTCTGTGAAATCTTGTAGCCTACCGAAGCTCAATAGAGTTCGGGTCAGGTGGCGTTTCTCTTGTTCATCGCCTATTTTCTTGTCGTAAATACAGTAATGGTAAGTGCCTAAATCCACTTGAAATCTTATGGACTTAAAAGACTCATTGAGGTCTAAATAGCGTAGAGCAAAATAAGGAAAACGGTCTTGATGTCTGATTAAGGTGTCTTTGAAAGGGTTTTGTTCTTCCTCAATTTCGTCCAAAAAGCCATCAGCTTCTACCTGAAAGCATTTTTTATCCTTTTCGGAGAGTTTTTCATAGAGCAGTTTAGGGCAACGGCTCAGTTCAGAAAGCATATCCAAGAGCATTTGGTTATGGTCGTATCGGCTCTCTAACCTTAGTTTAGGAAGGAGTATGCGGCTTCTGCAAAACACTTCGGTGGTCATTTTCTCGCTTTGTTTATGACTGGCTTTAAAACCACTGACTTTTTTCAGCATCCAGTAGGCATCGCGTTTGTCCAAAAACAGATTAGTGAAAAACAATAGCCCTGATTCTGTAAAAAAGCCGTCTTTTTCGAAGCGGTAGCGGTTGAAGTCAGGGTTGTCTTGCTTGTTCTTACCTTTTCTGTTTAGATGGGCAAAGTCCCGAGTGAGATTGACGGTAAAGTGAGCTTTGTAGTCCTCTTTTACCATTCGTAAAGAAGCGTCAAAGGCTTTGTAAAGATGTTTAAAAATGTCTTTTTCTGCATCGGGTTTTTTGTGTTTGTAGTGGCTATAGTAGTTCCTAAGACTGTGGAGTTGATTTACAAGGATTTCCAATGCTTCAATCAATTTGCTTGGATTAAGAGCCTCGGCTTGGGATTGGGCTTCGTTTTCTTTCTCTTTCTGTTGCTCTTTTTGCTTATTCTTCTTTTTTCCCTCTTTTTTAGGAGGATGGTAGCACATTGCCGTAAGGAACGGGAAGTGTTTTAGGATAAGCTCTGTTAGTTGGCTCTTTTTGAGTAAATCGTGGTCGTTGTTAAGTATGTTATTCCATGTCCCACAGACAACATCTACGATTTTGTCATCGTTTGAAGGGGTCGTAAGCCCCAACTGTTCGTTGATATGGCAAATGGTGATAAAAGCATTATGCCTTGCAATGTTAAGGAAGGCTCCCCAAAAGAATTTGTGTTTCAGTGTGTAAACATTCGGTGGTAAAGGTTTTTCCATAGTTATTTATTTAGTTGCCTAAAGTTAATTATTTTTTTTCAAAACTTCTATTGTGGTTAATATGGCTCATCGCCAAAACAAAAAAGCACAAAACGAGAGTTCCGTGCTTTTATGTTGTTTGATGTTATCTATTCTAGTGTCTCCCAAAAGCACCGTAGTAAGCCGCTCCTGTAAGAATGGCATTATCATTCTTTAGAAGATAGATAGGGGTACTCTTTAAGATGTTTTCCATTTTGTCGCTAATCACAAAAGTTTGGTAGAAACTTGGCATTTTGAGTAGTGCCTCTATCTTTACTGCAAGGCTTCCTGCTAAAATAAGCCCTCCTGTTGCTTTTAGTTTTAGAACTAGGTTACTCGCTTCTCTTGCAATGAAGTCAACATACGCCTCCACGGTTAAAGCACAAGCTCTGTTTTCGCCGTTGAGTGCCGCATCTATGATGACCTCGTGACAATCTCCTTTCTCTAGTTTTTGTGTAAGCCATTCTGGTTCTTCTTGGCGTCTCATATCTCTTACAAAACGGTACACATTAAATAATCCCTCATGAGATAACACCGACTCCCAACTTACAATGCCGTGTATTGCTTTTAAAAAACGGTAAAGCTCTAGCTCGTCTTCTGCTCTAGGAGAAAATTCGGAGTGTCCACCTTCGGTTGCGAAAGGGCGTAAACATTCTCCGTCCCAAAACATTCCCGCTTCGCCTAAACCTCTCCCCGGAGCCAAAATAGCCACATTACCTTTAGTAGTGCTGCTGTTTTTGTGTAGGGTGCAGAAGGCTTTATCTTCCGTACCTTTAAGTCCATAGGCCATTGCTTCTAAGTCGTTGATAAGGGTAATGTGTTCTACCTCGGTTCTACTTCTGATGAGTTCTATATCTAAATCAAAAGGAAGGTTTTCGGTAGTGCATTTGCCGTTTAAAACAGGTCCTGGTACTGCTATAGAAATTCTAGAGGGTTTGCTTAAACTATGCTCTTCTAAGAAAAGGTTTAGAATATCACTAAAAAGCCCAAAATCTTGGGTGTTGTATTCTTTTTTTGCTTTTAATTCTAATCTTCCGTTCTCAGAAACATAGTAGCCTAGGGTAGTATCCCTCTGTTTTACATCAGCAGCAACGAGGCTTATGTTTTGGTTTTCAGTTGATTTTTCTCCAGGTAAATGGAGCGGAAATTTATTTTGAAAAGGCATATCAAATATTTTTAAGTGAGGTTTCAAATATAACAGAATATTTTGTTTTATGAAAATAAAAGTAAGAGAGCTAATTTTCAGTATTGTAAGTTGGGTTAATAGTGCTGTTTTATATGATTTTTGTGTAAATTTGCCACCAATTGTAATTTAGATAGTATATATAATGACTTCACAGCAGATAAGACAAGCTTTTTTAGATTTTTTTAAAAGTAAAGAACACCTTATAGTGCCTTCCGCACCAATAGTATTGAAAGACGACCCTACCCTAATGTTTTCTAATTCAGGAATGACACAGTTTAAGGATTATTTTTTAGGCTACAAAACCCCTAAAGCTCCTAGAATTGCAGATACACAGAAATGTTTGCGTGTGTCTGGGAAGCATAACGACTTAGATGATGTGGGGAGAGATACCTACCACCATACAATGTTTGAAATGCTAGGCAACTGGTCTTTTGGAAACTACTTTAAAAAGGAGGCAATTGCTTTTGCGTGGGAATTACTCACAGAGGTCTATAAAATCCCAAAGGAAAACTTATATGTTACCATTTTTGAAGGTGATGCTACCGAAAATCTAGAGCGAGACCAAGAGGCATACAACTGCTGGAAGTCTTATATTGCTGAGGATAGAATTCTTAACGGAAATAAAAAGGATAACTTTTGGGAAATGGGCGAATCTGGACCTTGTGGACCTTGCTCAGAAATTCATATTGATTTAAGAAGTGAGGAGGAAAAGTCCAAAGTTTCAGGTAAAGATTTGGTAAACCAAGACCACCCGCAGGTTATAGAAGTGTGGAATCTTGTATTTATGGAGTTTAACCGCAAAGCTGATGGTAGCTTAGAGAAACTTCCTGCTCAACATGTGGATACAGGTATGGGCTTCGAAAGGTTGTGTATGGCATTACAAGGTAAAACATCTAATTATGATACAGATGTTTTTACGCCTTTGATTGCTAAGGTAGAGCAACTTTCTCACAAAAAGTACGAAGGTTTATTAGACAATGAGAAAGATATTGCGATAAGAGTGGTAGTGGACCATATCCGTGCGGTATCTTTTGCCATTGCTGATGGTCAGTTGCCGTCTAACACGGGGGCAGGTTATGTTATCAGAAGAATTTTACGCCGTGCCATTTCTTACTCGTACCGTTTCTTAGATATGAAAGAGGCGTTCTTGTACGAGCTCGTAGTGGTGCTTAAAAATCAGATGGGAGCATTTTTCCCAGAGATAGAAAAGCAAGAGAAACTAGTTACAGAGGTCATTAAGGAAGAGGAAAATTCATTCCTTAAAACCATAGAACACGGTTTAGTAAGATTAGAAAATATTATTCAAGAAACGCTTAAAAAAGGTGAAAAGACATTACCTGGAGCAGAAGTTTTTGAGTTGTATGATACTTATGGTTTCCCTGCGGATTTGTCTAGAATTATAGCAGAAGAAAAAGGGCTTACCGTGGACGAAAAGGGTTTTGATGAGGAAATGGAGAAACAAAAGCAGCGTTCTAAAAAGTCTTCAGCTCAGAAAGTCTATGATTGGGTTACTTTAAAAGACGAAACGGAGTCTTTTGTAGGTTATGACCAATTAGAACATAAAGTGTTCATCACGAAATACCGAAAATTAGAAAATAAAGACGGTGTATTCTACCAAATAGTGTTTAACCAAACCCCTTTCTATGCAGAAGGCGGGGGACAAGTAGGTGATAAAGGTTATATAGAAAGTGAGGAAGGTCAGTTTGAAGTATTAGACACCAAAAAGGAGAATAACCTTAATATTTCTCTTATTAAAGACTTGCCACAAGCTCCAGAGAAAGAGTTTACAGCGGTTGTGGATAGCAGGTTGCGTAGAAACACACAAGCCAACCACTCTGCTACACACCTTTTACATGAGGCTCTAAGAGATGTTCTAGGAACTCATGTGGAGCAAAAAGGCTCTTTCGTGGGAGCAGATTATTTAAGATTCGATTTCTCTCATTTTAGTAAAATGTCCGATGAGGAGATTGCTTTGGTGGAAGAAAAAGTAAACGCTAAAATTAAAGAGAATATTAGCTTGCAAGAGTACAGAAATATCCCAATACAGGAAGCTCTAGACAAAGGAGCAATGGCTCTTTTTGGAGAAAAGTATGGGGATAATGTCAGAATGATTCAGTTCGGAAGCTCTAAAGAATTGTGTGGCGGTACTCACGCTAAATCTACAAGTGAGATAGGTTTGTTCAAAATTGTTTCCGAAAGTTCTACTGCGGCAGGTATTCGTAGGATAGAGGCTATCTCTTCCGAAAAAGCAAATGCTTATTTTAAAGAGTTGGAGGAGCAAATGACTCAACTTTCTCTTGTATTAAAAACTAAAGATGTTCAGAAATCTGTAGAGAAGTTGTTGGAGGAAAATCAGAAGTTGAAATCAGAATTAGAAACTATTAAAAAAGAGTTAGCTAAAAACGAAACGGCAGATTGGAAAAATCAGTTTGTTTCTAAAGAGGGTAAAAATCTATTAGTGAAAATGACTTCTCTAGATGCAGCATCGGTTAAAGATATTGTGTTTCAGCTTAAAAAAGAGGTGCCGACTTCGGTAATAGTTATCCTTTCTGATGCTAATGATAAGCCAATGATAAGTGTAGGAGTTTCTGACGATTTAGGTGATAGCTATAATGCTGGAGCTATAGTGAAAGACCTTGCTAAAGAGATACAAGGTGGTGGCGGTGGTAACCCAGGATTTGCTACAGCAGGTGGTAAAAACCTAGAAGGTTTACCAAAGGCCTACGAAAAAGCTCAAAGTTTATAAAAAACTAAAAGGATTGTTCTCTAAGAACAATCCTTTTTTAATTATAAGTCTAAAAAAACAGCTAAAACTAATTAGCTGTTTTTTTGTGTTTTATCTTATTTGGTAAGAGCTTGTTTGTTCCAATCTACATCAAATTGGCAAGACTTGTAACGCCCATCAATAGATATGAAAGTATCTGGTAGTTTTTCAACAATCCATTTCTCCATAACTTTACCCTTTTTTTGTTCTAAAGCGTAGTTCTTGATTCTCTCATAGTCAGAAGTTAAGTCAAGTGAGTGTGCAGGAATTTCCTCTAAAACTTTAACGATGCTTACCACTTTTTTATCTCTGTCTGCTACATCTTCAAACGCCTCTGTAATATCTCCAACCTTTAGACCCACGATTTGGTAGCTGTAATTAGCAGGAAGGTGCAGTTTTTCTAGTCTGTCAGAGCCTCCAGGCGTAGAAATAACTCCTGCGTTAAATTTGGTAGCTTTGTCATCAGAGTATTTGTAAGCAGCTTCTTTAAAGGTGATTTTACCGTCTTCTATTTGCTTTCTTATTTCATTTAGTTCTTTCTTAGCTGCAGCTATTTCTTCCGTATTAGGTTCTGCTTTTAGTAGTATATGTCTAGCATCGTAGAATTTACCACTTTTCTTAATAAGCTGTATAAGATGATACCCAAACTCAGACTCTATAGGTTTAGAAAGTTCGCCTTCCTGTAAATTGAGGGCAGCGGCTTCAAAAGCTTTTACCATAGCTCCCTTTGCGATGTTTTTGTATAGTCCTCCAGTAGCAGCAGACCCTGGGTCTTCGGAATATATCCTTGCCATTTTTTCAAAACTTTCACCGCCTTCTATGTCTTTCTTGATTTGGTTAAGTTTATCAATTAATTTTTGCTGATGCTCCTTTGTTAATTTAGGATAAAGAGTAATCTTTGCTAACGAAATTTCGTCTTTCACCATAGGAAGTTGCCCTTTATAGATGTTGTAGAAGTCGGTAACTTCGTTTGGAGTAATATTAACACCGCTAGTAATCCTTTGATATTTCGCTTGTCCGTAATATTGGTCAGTATCAATTTGCTCTATTGCAGACTTCATTTCAAATGAATTTCTGAATTTGTAAGCTGCTAGAAGCTCCTTTTCTGACGGGAATTGTGCTAAAAGTTCGTTATACTTGGCTTCTGCCTGTTGCTTAATAGCTTCAGAGTGATTCTCTATTAAGGTGTCTTTCTTTGCTTCGTAGATGAGTAACTTATTGCTTAATACTTTTTCCAAGAACTCACATCTATTAGCTGTTTGTGCCCCTTGCTGACGAGCGTAATTCTCTTGCTGTTCTATATCTGATTCTAAAACTATTTCGTTGCCTACTACTGCGGCTATCCCGTCCACTAAATCCCCAGGTTTAAGCTGTGCATGAGCGTTAAACGAAAGTAATGTGATAAAAAAACTCAGTAGGAAGGTAATTTTATGTTTATAGTTCATATTTAATTAAATTTAAAACCTAAGTTGCAAAAATAGAATTATTAAACAATAACTCTTAATATTTTATTATAATTATTTCTTAAAATTTGTAGCTGTTTAAAGTTTTACTTCAAAGGCAGTTAACCTTTTAAATTCTTGTATTCTTTCTTTAAGCATAGTTTCTGATATATTGGCAAGTCTTTCTGTACCGAATTTTTCTACCGTAAAAGAAGCAATAGCAGAGCCCATCATTAGAGCGGTTTTCATATTTTCAAAGCTGTAATCTTGGGTTTTAGCAAGGTGGGCTGCAAAACCTCCCGCAAAAGAGTCTCCCGCACCTGTAGGGTCAAACACATCTTCTAAAGGCAAAGCAGGAATTGCAAAGATTTGGTTTTTATCAAAGAGTAAAGCTCCGTGTTCTCCTTTTTTAATGATGACAAATTGAGGTCCCATCTTTCGGATTTTCTGAGCGGCTTTTACTAATGAATATTCTCCAGAAAGTTGTCTAGCCTCTTCGTCGTTAATGCAAATGATGTCTATTTTAGAAATAATGTCTAATAATAAATCCCAAGTATGCTTCATCCAAAAGTTCATAGTGTCCAGGATAACGAGCTTGGGGCGGTTTTTCATTTTGTTAAGAACCGACATTTGTACCGCAGGGTGCAGGTTTCCTAATAGTAATACCTCTGCTTCTTGAGCTTTTTCTGGGATTTTTGGGTCAAAGTTTTCAAGAACATTCAGTTCTGTAGATACGGTATCTCTAACATTTAAGTCGCTATGATATTTCCCTGACCAAAAGAAGGTTTTTCCGTTAGGGATAATTTCTATTCCATCAATATTGATGTTTTTACGCAGCATCATATCTAATTCTTCTTGAGGGAAATCTCCTCCTACCACAGAAACAAGCCCTACACTAGCCTCCATTACAGAAGCGGCTAATCCTATATAAGTGGCAGCACCACCTAGTGTTTTGTCGGTTTTTCCAAAAGGGGTTTCTATGGCATCAAAAGCAACAGTTCCTACAGCTAAAAGTTTCATTGTTTTTCTGTTTGAATTTTTATAATTATTTCTTCCACTGGAAGGTTTCTATCAAGTGGAGTATATCTGTTTTTATGTATTCTACCGCAGGGGCAAGAGAGTCTGGTTTGGGGCGAGAGTTAAAATATAAATTCCCTGTTATAAAATGGTGAGTGCTGTCTGTGATAAAAAACTGAATGTTAGATGCAGACTCGCCCTTTAGTTCGTAAAAGTTGCCAAATACTCTTTTCTCGGGATAGCTAAAAGATTTGGTTTCTATGGCACTGGCTTTTATGGTGTGTTCGTAAACCATTTTTTCAGCCTCTTTTACATGTAACTGAAAGTCGTTTTTTATAGGAAAGTAGGTTAAAAACACATTAGCTTTCATTTTAGGATAGCTGAGGTTAAACCAACATTCTCTCTGTTTAGCTGGTGTTACTTTAGCAAAATCCGAGAACTCAAAGGTATAATTACAAGTATTATTAAAGGGTTGATAATGTGCGTTGGGATACTCTAAGCGGAGCTCTCCTTTAGGTTTGGGTAAGGTTTCGCTTTTACATCCGATGAGAGTAAAGACTAGGATAATGGAAAGTGTGATAACTTTAAACATTGTGCAAAAATAAAAAATACTTACCAATTAAGGTGGTAAAAATGCTATTTGTTGAAAGTTTTATCAATGTAGTTTTCTAAAGGCTTCGGAAACGATTTTTGCTGTGAACTTTCATAATCTATAAAATTGAAATTATGGTTGTGAGCAAATTGTTCCAATAGCTTAACACTAGGTAAGGTAACGGTAATAAATTCTATTTCTAAATTTTTGTGTGTGAGTTTGTGTTTAACGGTATTATGGTTAGAGATGTACTCTTCTAAATGTTCAGGTAAAAACTCTGGGAAATCATAAAGGTTTTTCCAAATAGAAGAGCGGTCACGTTTCTTTACTACAAAAAAATCATTATGATGGATAAAGTAGTATTTTAGTTTTATGTCTTCGGTTTTTACCTTTTTTATTTTGATAGGAAATTTATCTATTGTCCCTGTATTAAAAGCGACACAATCTTTACTTAAAGGACACAGCTCACACGAAGGCTGTTTAGGTTTACAAATGCCAGAACCTAAATCCATAATTGCTTGGTTGAAATCGCCAGGGTTATCTTTAGGAATAAGGTCTTTGGTGAGTTCTGAAAAATAATCAAACGCATTAGATTTTGAAATGTCAAAATCATCAGCAAAAAATCTAGAGAAGACACGATAAAAATTACCATCTATGGCAGGGTAGGGCAACTGGTATGATATACTGCAAATGGCAGCGGCGGTGTATTTTCCTATACCTTTTAGTTTTAGAATGTCTTTGTAATTGGTGGGGAATTTTCCTTCAAAATCTTGCATGATTTGCCTAGCAGCATATTGTAGATTGATGGCTCTAGAGTAGTAGCCTAAGCCTTTCCAGTAGAGGAGTACCTCGTCTGTATCTGCTTCTGCTAAAGATTTTACATCAGGAAATCTGGCTACAAAATTAAGGTAATGCTGAAGCCCTTGCTGTACTTGGGTTTGTTGTAAAATAATCTCACAAATCCATATATTATAAGGGTTTGTAGTAGCTCTCCAAGGTAGGTCTCTAGCGTTTTGTTTGTACCATTGGAGTATTCTAAAGCCAATGTTTAGAAAATCAGGGTTTTGTTTGTTTGTTTTCAAAAATAAGTTATATATTTGCACACCAAAAATAAAAACAAAAAAGGAAATGACAAAAGCAGAATTGGTAAATACCATATCGAACAAGTTGGGTATTGAGAAGAATGATACGCAGAAAGTAATAGAGGCTTTTATGCAGGAGATAAGAGGTTCTCTTTATGAAGGTAATAATGTTTACTTAAGAGGTTTTGGATCTTTCATTATTAAGACTCGTGCTGCTAAAACAGGAAGAAATATCTCTAAAAATACAGCTATAGAAATTCCTGCACATAACATTCCAGCGTTTAAACCATCTAAATCTTTTGCAGAAAGAGTAAAAACTAAAGTTCCAGTAAAGGATTAATTCAATTTATTTATTAACATAAAAAATATAAACTATGCCTAGCGGAAAGAAAAGAAAAAGACACAAGGTAGCAACTCACAAGAGAAAGAAGAGAAGAAGACAAAACAGACACAAGAAGAAGAAATAAGTCATAATCTCTTATTAAATATAATATAGTTGATGTTTTATCAAGGTAAAATACATCAACTATATTTTTGTTTAACTATCTAAGATAATTTTAGAATGAAAAAAGAACTGCTAATATCTAATGAAGGCGGTGCTTCTAAGATTGCATTGATAGAAGACGGACGCTTATTTGAGCTACACGAACAAGAACAAGAGAGTGATTTTGTTGTAGGAGATATTTTCCTCGGAAAGATTAAAAAGCTAGCCCCTAACCTTAATGCCGCTTTTGTAAATATAGGCTACGATAAAGATGCCTTTTTACATTATCAGGATTTAGGACCGCAGTATCTTACCTATCGTAAATTTCTCAACGAGACTTTATCTAAATGGAAAAACGATTCAGGTTTAAAGAACTTTCCTATAGAAAAAGCGTTGGATAAAAACGGTATGGTAGATAGCGTTTTGGCTAAGGACGATGTAGTTTTGCTACAAGTTACCAAAGAGCCTATCTCTACTAAAGGAGCTAGAATTTCTACCCAAGTTTCTCTTACGGGGCGTTTTTTAGTATTGATACCATTTGACCAAAAAGTTTCGGTATCAAAGAAAATTAAAGACTCGGCGGAGAGAGAACGCCTAAGAACGCTTATAGAAAGCATCAAGCCAGAAGGTTTCGGTGTAATTATAAGAACCGTAGCAGAAGGTAAAAAAGTAGCTGAGCTTCATAATGATATGAACCAGTTGGTTCAGAAATGGGAGACTTGCTTTAAGAACATACAACGAGGCAAAGTGCCTTCTAAAATCCTAAGCGAGGAAGAAAAAGCGTCTGCTATCCTAAGGGATAATTTTAATGCAGATTTTGTAAGCATCATCTGTGATGATGAGGATATGGTGCAAGAAATGAAAAATTACCTAGAGGTAATTGCACCAGAGAGAAAAAATATAGTGGAGTTTTATGACCATCATATCCCACTATTAGAGTATTATAATGTAGAAAAACAGCTTAAGCAGAGTTTTGGTAAGCATGTTAATATCCCTAGCTCCAAAGGAGCCTATTTGGTTATAGAGCATACAGAAGCACTGCATGTGATAGATGTAAATTCTGGCAACAATATAACCGCAGGAAGCCAAGCCAATAAAGAGCATGCCTTTAATGTAAACAGAATGGCAGCTACAGAGATTGCAAGACAGCTAAGGCTTAGAGATATGGGAGGCATTATAGTAGTAGATTTCATAGATATGAGAGATGCCGAGCATCGTAGAGAGCTTTACGAGCATCTTAAAAATGAAATGAAACGAGATAAGGCAAAACATAAGATTTTGCCACCTAGTAAATTTGGATTGATACAAATTACAAGGCAAAGGGTTCGTTCTGAAACGGTGATAGAAACCAAGGAAGAAAACCCGAATAAAGACGGTGAAATTTTAGCACCAGTAGTCATTGTAGAGAAAATGACAGAAGTCCTAAAAGGGCTTATGCAAAAAGAGAAAGGAAGGCTTTATCTGCACACCCATCCGTTTGTGGAGGCTTACCTTACCAAAGGTCTTATGAGCATACAGACCAAATGGTACTTAAAGTACAAAAAGTGGGTAACTATTATCCCGAGAGACTCTTTCAAATATTTAGAATATAGGGTTTACAATAGCCAAAAACAAGAGTTAGCGAGTTTCTCAAATTAAAAAATACAATCACCTTCTCCAGCACGAGAGGGTGATTTTTGTTTGACTTATTTTGAGAAAAAATAAGAGAATTGACTCTAAAAACTTGCATACTTGCTTAAAAGGTTATAAGTTTGCTTTATATTTATGCGATACACTATCAGTGACATACAAAAAAGTGAAAAAAACTTACACAAAAATTTGGTACTTCCAAATAATTGTGTAAACACACACACACACACACACACACACACACACACACACAGATAGTTTCGTGGGTATGCGTCGTATTATCTAGAAAATTACTTCAACTTTTATCGTTAAAACAAAATATCGTTCCGCCAGCTTTCGTTGGAGGCTTTTGGTGTTTATATGACTTACAATTTCTACTAAAAGCACCATTGTTTTGTCTTACAACATGGTCGTTCTTGTTAGGTGCTTTTAGTGTTCAGGAGGAGTGTTCTGCTCTTTCTGTTTTAGCCTTTCCTCTCGTTTTGTGTGTGTTTAGAGGGGGAAGGCGTTTTTTAAAGCTAGAGGTTAGATTTCAGAGTTTAGAACTTAGTATCACCTCAGCTCTTAAGTCTAACCTCCAACCTCTAAAATCTAGTATTCAATATCTAACATCTATAAACTTTAAATATCAACAATCTTAAAATTCAATTTTATGAAAACAACAAAATTAACCGTATTCGCCTTCTTAGGTTTAGGGCTCGCGGTTTACGGACAAAACAATGGTAGAGTTGGCATCAACACACCTAATCCCAAAGCAACTTTAGAGGTAAGTAAAGCTGGTGCAGATACAGCTAAAGGCATCATTATCCCGCGTTTAACAGCCGAAGAGGTAAAAGCCATGACCGATGCAGGAAATGTAGGTACAGAGCAACATTCACTTTTGGTTTATGTTACAGGACCGTTTACCAACACATCAGACAAAACAGGGAAATATGCATTGATTACTAGCAAAGGCTATTACTATTGGGACAGCCAGCAAACAGGAGGGATATGGAAAAAAATGCTAGATACAGATACTAACACAGTCTATACAGCAGGAACGGGGATGAAGCTTTCTGGGAATACTTTTTCTAGAACAGGTTTAGAGGAAATTACCGAAAATGGAAACAGAGGTTGGAGACTTGTAGGGAGAAGTCCTAGTATTTATGGAGATATAGGTAGAGAAGCCGTGGATCTTAGTTACTCATATGGTTATCAAAGAAATGATTTTGGAGCTACTGGTACTTATTCTTTCGCTTCGGGTATAAGTACTATAGCTTCTGGATATATATCAACAGCTATGGGGGGGCATTCAATTGCTTCGGGGGATTATTCATTTGCACTTGGGCGTTGGGCGTTAGCAAGTAATAGTGGTGGTATTGCTATAGGTGGAGATGCCGTTGCTTTGGGTAGTAATGCCACCGCTTTAGGCAATCATATTACAGCACGAACCTCATTTTCAACTGTTTTAGGGAATAACAATTTTAATACAGATCCACTAGAAGGAAATACTGCTACTTTTACTAAAGATAACAAGTATGAACTTTTTGTTCTAGGAAATGGAGCAAGTACAATCGCTAAGGGAGGAGATCAAGCTATAGCAAGTAATGCTTTTATTGTTCTCCGTGATGGCTTTACAGGTATAGGTTTAGCAAGGGAAAAACCAACAGAAATGCTAGATGTGAATGGTAAAATTAGATTACGACTAACCACCAAAGGAAGTTGTTCTGATATAAATAGAGGGGCTATTGTATATGATAGCGATGATAACTTCTATGGCTGTAAATCTACAGGTTGGGTAAAACTTAACCCTTAAATATCTACTATGGTCAAAGCTCTCAGTTTTTGACCATTTTTTATAAATGAGTCATATCTAATCATCTAAAAAAATACAAACATTATGAACACTTTAAAAGCGTGGTTGCGTCCCAACCTACTCACAAAAGACGACCCTAACGATTTTGTAGCCGTGCCCCTTCTAGGTGGCAGTCTTGGCATTACGGAAATTATAGAAGCCCTTAAAAAAGAGGGTATGGAAATAAAAACCGAAACCGCGGTAGATATTATCACTCGCTTTAACCGCAAGGCATCAGAGTTGGTACTCAATGGGTATAGTGTGAATACAGGGCTGGTGTATATGCGTCCTGCCATTAAGGGTGTATTTTACGACAAAACTTGGGATAAGGAGAAGCACTCCGTTTATGTAAATGTGAACCAAGGCACTGACCTAAGAAAAGCCGCTAATGATACCAAAGTAGAAATCCTAGGCGAACAATCTAGCCCAATGAGTTTGTTCAGCATCACCGACAAAGCCACTGGTAAAGCAGACGGTACTTTAACTAAAGGCAAAAATGCCGAAATCAAAGGTACTTATATTAAAATAGACGGTGATAACCCTAAAAACGGCATCGTCTTTAAAAATATAGACAATCAAAATGAGGTTAAGTTGGCTAAAGATAGTATCGTAATCAATGAGCCGTCAAGGTTGCTTATTCTTGTGCCTTCGGATTTAGAAGCGGGTAACTATGAACTCAGCATCACTACGCAAAGCAGCACGGGTTCTATCTTACTAAAAGAACCAAGAACAGAGAAACTGCCTAATCCAGTGGTTATTGTCTAATAAGGTATTTTAATTTTAAAACTAAGGCTACTCATTTACCGAGTAGCCTATTTTATTACCTTTTACCGAATGCTACGGAACAGAGTCTCCGCACTTACCGTAACGGGGTGTCTGTCCTTAGGCTAACGGAGTGTCTGTTACGGTAAGGACAGACGCTCTGTTGAAAATGGCTCATATCTTAATAACTAAACCTATTTATAGGGCAATAGTTTTGGTTAATTCCTAAGGGATTACGCCCATTTTTTGCCAAAAAAAGTATAACTTTGCCTCCATAATGAATATAGCAAGTTGTATTTTAGAGGCTCTTAAAACTCATGGCAGTGTAGCTGTGCCTCACTTTGGTGTTTTTTCTTTAAAGTACTCTGGTGCAATTATCAGTAATGAAGACGGTCATATACTGCCTCCTGCTAAGCAGATTGTACTAGAAAAGAACTACCTTTTAAAAGAAAATAGTTTTGTCAATTTTGTGACTCAAATTAAAGGTATCAGTCCCCAAACGGCTGACTTTGAAATAAAAACACAAACAGACTATTGGAAGAAAAAAATAGAAGCTGGAGAATCTTTTGAAGTAGAAGCTCTAGGGGTGTTTAATTCAGATGCTCAAGGTTTTTCTTTTGTAGGACAACGGATTTATTTAGATTCGCCTGATGTCTATGGACTAGAGGCAATCAATCTTTCTGAAATGAGTTCCCAAAAAGAAACTCAACCTTCTCAACCTAAGAAATCTAATGTTTGGAAAGTGGTACTTTGGTTACTCATTTTTATTATTCCAGCAGGGATATTGGGGTATTTGAATTTCTATCACCCTGAAATTTTATTTGGTGTGAAAAGTTTTGAAAAAGATAAAACTCAAAAGACCACTCCATCTCAATCTGTAAAAACAACTAAGACTAATGATACTTTGGTAATAGATAGTTTAAAGCAAGACTCTTTACCAGCTAACAATTTAAAATAATATGACAAAAAAAACGCCTAAAGATAGCCTTACGGTAATGACTAATATTGTACTCCCAAACGAAACCAATCATTTGGGAAATTTGTTTGGGGGAGAGCTTCTCTCTAAAATGGATAGATGTGCTTCTATATCAGCCTCTAGACATTGCGGAAGGAGGGTAGTAACGGCTTCGGTAAACCATGTTTCCTTTAATCACCCTATTCCAGAAGGAGGTGTGGTGGTTTTGGAGTCCAAAGTAACGCGTGCATTTTCTACTTCTATGGAGGTTTATGTAGATGTATGGATGGACGACCCTATTACACAGAAAAAAGTGCATACTAACGAAGGAATATACACTTTTGTAGCGGTGGATTCGTTCAATAAGCCTGTGCCTATCCCAGAGTTAGAACCAGAAACGGATATAGAAAAAGAGCGTTATATGGCGGCTCTTAGAAGAAAAGAACTTTCCCTTATCCTGTCTGGAAGAATGAAGGCTCAAGATTCTGTGGAGCTAAAAAAACTATTCATTTAATCATTTATGAAGGTTTTACAACTGGATAAAAATCACCCTCTTATTACGGAGCAGCTCACGGCTAATGGGTTTATAATAGATGAGGATATTACTTCTTCTTACGAAGAAATTTTAGACAAAATAGAACCTTACGAGGGTGTGATTATTAGGAGTAGAATTCCGTTAGACGCTCGTTTTTTAACTCAAGCCAAAAATCTAAAATGGATTGCGAGAGTAGGGGCAGGAATGGAAAATATAGATACCGAAAAGGCAGAAGAATTGGGTATTTGTCTTTTTAACTCTCCAGAAGGTAACCGAGATGCGGTGGCAGAACACAGTTTAGGCTGTCTTTTGGTACTGATGAATCGTTTGTTTATTTCATCGAAAGAGGTCAAAAAAGGCATTTGGAAGCGTGAGGAAAACCGAGGGGAAGAAATTAAAGATAAAACGGTAGGTATTATAGGATATGGTAATATGGGAAAAGCCTTAGCTCAAAGACTATCAGGTTTTGGGTGTGAGGTGATATTTCACGATATTAAACCTAACTTGTCTGACCAATACGCCCAACAAGTTCCGTTAGAAGTATTACAAGAGAAAGCGGATATTCTAAGCCTGCATTTACCTTTGGCAGAGGATACCATAGGCTGGCTTAATGCTGATTCTATCCAAAAAATGAAGAAGAATTTTTACCTCATCAATACAGCTAGAGGGAAGAATGTGGTAACTGCAGATGTGGTTTCGGCACTTAAAAGCGGTAAGATAAAAGGGGCTTGTCTAGATGTTTTGGAATACGAAAAAAGCTCTTTTGAAAACTTAGAAATTCAGAATGAAGATTTAGCTTTTCTTTTAAACTCGGATAAAGTGATTGTTACACCTCATATTGCAGGTTGGACGCACGAAAGTAAGATAAAATTAGCCCAAGTGATTGTAGATAAGATTTTAGCAAAGTTTAAAAAATAATAGATTAAAATATGAAATGGTGGTGGATTATAGCGTTCGGATTGCTCACATTTTCTTGTGCTAAAAAGCAAGAAAATAACGAGGAGGTTAAAACCAATTTGCCTCATTTCTCTAAGGTAGATGCTGAGGATATTTTTACAAAGGAGGATAATTCGGTAGCTAATGAGGATTCTCTAAAACACCTTTTACAAGAATACTATCAAAACACTTGGGTAGGAGGTGACTTAAGTGGAGGAATCTTAATCGCTAAAGGCGATAATATTATTCTTGAAAAATACAGGGGCTATGGTAGGGAGAACCAACAGATGCCCATCAATCAAAATACGCCTTTACACATTGCTTCTATTTCTAAGACGATGACGGCAATGGCGATTATGAAGCTGATAGAAGCAAAAAAAATAAAACTAGACCAAGATATTACCACATTCTTTCCCAAGTTTCCGTATGCTAATATCAAAGTTATAGATTTACTTAGCCATAGAAGTGGACTCCCAAAGTATGAGCATTTTATTGAAACTTTGGAGCCTAAACCTAAAGAGTTATCACAGTCTTTTTTAACTAATCAAAATGTTCTAAATCTACTTATTAGATATAAACCAGAATTAGCTAGACCTACCGATACAGGGTTTATGTACTGTAATACTAACTACGCTTTACTAGCCCTCATTATAGAGAAGGTGACTCAAAAAGATTATCCTACCGCAATGAAGGAAATGCTTTTTGCACCTCTTGAAATGAAGCATACCTTTGTATTTCAGCAAAAGGATATTGCCACGGCGGCACAATCGTTCTATTATAAAAATAACAAACTGTATCCTCTTAATAATTTAGACCTTATCTACGGAGATAAAAATATTTATACTACTCCTAGAGATTTGTTAAAGTTTTCACAAGCGATGTTTTCTAAAGAGTTTTTGCCTTCGGATTTAAAAGAGAAGATATTCACGCCTTATAGTAATGAGAAAAAAGGGATTAACAACTACGGCTTAGGGTTTAGAATGAAAATTTTTGATAATAATAAAAAACTGACTTATCACAATGGTTGGTGGCACGGTTCTAACTCTGTGTTTGTACATCTTTTAGATTCTAAGGTAAGTATTATTGCGATAGGTAATAAATTTTCTAGGAGAGTCTATTCAGCGGTTGCGTTATCTGGTTTGTTTGATGATTTCCCGTTGGAAACAGAAATTCTAAAAAAGGAGATGATGCCAAATGTACCTAATGCTCTTCCTTCATCTTCAAGCGATTCATTACAATAAATAGTGATATTTAATATAATAATAAACCAAAAAGACCAGCTCTAACGAACTGGTCTTTTATATTTTAAAAGTATTACTTTTTTAATTAAGCTAATACCTCTTTTACTTTATTTGCCGCTTCTTCTAGAGTAATTGCAGAATGTACTGGTAGTCCAGACTCATCAATTAATCTCTTAGCTTCTTCAGCGTTAGTTCCTTGTAATCTTACGATAAGAGGCACAGGAAGTTCTCCGAAGCTCTTGTAAGCATCTACTACACCTTGTGCCACTCTATCACATCTTACAATACCACCAAAGATGTTGATAAGAATTGCTTTTACATTAGGGTCTTTAAGGATAATACCAAATGCCTTTTCTACTCTTTCTGCATCTGCAGTACCACCTACATCTAGGAAGTTAGCAGGGTTACCTCCAGAAAGTTTAATGATATCCATAGTAGCCATTGCCAAACCAGCACCGTTTACCATACAACCTACATTACCATCTAGTTTAACGAAGTTTAATCCAGCTTCACCAGCTTCAACTTCCGTAGGGTCTTCCTCTCTTTTATCTCTTAATTCAGCTAAATCTTTATGACGGAAAAGTGCATTATTATCTAAAGTTACTTTAGCATCTACTGCAGCAATTTTATTATCTGAAGTTTTAAGAACTGGGTTGATTTCAAACAAAGAAGCATCAATTCCCACATAAGCATTATAAAGAGCTGTAATGAATTTTACAAAATCCTTAAACGCTTCTCCTTCTAAACCTAGATTAAATGCAATCTTTCTAGCTTGGAAAGGTTGTAATCCTAAAGCAGGATCTACCTCTTCGTTATGGATAAGGTGCGGAGTTTCTTCTGCCACTTGCTCTATATCCATACCACCTTCTGTAGAATATACAATCATATTCTTTCCTTTAGCTCTATCTAAAAGTACAGAAACATAGTATTCTTTTGGTTCAGAATCTCCAGGATAATACATATCTTCTGCAATAAGCACAGAGTGTACTTTTTTACCTTCAGCAGAAGTTTGAGGCGTTACTAACTGCATTCCGATGATGTTTCTTGCGTTTTCTTCTAACTTTTCCATGTTAGGAGAAAACTTAACACCTCCACCTTTACCTCTACCACCTGCGTGTACCTGAGCTTTTACTACCCACGCTTTAGTTCCTGTTTCTGCAGAAAGCTGTTCTGCTACTTTTTTTGCTTCCTCTACGGTGCTAGCTACTATACCTCTTTGTACTCTAACGCCGTATTTCGCTAAAATCTCTTTTGATTGATACTCGTGAAGATTCATAAATATATTTTTGTATTAAATTTTACGATTTTATAAACAGTTACAAATTTAAAGAAAATCTTTGGAAGATAGAAATCTTTTTTGTTTACCCTACTTTAGCCCTTGCTACTAACATAATGAGCATTGTCCAACTGATAATCATACACAACCCTCCTAATGGGGTAATGGGACCTAAAAACCTTAAGCTAATACCCCAAGCTTCTTGAAAAGCCAAGAAATAAATACTCACAGAGAATAAAAAAGTCCCTATTATCATTAGCAATGAAGTCCACTTCTCTAACCCATTATCGAATTTTAGAAAAAAACCAATTACTAAAAGAAATAGAGCAGAGTACATTTGATACTTTACTCCTGTTTCAAAACTTGTCAATTTTTCTACGCTTAAAATCTTTTTAAACGCATGAGCTCCAAAAGCTCCTAAAATCACAGACATTAGCCCATAGATACCGCCTATAATGAGTGTAAATGTTTTCATACTTTTCTTATTTTCCTCTTAGCTTATTGAGTTCTGTGATTACTTCGTGGTGGCTTACCGTCTTATCTTTAAAATAGTTTACAAAGTATGATTTTTCTTCCTCAGTTGCTCCAAACTGATTAAGAATATTAAACAAATGCATTTTCATGTGTCCTTTTTGAATTCCTGTAGTTACCAACGAGCGAAGAGCGGCGAAGTTCTGAGCTAGCCCAGATACAGCCAAAATACTCATGAGTTCTTGAGCAGAAGGTTTGCCTAATAACGCTAATGAGAATTTAACCAGTGGGTGAAGATTTGTAAGACCTCCCACAACGCCTACTGAAATAGGCAAATCTATCCAAAATCTGAATATTCCGTTATCGGTAGTACAATGGGTAAGTGAACTATATTTCCCGTTACGTGCAGCATAGGCGTGAGCACAAGCTTCCGTAGCTCTAAAATCGTTTCCTGTAGCTATAACTACCGCATCTACACCGTTCATAATCCCTTTGTTGTGAGTGGTTGCTCTGTACGGCTCTATTTCAGCGATAGCAACGGCTTGTTTAAATTTCCATGCAAATTCTTCGGGAGAAATACCGCTATCATCTTTCAAATCTTCTATCTTACAAGAAACTTCCGCTCTAACAATACAGTCAGGCGTAAAGTTAGATAAGATATTCATTACCACTTGAAGAGATTGTTTTTCTTCCTCTGTGAAATCAGCAGAAAGGTTAATTTCCTCTTTAAGCGTTTTACCAAATTGCTCTAAACAAGAGTTGATAAAGTTAGCTCCCATAGAGTCTTTAGTATCAAAACTAGCTTTAAGCTGGTAATAATCATTCATTTCAGAAGTCTTATCCACTAACTCTATGTCTAAAATACCACCACCTCTATTTCTCATATTTTTGGTGATGTCTTGTGTTGCTTCAAATAGTTTTTGTCTAAGGTTAAAGTTGAAAAAATGTCTAATCTTATGAGATTCTGCTTTTAGTATAAAATGAGTATGCCCTAGTTTTTTAGTATCAATAATAGTGGTTTTGAAGCCACCTTTATTAAGCCAAAACTTAGCCGCTTTGGAAGCCGCAGCCACCACCGAACTCTCTTCTACCGCCATGGGAAGTGCTAATAACTTTCCATCTATTAAAAAATTCGGAGCAATACCATAAGGCATATAAAAGTTGGAAATAGTGTTCTCTGAGAACTCATCATGGAGTTTTTGCAGGTCTTGATTGTCGTTCCAATATTGTTGAAGTATTTTGATGTATTCCTCATTACCTCCCAAATACTCATTAACAATCCATTCTATTTTATTTTGCTTATTTAATTTAGAAAATCCTTCTACTGGCTGATGATTCATAGCTCTTAATTTTGAGGTATCAAAGATACAACTTGATATTATAAACACCAAAGAAGAAAATAATAATAAAAAATAAATCTGAAAACCAATATTTTAAATATGTATCAATGAATTTTTGTATATTTTTTTTGCATGAAATGAAAAAAGTTGTAAATTTGCACCACTAAAAAACAACACACCTATAGACCCATGGTGTAATTGGCAACACAGCAGATTTTGGTTCTGTTATTCGGGGTTCGAGTCCCTGTGGGTCTACAATATAAACTGATTATCAGTTAATTAACTAATTTACAGCCAGTTTTACAGCCAAATTAACGCTTAAAACTGGCTTTTTTATTTTATGATATTTCATTATAGTTATTGATATTTCTTATCTCAGCAAAACTTCTTACAATATTTTAAGAAGTAATTTTAAAAGGCTTAAGACTAGGAAACAATGCTTAACTTTGTTGCCAAGTCTTATGAATAGGAGTAAAATTAGCGATTATAAAAAAAATAATAATCAAGTGTTTTGTAGCGATATTGACGCAACGAAAACAGCAGAAATTTTAGAGTTCAATAGAAACACTATTAACCGATATTTTAGGATTTTTAGGGAAGTAATTTTTGAAAAACACCAAGAAGATTTAAGTTTATTTTTTGGAGAAATTGAATTAGATGAGGCTTATTTTGGAGCAAGGCGATTACGAGGGATTAATATACCGCAAAAACGAGAGAGAGGAACCTAGAAACAATCTGTTTTTGAGTTTTTGAAAGAAACGGCAGAGTTTATACCGAACTGACTCCAAATGCGAAAAGTGAAACGTTAAGAAAAGTTATTCGAGGAAAAGTTTCATTGGAAAGTATTTTGTTTACAGATGGTTGGTGAGGTTATAGTGGACTTTTAGATATGGGATATGAGAAGCAATTTCAGGATTGACAAGAGTAAAAGTTTTTCAAATCAGAATGGTGTTTACATTAATGGAATAGAAAGTTTTTGGAGTTTTACGAAGCGAAGATTAGCAAAATTTAATGAAGTGAAATCTACTTTTATAGTCCACTTAAAGAGTGTGAGTGGAGATGGAGAAAAGAGCTAAAAGAAATGGAGAAAGAATTATGGGAACTACTAAAAAAACATGGATAACTTTTTTTACGACTTTTGTCTAAAAAGTTACCCGCATTTTTTTTATTTTTACAACAGCAAACAACAACTAAAAAAACATAAATTTTAATTATTTGCTAGTACTAGAGCCGAATAAATTATTTTACCTAATAAATTGTATATTCCATTTATTCTTATTATACAATATCATAAAAAAGTTTTTTTTGTCAATATTAAATAATAAAATTTATCTTTGTATAAAGTTGGTAAAAGCTAACAAATAATTGATTATATTTAATTTATCGTTTTATGAAAATAAAATATTGTATCCTTCTATTATTGTTATCAATAAATTATATAAACGCAAGTCTTTTTAAGGGTTCAGTTAGTTATAAAATAACGAGTAACAATGCCGTAACCATTCCTAATATTTCTTTAACTACAGAAGGTTCTTTTGAAAATTTTTTAACTTCTTTGTCAAATAATCCCCCTGAGGCAGATCAGGAAATAGGTAAAGCTATAGGAGCTTTTGAAGAATTAGATAAAAGTGGTAATTTTAGTAATACTATAAATCCAAATGAACTTACAGAATTCCCAATAGGGATTAGAGAAAACAAATCTAATGTTGAGTATGGGATAGTTGTTACTAAAGCTAAGTTCACTCCAGAGTATGCTATCATCAACGTATATGCTAGAATTATTACCCCGCAATCTGGTACGGAAGGAGGAAAGAAAACCTTATATTTTGGTGCGGAAGGAGTAAAGCTATCCTATAATGGTAGGATTATTGGAGATGCTAAACTTTCTCTTTTGGGAGATGTCTATATGCCTTTCAATCAAAACCAATGGATGCTAACACTAGAAGGTGGAGAAATAAATAAAGCTAATGGAGAAAGTATTAATGATAACACCTATATGGTTATAGACTGTGATGGAGTCAAAGAGTTATCTTTAAAGGGAAATGTACAGATTTCTAGGAATGTTTTAGTTCCCTTAGATGATAAAGGTGGATTACTTCCTGAAATAGGGAACAATGGAAAGCCAAACAGAGTTCGTGGAGATTTTGCTTTAAAAGCGAGTGATTGGAATGATTTATTGGTTAAAGTAAGTATTACTCCATTTGCAATTACTAAGCAAACACAAGATAAAGATAAAGGTTATTTTTCTTTTTTTGTAAATGATGCAATTCTTGATTTAAGTGATTTAAGAACAGACGCAAGTGTAGTTTTCCCACAATACTATAGAGAAAAAGGGTATCTAATTGCGGGAACAGAAACATGGAGAGGGCTTTATATTCAATCTCTTTATGTTGGGCTTCCCCAAGAGTTTAAAGCAGAAGGCTATATCGACCGTAGGGTTTCTTTCCAAGCACAAAATTTACTTATAGATTCCTATGGGGTGTCGGGAAGCTTTTCAGCAAATGATGTTGTTAGTTTGGAGAAAGGAATTACTAGTAATGAAAACGCATGGCGATATTCATTAGATAGAATAGGAATAGATTTAGCAGCTTCTAAAATAGTAGGAGCAAATCTTAAGGGGAAAATTCAGTTACCTTTTCAAAAGAATAATGAGGATAAAAAAAGTGATACACTACCAAGTTACTTAGGGTATGAAGGTATGATTACTGACGATGATTATTTTATTTCTGTTAATACTGTTAATACTCTAAAGTTTGACTTGTGGAGTGCTAAGGCAACTATATACCCTGGATCTTCAGTGGAGTTAAGAGTAAAAAACAGAAAATTCCAACCCAAGGCTATTCTGAACGGCATGATGAGTATTCAAGCAAATGCTGATAATAAATCATCAGAAGATAACTCTTCAGAAAAGAAAGATGCTCATTTTACTGGAGTAAAATTTGAGGGATTAACATTGCAAACACAAGCCCCTTATATTACAGCTAATTATTTTGGTGTGGAAGGAGAACAAAGGTTAGCGGGATTTCCTGTAAGTATTAAAAATGTTTTTGTTGAGCTAGAGGAAAATTATGCCAATCTAGGTTTTAACATTACCGTTGGATTACAAGAAAAGCGTTTTTCGGCATCAGGGGGAATGAAGATTAAAGGTTTAATAACCAATGAAAATCACAGACAAAACTGGGCATATAATGGGTTTGATTTAACAGAACTTACACTAAGAAATGTAGATATAGGCGTAGCTACAGTTTCGGGTTCACTTAATTTATTACGAAAAGACCCTTTATATGGAAATGGATTTAAGGCATTTCTTAATGCAAAAATTAGTGCTTTGGAAAATGTTGAAGTAGGGGTAAATGCTATTTTTGGTTATAGTACGTTTAGATATTGGGGGTTTGAAGGAAGTGTAGACAACTTGAATATTCCTACAGGAGTTGTAAAAATTACAGGTTTTACAGGAGGTGCATTTTATCGAATGATACCTAATGGAGCAATGAGTTTACAACATAAAAACAGAGCAATGGTAATGACTCCGGATGAGTCGGTTGGATTGGCATTGCGTGCAGGAGTTTATGGAGCTGTAAAAGATAAGAAAGTGGCTTCCTTTATGGCAGGCTTTAATATTTCTACCAATGCTAACGGTGGACTTTCTAATGTAGGTTTTATAGGAGAAGCGGTAATTATGAGTGATTTATCTGCAATAGTGCCTACAGAACCATTTGCAGCTCTTCAAGAGAAATTTAGAAAACAAGTTGAAAAAGATAAATTTTTAAGTGATCTAAAATCTAATGATCGTGTTAAATCTTTTTTAGATATTAACGATGTGAATGAGCAATACCCTTTATCACAAAAGATAGAAGGTGCTATTTATAGCAAGTTGGCGATGAACTATGATTTTAATAATAGTGTTTTTCATGCTAATTTAGACGTTTTTATAGATGTTGCCAAAGGGGTTATTAAGGGGATAGGGCAAAATGGAAGAGCAGGAAATGCCGTGTTGCATATAGCGCCTAATGACTGGTATTTGCATATTGGTAAGCCTAGCGAGATGATAGGTCTACGGGTAGGATTTGATAGATTTTATGTACAAGCAGGAAGCTATTTTATGGTTGGTAATCACATACCAGGTAGCCCACCACCACCAGCCGAAGTTGCTCAAATATTAGGGTTAGAGTTAGATGATATAGATTATATGAAAAACCTTAATGCTCTTGGAGATGGTAAAGGTTTTGCCTTTGGTAGTCATTTGAAGTTTGATACTGGGGATATGACGGCTTTATTCCTATATGCGAGATTTCAAGCAGGTTTAGGAGCTGATATTATGCTGAAAAATTATGGAGAGGCTAAATGTACTAATAGAGGTGGAGAACAAATTGGAATTAATGGATGGTACGCCAATGGACAGGCTTATGTTTACCTGCAAGGAGAATTAGGGATAAAAATTAAACTATGGTTTGTGCGTAAAAAAATTCCTATTATAAAAGCAGGAGCAGCAGCTTTGTTACAAGCTAGAGGTCCTAACCCATATTGGGCAAGAGGATATTTAGGTGGCTATTATAACCTTTTAGGCGGAATGATTAAAGGTAGGTTCCGTTTCAAATTAGAATTTGGAGAAGAATGTAAACTAGAAAAAGAATCCGTTTTAGGAGGTATGAAAATTATTACCGACCTCACTCCTAAAAAAGGAGATGCTGATGTAGATGTATTTGCCATTCCTCAAGCTACATTTGCTGTTCGTGTAAATGAGCCTATTGTAATTCCTGAAGATGATGGAGATCATACTTATAAAGTAGTGGTTGAAAAAATGACTATAGTTGATGATCAAGGAAAAGAAATTAAAGGAGCAATAGAATATGCTCGTTCTAAAGATGTAGCCAATTTTGTATCAGATGATATTCTTCCACCAAATAAAACTTTAAAAGCTGTAGTACAAGTAAGTTTTATGGAGAAAAAAGGCGGAATATATGAGGTAATAATGGCTAATGGACAGAAAGCTGTTGAAGTAGAAGAAAGAACTTTTACAACAGGAACAGCTCCTAATACTATCCCTCTTAGCAACATACAATATGCTTATCCAGTCGTAGAGCAAGAGAACTACTATAAGGGAGAAACTAGCAACGGGTACATTAAACTAAAAAGAGGACAAGATTATCTTTTTGAAGACTCTAATTGGAAAACTTCTACACAGTTCAAAAATGGCAATACAACACATAGTAGTGGTTTTACTTATAATCATGAAGCTAATACAGTAACCTTTAATGTTCCTGATTTGGCAAAACAAAAAGAATTCACATTTGCTATTATAGCTAAAAATACCAATCAGGCTTCGGATGAAAAGTCCCATGAAATAAAAACTGAGGAAAAAACCTCTGGTGAGGAAGAGTCCTCTGAAGTTTCAGTAACAACAGAGAGCAAAAAGGCACAAGCAATTTCTAAAGATGGTGTAATAGAGCGTCTTTCATATACGTTTAAAACAAGTAAGTACAATACTTTTTCTGATAAGTTATCTGCCCTTAGTTTTACTCCTCTATGGATAAAGATTAGCTCAGATGTTGTATCTCTTCAAAACGATATGAATGCCGATGAATATTTTGATATTACGGAGCTTGTAGGTTCTAAATATACAGATAATAAACCTCTGATTAGTCTTACAGCTTTAATGGACGATACTTTTGCAGGAAAATTCAAGAGTTTATTCTACGATGGTTATCCAATAGACCAACTTACACTTTTAAGAGCGGAAGATGAAGAAGATTCTGCGGGAATACCACCAGTAAAAGCATTCCCTATATTTACTTCCTATTTGCATTATCTTGGAAGTGATAGAGGAAACAGATTTTTGAGACAAACCTTCCCATATAAGTATGATTTGTTTAGCTTCTATAAAGCCGACTGGTATGAGCTAGTATCTAAGGCAGCGTCTAAATATGTAGGTACTCAAACCAGTGCCAGATCTCAAGCCATCAATAACTTGTTGCAATCTACCTATGGTATAATTCCAAAGACAAAATACAAAGTAAAAGCAAAATATACTTTACCAGGAGATAAGACAGGTACTGAAAAACAAATCAACTACGAACTTAAATAAGTTAAGAGAAACAAAAATTAAACATAGTCCTTCAATTAAATATAATACATAGTGATGAGATATTTCTATAGAAATAATACGAATATAAATAGAAACCTAAGGTTTAAAAAGTTTTTAGCTTTTACAATGGTTCTATTGCTGAGTTTACAATCTATTTTGTTAAAGTCTCAGCAATACCCGGTTCGTCTTATTCCTAGTATTTTTCAGCCGTATAGTTTAAAATTGGGGGACTATGCCACTAGTACAGAGCCTAAGCTGCAGCTACAGCTATTGATGACGGACTTAATGGAACCTCAACATCAGACGGGGCTTAAGTTTTCATTAGAATCAGGCTTAAATGCAGTTCCATTAGCGGTAAGCAATGATTTTGTTGTCGGTTTTTCTCCATTTACCCTCTATCCGGGGAGCCAGCTCACTCTAAGCAATATAGATGTAAGAGCCCTATTTGAGCTCCAGAACCTTAGTGGTATCAACTCTGTACAATACGCCCAAGCATTGCCCGATGGGGTTTATCAATTTTGTTTTCAAGCGTACGATTATTACACTAAAAACAATCTTTCACAAAAAAGCTGTGCCACTGTTTACTTAGTTCAATATGACCCACCACAGCTTAATTTACCTCAAAACGGAGAAAAGCTACAGGCTATTTCGCCCTATTCAGGCGGGAGTGGTATAGTGTTTCAGTGGATGCCAAGACAGATCGCTCCCAACACCAAATATATCTTTACCTTAAAAGAATTATGGGATTTAGGACAGAGTCCAATATCTGGCTTTTTATCCTCTCGTGTTTTGTGGCAAGAGGAGAGCTATGCACCTACTCTATTTTATGGCTTAGACAAACCCCAACTTATGCCAGGGAAACGCTACGCGTGGCAAGTTCAAGCCAAGAGTGGCAACCCTGTTTTAGGTGCTAACCCTACGGAAGACAATGGCGTTTATAAGAACAATGGACTTACAGAGATTTTCTATTTTGATTATGTAGAAGACTGTACTCTGCCCACACTTTTGATGGCGAAAAATGCAGGGAGAGGGCGAGTAGAACTCTCATGGAATTTATCAGGTAAGCCATCTGGTCTATACCAAGTACAGTATAGAAGAAAAGGAAGTAATACCGAATGGCAAACCGTACAAAGCTACCAACCAAGATACATTATTACAGGTTTAGAAGACCAAACCGAATACGAATACCGAGTAGGTAATGCCTGTGGGCAGTTAGCAACTGCTGGCAATAATGACAATCCTATAACCGATAGTCACTCTGCTGGCAATGCATATGCTTATAGTGGGATACAGTATTTTACCACCGACAGTAAAGACAAGACAAACCAAAACTACCAATGTGGGGTAATGCCTGCGGTGGACATTACCAATAAGACGCCGTTACAAAGTCTTTTAGGAGCCAATGAGGTATTTATGGCAGGAGACTTTCCTGTAACGGTACTAGAAGCCCAAGGAAGCAACGGCATTTATAGTGGTACAGGTTATATAGTAGTACCTTATTTAGCAGATACCAAAGTTAAAGTCAGCTTTAATAATATTAAACTCAATACCGATAGGAAACTTATAGAGGGTATTATAGAAACAACTTATGACCCTAACGAGACTGCAGTAGCGTATGCTTCAGCAGGTGTAGGTGAACTTTTTGGTGATCAAGGCGTAAAAGATATTACTATAGATTATGAAATATCTGATATAAAATATGTAGCCACACCACCACCTGGGAAATTGGTTATAGAAGGTAATGCAGGAGCAGGTAATGATAACTATACAGGTACAGGAGAAAATAGCCAACAAGAATTACCTGTCGGAAAGGATTATACCATTATAGATAAAAAAGGAAATGTTTGGGCAGTAGATGAAGAGGGTAATGTAACTAAAGGAGGCGAAGTAGCTAAAGGTGGAGCTTCTACCCCAGAAAATACTTCAGGCGTAGATTCAAAAGGAAGTGCAACGGCAATTACTGCGAAGGGTATTCGTGTTATCTTCAAAAACAGTCCACGCTCACAATATGCTTTTGATGAACCTACTAAAGCATTAGCTAGCGACTACAAAGAACTCAATGGTAAACTGATTCCATTTAAGGCGGTAGAAAACAAAAAAGAAGAACCTTTTATTGCTAGTGTAGAACTTACGGATAGTAGTATATCTGCGGATAGTTTGATATTTAAAACATCTAAAGGGGTAAAAATAGCCTCCAAAAAAATAGGTAATGATTATGAACTGACCTTAAAAGGTTTGTATAGCTATGCCACAGAAGAGGTACAAGCGGTTATCAAACAAGGAGATAAATACAATATAGCAGGTGTATTTAATTTGGTTCATATCTCGCCTAAGGAAATTAAGCTGAATTTAATCCCAACCACAGGCGTTCGTATCACTGAGCCTCAACAGCAGGAAATAAAAAACATTTATAAGAAAATAGGTATAGATGTATCTATAAAAGTTACACCACCTTTTGATATATCGCCCTATTTGGTAGATGGAAAATTACCTACAGAAGATGTATTTGGGGATTTATCAAAATACAGTCCAGCCCAAAATGCCATAATATCCGCCTATAAATCCAAGAATGAAGTAGGGCTAGAATATTATCTATTTGTAACGGACAAGCCTTCTTCCAATGGGCAAAATGGTTATATGCGATTGAATGGGCAATTTGGTTTTGTATATGACCAAAAAGCAAGAACCATTGCTCACGAGTTGGCTCATGGTGCCTTACGCCTAGAACATCCGTTTAGTGCGTTTAAGAATGTGGTGCAAGGAGAGGTTAAAAACCTGATGGACTATGAGACAGAGAACACCAACTTTATTTATCCAGATTGGAAGCAAATAAACGACCCTAAATTTAAACTTTACACCTTCCAAGGACAAAATGAAGGAGAGTTTTCTGATATCCAGTTAACACCTGAGTGGGAACCGTTTAAATTTTCAGGTTCAAGTATTTATATTTCTGGAGATATAAAAATCCCTAACGGAGCTGTACATGGAATTGCAATGTGTAAAAATGATGATTGTTCTGAAAAAGAATATTATTATTGGATTAATAAGGATAACAAAAAAGGATACTATGCAGAAGGAGTTTCTAATCCTCTACCTATAACTTATCTTAAACAAGAGGAAAAAGATAAAAATCCAGCAATTACACTATTCTGGAACTATGGAACTTGTGGCTATAATAAAACTTATACAACCAATTGGAACTACATAAAAGATAAAATAGGCTTTGATTTAACAAAGGTTACGGATGAAAATTCAATAAAATATAAAGAAACTATACCTTGTGTAGATGGCTCTGGAAGTACAACAAATTCAGAGGACATTTGTGTTGGTAAGGATGTGGCAAAAATTAATCAAGGATATAATAAAGTTTTAGGAGTTATTGATTCAAAAGACTCTGAATTAATTGTAGAAACTATAAATAGTGTAGATGTTTGCTCATTACAACTTCTTACTTATAATGAGATAGAAAAATTATTCAAAACATTAGCAGATGACAATAATATAGGAGAAAATAAAGAAAAAGCAATTGTAAGACTAACGGAATCTATAAAATCCGAAAATTTCAAAACATTCTTTACATTATTGGAAAGTAATGGTAATGAGCTTATCAAAAATTTGATGAATAAGTTGCATGATACTCATTTCTTATATGGAGATAATAATTATACAAGTTTTGTTAGCAGTCTATTAAAGATGTATAAAACTAATCCTGAAAGTTGGGTACATTATGTAAAGGATGAAAATTATTTTGTAGATAAAATTATTTTGGCAAACCCAATAGATAAAGTTCAATCTTTTGAGCAATTGTTAAAAGGTGAGGCTAAAAGGTATTATAATACCTTTTCTATAGATGAATCAAAGAATGTAATAATAGAAGAGAATGAGTGTAGTATTCTTCCTCCAATAGGAGGAAATAGTAGTGGTGCAATTTCTGCCTGTGTTCCTAAAATAATAAACACAGTAACGGTATCTCCATTGTCTCCTATTTTAGTAGAAACAACTAAAGAGTTGCCAATCATACAATTGGCGTTAGACCTAGATAATACTGACAAGAAAAACACCTTAATTGTTCCAGCTATTTTCTTGGACTATGTCCAAGAAAAAACAACAGAAAATATATTAGAAAAATCTACAATTACTACATTAGATGGTATTACGATAGTAACGGGTGGCGGAGTAGTACTTTCTGGAGCTTCTAAAGCAAAAAGAGTCTGGGCACTAATGGAAGTGGTGGGAGCTGTGGGTAATATAGTTGTAAATACAGATGCTATTGATGTAAATTCTAACTACGGAAAAGCTGTAGAAGCCTATAACCTCGCAATGGGTATTATAGGGGTAAAAAATATAGCACAAGGCGGCTATAAGTTTGCAAAGAATTTACCAAGCCAAACAAAACAATTATTGCAGGAAAATAAAGGGATAAGAAATTTACTTTCGGCTAAATATTTGGAATGGAATAGTCTTATTATGAAGTATAAATCTCCTGAAGCCTATATTAATTTAGAAGTCAGAAAAGTTATCGAGGAGAAAGGGACTATTTTGGGGCAATTAAGCGGTAAGGTTTTAAGAAAATTTAACACTCCTGATGAAATTTCTCGATTCTTAAAAACAGATAAAAATGGTGCCTTCTTTTGGTCTGGTAGAACATCAAAAGGGGACGGAGTAATGGATATGGCTCTTGAAATTGCCCAAAGTAAAGGTGGTAATACCTTAGAAGGATTATTGGCAAAATATAATATTGATATGCCAATTTGGGATGCTAGTAATCCTGTCACAGTGAAAATTTGGGAAGATGTAAGTGCTTTATACGCTACACAAGTATCAGGCGAAGTAAGAGCTGTTTTGGGTAAAAATTTACGACCAGGGAATATTTGGGAAACAGTAGAACTTCCTAGACTTAAACAAAATCCGAATGTTACAAAAATCTCTACGATTGATCCTGAGACGATGAAAGTAACAGTAATATGGCCTAAAGGATTGCATTGGAATAGTTTCTCTAAAATAAAGATGAAAATTACATCAATTGATACTGATGGATGGTTGATGGGTAAGTATGTAAATGGAAAATTGCAAGTAATAGGTAATACTAATGTTGCCCAAAAGTGGGATTATATTATTAAAACTGATGGTCAGATTTTAGTTGGCAGAAAACACTCTTGGCTTTCACAAGGTGAAGATGTTTTGGCTGCAGGCGAAATTAAATATAATAATGGCAAGTTAGTTGAAATAAGTAATGCATCTGGACATTATGAACCTACTGTATCAGAAGCATTAAACTTTTTAAGAATATTTAGACAAGCAGGAGTTAATGTTGATGATGCAACATTAACAATATTAGATAAAAATGGAAATATATATAAACAAGTTCCCCCTACAGCGGGAGACCGACTAACATATTATTAAAATTTCTATGAAAATAAAATTGGAAACCAAAGTAATTGAATTGACAGAATTATGGTTTGACTATCTTTTTCCATATTTAGTTAGGTTTTGCATAAGTAATAATTTAGGTATTGAATGGAAAAATGAAATAATTTTTATTTCAAAAGAAAACCAAAAGGGTTTTAATGAGGGCCTTAAAAAAGTATTAAAAGAATTACTTTTTGAATGTTATATAGAACCAACCCAAAAAGCTAGAAGTAAGAATTCATCACGATATATAAAAATAGATTTTGAGGGGAAAACATACGTTTTGAATTATAGAACTGATATTGTAGGAAAGGTTGCGTATGGTTTAATTTATTTAATTGATGAAACAAATTAATTATGAAAGAAAATAAAATTGTTGGATATCAAGGATCGGGAACGGGACGACCAATATATGAGTTGATATACAAAGGAACTAAACAAAAAGTTGCAATTACAATAGGAAGTAATGGTTTTGTAGTAGGAGCTAATCCAACATCTTTATAATAAATAAAAATATGATAGAATTAAAATATAGCTTTGAATACTTCTGTTCACCAATATGGATAAAAGAAAACTCAACTAGTATATTTGAGAATATACTAGTTGAAGATTTACCTGTTGAAGAAGATTTAAAAAAAGATATAACTAATTTGAATATTATTTATCAATCTACTTATAATAAAGACTACCCTCCAGAGCCCATTAATCTGAGTTCAGATGAAGAAATATTTTTTTTAAATAAGGTTCTAAATTCATCATTAAGACTAAAGAATGCCTTACCTTCCAATTATAAATTCCTTTTTGATTTTCAACTTTGGGAAGATCGTATAAGAGAAATAAAAAGTAAAATAAATGTGTCTAATAATTTAAATCCTGATGCTCAAAAATTGAAAGAACCTATTCATGATGAAAAAATAACATATTCAATAATTTCAAGAGGAGAAATGATTATTAACTATAATAATAACACAATAAATCTTTCAATAAGAGTTACTGGAGAGTTAATATTTCAACCTCCTACTTTTTATGCAGATTTAGTTGTATTAAAAAAACAAACTAATTTATCTGATGAAATAATAAAAAAAATTATAAACTTTATTGAAAATGATAGCGAAAAGACTATAGGAACCAAAATAATATTCGATTAAATACATATCTAAATAATATGTTAGTAGGGTCATGTATCAGACTTGTGGGTTTTAGTGTAAGGCACTGAATATTAGCTATGTTTAAAATTTTCAAACTATTAAAAATGAAAAATAAGGACGGAGCAAACTACCATAACAAAGAAAATAATAGAAAATAGATAACTTAAAATATTGAGACACAATACAGATGTATTAAATTTGTGGGTATGATAATAGAAGTAGAAAATTATAGGCAAGACAACTGTTTACAATGCTCCCAAAAGGGCATAAAGCATGGTATGAGTAGCATAGGCACTCAGCGGTTATATTGTAAATTTTGTAAAAAAACATGGCAGATTTCTTATGCATATAAAGCTTATAATCATAAAATTAACTCCCTCATTATATTGCTAACAAAAGAGGGTTGTGGTATTAGGAGTATTGCAAGGTTGCTTAGTATTTCTACAACAACATTATTATCAAGAATTAAAAGCATTGCCCAATCATTAAAATTTCCTACATTGCCATTGCATAAAATCTATCAAATAGATGAACTTTGTACCTTTGTTAAAAATAAACAAAATAGAGTTTGGATTATTTGTGCATTAGAAGAGGGCAGTAAGAAGATAGTAAGATTTTTTGTAGGCAACAGAACCAATAAAACTATAAAAAGAGTTATAGATGATGTTTTGGTTTCGTCTCCAACTTTAATAAGAACAGATAAATTAAAAAATTATCAATTTTTAATTCCAAAAGAAATACATAACACAGCTTGTAAAGGAATACAAAATATAGAAAGAATGAATCTGAGTTTGAGAACTCATTTAAAAAGGCTAAACAGAAAAACTATAGCATACAGTAGAGATATTACTTTATTGTATGCCATTGTTAAAATATATTTATTAAAATAGCAAAAATAAAAGCGTATGCTAAAAAAATACTTTATTCTAATTTTGGTAGTTGTAGGAGGTATTATTTTTTCTCAAGAATTAGAGAAAACAGTAACTCCGCATATCCGTTTAAAAGTAGATAGTAAGAAAGATCAGATTTCTCTTCGCTGGGCAGTAGACGAGCCATTGTCTTGGCAAAGAGCTAATAAAACAGGATTTCGCCTCAAAAGATATACCTTGATGCGTAACGGAAAACTTCTTGCAAGCCCAGAAGAAAAAGATTTAGGAATATTTTTGCCAGCTTCTGAAAAAGAATGGCAAAAAGTGATAGAAAAAAATGATAATGCTGCTATTGTTGCCCAGTCACTCTTTGGTGAAAGTTTTGAAGTGGAAATGGGTGAGAAAGGAAAATTACAAGGAATAGTTAATAAATCTCAAGAGACAGAACAACGATTTGCCTATGCCTTAATAGCCGCAGATTTAGATTTTGAAGTGGCAAAATTAGCAGGTTGGGGTTATACGGATAAAGAAGTAAAAGCAGATGAACGCTATCTATATACAGTAACCATTAACCAGAATACGGCTACAACAGAAAAACCATTAATAGTGGAAAAGGGAGATGCACTAGCCTCTGTTTCAGATAATATAGAACTGCCAAAGCCCTTAGATTTCATAGGTATTTTTAAAGATAAAACGGTTACTCTATCTTGGGAATACTCACAACTAAGAGATACATATACCTCGTATTATGTGGAAAAATCAGAAAATGGAGGAACCTTCCAACCCTTGGGGGACTTACCAGTAATGAATATGAATGATGCCGATGGCAGAACTGCTCGAGGCATGACCTATGTAGATTCATTGGCTCAAAACAATAAGATATTTAGTTATCGAATTAGGGGAAAAACTATTTTTGGAGATTATGGTCCTTACTCTGATGTTGTTTCGGGAGAAGGAATGAAAAGCTTGGAAGCAAGTCCTATGATTTCGAATTTTGAAATAAGTGGAGAGGAAGATATTACGATTACTTGGGAGTATCCAAAAGAAAATGAAAAAGATATTACTTCGTTTGAGCTTCTCCACTCTGAAACCGACTTACAGAATACTTATAAAGTTGTTAAAGATAAAATTCCTGTGCAGACTAGAACCCTAGTTACCAAAAGTATAGCACCATCTAATTATTATAAAATCCAAGCTATTGGCAAAGCAGGAGATAAAAGAGAATCTTTTTCTATGTTAATACAACCTAACGACTCTACCCCACCAGAGTCTCCTATAGGGTTTAAAGGCAAAATAGACTCTCTAGGTGTGGTACATCTAGAATGGAAAGCCAATACAGAAAAAGATTTAGAAGGCTATCACATTTTTAGAGGAGTACAAAAAGGCGAAGAAATGGTAAGGATAACGCCTCAAGCAATTACTCAAAATCTATATAAAGACAAGGTGGAATTAGAAAATCTTAATTCAAAAGTTTATTATTATATAACAGCCACCGATAAGAGGAAAAATCAGTCTGAACCTTCAGTAGTTTTAGAACTTGAAAAACCAGATAAGGTAAGACCTCAAGCTCCTGTTTTTTCAGGATATAAATTAGAAGAAGATGGAAAGATAACCGTAGAATGGCTAAAGAGTTATAGTGAAGATGTAGAGATACACCAGCTTTATCGTCAAGAAAAAGAGGCTGTAGATAAAAACTGGAAACTAATTTATGAAACTAAAAATATACAGCCTAACTATACTTATACAGATAAGGAAGTAGAGGCTGATAAAAGTTATATCTATTACCTATTAGCAATAGACAACAGTAAATTAAAATCGGATAAATCACAAGAAATTACACTAAGAAGTAATAGCTTTGAACCTAAATCTGTTCTAAACAATCTTTCAGGTTCTGTTAATAGAAATAAAAAACAAATAGAACTTCTTTGGAAAGTACGAGATGAAAATATTGGTGAAATATTGGTTTATAGACAAAAAGGAACAGAAAAACCTACTTTATTTGGGACATTACAAGGAACCACTAATTTTTTGGAAGACCAATCAGTTCAAGTAGGAAATAGCTACACTTACCTATTGAAACCTATGTTAAAAAATAATCAAGTGGCAAAAACTGAAAAAATCACAATAGAATATTAAACAAACGGATATGAAAAAAAACATACTTATAATAGTTTTATTTTTTTATAAACTAGTTTTTTCTCAAGTTGGAGTAACTCCACAGGAAAAGGAGAATAACTTCTATCTTTTTAAAGCAGAAAAATTTGATAATTGGCTTTATTTTGAAGATGGAGAATGTTTTTCCTACTTTAGAATAAGTGTTAAGTATGAGGATAATACCATTCAAGAAAAATATTATTTCAATCTACAGCCATATGTCTATAAAAAAAACGGTGATTGGTATATTGATCTAAGGGATCATAAATTTAACTTTTTAATAGACAAAAAAATAAAATCTATAATTACATATTATCATGCAAAAGAGCAACCTGAGTCGGGAAGATGTAATGGCAGAAACGCTATAGAAAGAGATCATACTAGAGAAAATTCATCTCTTGTAATGTGTAGTCTTATGAATACTAGTATTTATGATGTATCTAGTAGAGAATTAAAATTTGTAATAAATAACAATTACAGGCTAATACCATTACATACTTTAAAAACAGATGTTATAGATAGCAACCAAATCCCTGTATTATATAACTCATATCTCCCAAGTGGCGATAAAATAAATCTATTGGCAAAAGAAGGTTTTGCTGCTGATGTATATCATTATCAATATAGTTTGGATAATATATCTTGGATAAATATAGATTCTAGTTTATCAACTTTAAATAAATTAAGCATTTCAGCGAAAGATATACTTGGTGATAGCTACTCTCAATATATCGGAAAAAAGATTTATTTTCGTGTAGTATCCTGTTTTGAAAATGGTACGCCTCAATCTTGGTCAGAGCCCGTTCCACTAACTATAATTCAATCAGCCCCACATATTTTACCTAATTCTAATCCATCCCAAACCAAATGCTTTGACACAGAGGATGGGAGTGTTACACTAAACTTTGATAGAACACTACTCCCAGAAGAAACATTAGAAATATCATTAGTTAATACAGAGACGAAGGGAGCAGTGCGTAACGTAGATATTACCGCAGACCTACAATCTCAGAACACATACATACTTCAAAATCTACCTCCAGGGAAATATGAATTAGGCTTAAAGGGAACTTATAAAGGAGCACAAACTTATACTGATGCTTCAACCCATACCACCAGTTTTGAAATTACAAAGTCTAAGCCCGTCATCTTTGATTCACCCTCTAAAACAGATGTTTTTTGTTTTCAAGGGAATGACGGTATAATTAACCTCACGGCAAGTGGTGGACAAAATCAATTTCAATATTCTGTAACAAAAGACGGACAACCATTTTTAGATTGGATAAATTTTGATAATGGGAATAATGCTTCTATTCAAGGGTTAAGTGCAGGTACTTATAAAATAAAAGTAAGAGATACCAATTTGTGTATTGCAAAAGAACCTAATAATAGTAGCGTAGAAAAAGAAATTACTGTTACCATTACTCAGCCTTCTGCTCCTATTTCCTTGCCAAATGCAGATATTGAAGTGGTACAGCCTACAGGATACGGTTTAAGTAATGGATATATTTCGGTAAGAGTAACGGGAGGAACGCCTAATGCCGATGGAAGCTATAATTTTGAATGGAGAAAAGATACACCAACTGGTACTATTATTTCTACAGGAATTATTACTGATAATATTAATAATCCTTACACCATAAAATTAGCAAATCTTACAGCTGGAAAATATTACTTAACTGTAAAAGATAAAAATTATACTAGTGCCACTTCGGAATTAGGAAATTGTGGAATTATTTCCCAAGAATTTATTGTTACACAACCAGATCCTTTGGTCGCTACAATAGAAGTAGAAAAACCAATTTCTTGTAACATTGCTAATAATTATCCATCTAAATTAGATTTAGATAATAACGGCGTGCCTGATGAAGCTGAAGATGGGAACTTAAAAGCTGTTGTTACAGGAGGTGTAGGAGCATATTCTTATCAGTGGCAAATATTTACTGGAGGTATCTTTCAAAACATACCAGGAGAAACACAACCTATTTTAAATAATCGTTCAGCAGGAATTTATAAAGTTTTGGTACATGATGTGAATAATAACATGACGGATGCAGAGTACACCTTTGTATATCCTCCACAATTAGCTATATCCTTATCAGCTAATACTATTTCGTGTTACAATCAAAGCTCAGGAATGGTCTCTGTAAATGCCACAGGAGGCACAGGAAACTACTCTTATGAATGGAGTACTGGTGATACAAATGCTACCGTAACAGGGCTAACGGGAGGAAATTATTTTGTTCTTGTATCAGACTCTAAAAACTGTAAAATTAAAGGAAATGTACAAGTAGAACAACCAGATCAAATTATCATTACCGATATTTCTGTTAAAAATCCTGTTTGTTTTGGGGCAAGCAATGGAGAAATAAAAACTTTTATTTCTGGAGGAAAAGCACCTTATACTATTTCGTGGTCTAATGGGGTAACGGGTACAGAAAATACGGGTATTTCTGCAGGAGATTACACTGTTACTGTTACAGATGTTAACGGATGTAGCTCAACAAAACAATATACCTTGGTAGATCCTGCCCAAAGAAGGGTAGATTTAGGAGCAGATGTAACCTTATGTTTAGGAGATACTAAAACATATAATGTGAAAATTGATGATGATGGAGCCACCTATGAATGGAAAGATCAGAACGGAAATGTGATAGGAACATCATCTGAGATTACTTTATCAACTGTAGGAACATATACTGTGTTGATAACTGATTCTAAAGGATGTATAGCAACAGACTCGGTAACAATTAAAAACTCATTAGAAGTTTTAGACCCTCAGTTTATGTTGGCTACTCATGCCTATTCAGAAGCTACGGTTGTGTTAGTTAATACCTCTCCTACTAAACCACAAGCTATGGAATGGATAATTCCAAATAACAATAATATACAGGTAATTAACAAAACAAATGACTATTTAGAACTAAAGTTTCTTACTACAGGCTCTTATGAAATAGGATTAAAAGGTATCCAAGGAGATTGTGTAAAGACTTTTTATAAAAATGTTGTAGTAGAAGAAAATAACTCTGGAGTTAATTTAACTTCAGCTAAAGCTACAAATATAACAGAATTCAATATTCTTCCAAATCCTAATAATGGTATATTTCAAGTTCTAGTAGGACTAGGTAAGGAAGAATCTATTAAAATAAGAATTTTGGATATGGTTTCTCATGAGGTATTTCCTTCTATAACACAACCTCAAGCGACTTATTTTGTAGTTCCATTTAGTGCTTCAATACCAGCAGGAATGTATTTAGTAATTTTAGAGACTGGTGATGAAGTAATGGTAAAAAGAATGATTGTGAAATAATAAAATTTATGAAAAATACATATAAAATATATTGTCTTTTGTTTTTCCTTGCTATTTATGTTTTTGGATTACAATCTTGTGCAAGAGAGGAAGGCATTCCCGTAACGGCAGATTTTACAATAAAAGTGGTTGATGAAGACTATTCTGTTCCTGTAAAGGTAGAAATAGTCAATAAGTCAAAAGGAGCAGAAACCTATGAATGGGAGTTTGAAGGAGCTACGGTTACCAGTTCTACAGAAAAATCTCCGAAACCTATAGTTTATACAGAAGCAGGGACATATAAAATAAAATTAACAGCATCTAATAAAGATGGCAATAAGGATGAGAAAGAAATAGAGATAAAGGTAGATGCAGCAATGAAAGTTGATTTTGATTGGCTCATGCAAGGTAGTGATATCTCTCCAGTAACATTACAAATGATAGATAAATCGGAGGGTGCTACTCAATATTTATGGGAGTTTGAAGGAGGATTACCCTCAACCGCCAATGCCCCAAAACCTAGTGTAACTTTTACTTCAGAAGGAGAACATACTATTAAACTAACTATTTCCAACGGAAAAGAAACCTATTCTACGCAAAAGAAGATAGTGGTAAAATCAGCCATGACTATTGATTTTAATTGGAGTGTAGAATCTATTGATAGTGATTATGAGGCACCAGTACTATTACATCTTAATAACCTGTCAACCAATGCAACTTCCTATGAATGGAGTATTGTAGGAGCTACTCCATCTTTATCTACTGAAATAAGTCCTAGTATTAATTTTACTAATGCTGGTACTTATACTATTATCTTGAAAGCTATAAATGATAAAGAAACAAAAGTTATAGAAAAACAGATTGTAATACATCCTAACACCAACTTGTTGTCTTTTAGTGATGTGAAATTGGGTATTAATAGTGCTCATACTACTATTGGATGTTTTTTCTCTTCATACTTAGGTAAAGTAATTAAACAGGGAGAAATCAACTCTATTGATGGTTCCAAAGTAGACTTCGGATTTTTTGGATTAAACTCTACATTTTCTTACAATCAATTTATATCACCAGATGAAGTTCAAAATACCGTATTTTCCTCTATTCCAAACGCAATACATACTAAGGTAATTAATTCTCAAGAATTAGTAGGAATACAATTAACTAACGCTGGCTTTAATTCTATTAACTCAGGGAGTGATTTTAACTCAATTAATATTAATGAAACCAACGCGGGAAAATCACCATTTAATAATACAAATGTACCTAGGATAGTTTTATTTAAAACAAATGATGGTAGAAAAGGAGCTATAAGAATAAAAAGTTTTACAGCGAATGGTACAAGCTCATATATAACCGTTGATATTAAAGTTCAAAAACAACCTTAGTTTATGAAAATGTCATATTTAAGTAAGTTATTAATCTTGTTTTTAGTATTATTTTTTGTAACAAGCTACTCCCAAGAAGTTGATTTAGAAAATATCGGAAAAAGAACAAGAGAGGAACTCAAAAAGAATCCATTTAAAATTAGTGGTGGTATTTCTGCTAATTCTGTATTTTACAATTCAAATGTATATAGTGGTAGAGAACCATTCACATATTTTCTAAATGGAAATCTCAATCTTGGGTTGTATAGGTGGACTATGCCTATTTCATATAGTTTTACCAATCAAGGCAGCAATTTGGGCTATCAAGTCCCTTTTAAATTTAATAGATTAAGTATTGCTCCAAAATATAAATGGATTAAAGCTTATATCGGAGATGCTAACATGACTTTTTCTCCATATACCTATAACGGATTATTGTTTACTGGTGCGGGATTAGAATTAACTCCAAAGACACCACTAAAGGTAGCTCTAATGGCAGGAAGATTAAATAAAGCAGTAGAAGATGATGGAAATTCTAATACCATACCTGCATACAAAAGAATGGGATATGGGGCTAATCTCAGATGGGAAAAAGATAAGTATAAATTAGGAGTAATAGGTTTTTATGCTAAAGACGAGCTTAATTCATTAAAAAATACTTTAGATTCAAAAAATATTTTTCCTCAAGAAAATTTGGTATTATCAGTATCGGGAGCCTTTAAACTAAGAAATAATCTTGAAGTATATGGAGAATATGCTAATACAGCTATAATAAATGACTTGAGAGCAAGTTCTAATGATGTTATTAGAAAAGGGTTCGCTTCAAGATTGCTTTCAGCAAACTCTTCTATGGAAAGTTATTCAGCATATAACACTGGTGTTAATCTGAATCTAAAAAAAGGAATGATAGGTGTGAGGTATGAAAGGATAGATCCTGGCTATAGAACACTTGGAGCATATTACTTTAATAATGACCTTGAAAATATTACTTTTAATTCTTCGTTTGCACTATTAAAAGACAGATTATCTCTTTCTACTAATATAGGACGACAAAGGGATAATTTGGATAGTAGAAAGGCTAAGCAGACAAGTCGTTGGGTAGGAGCGTTTAATGCTAGCTTAAAAGCATCAGAAAAACTAATGATTACAGCGAGCTATTCTAATTTTACTATGTTTACTAGCAAGCAATTGAATCAGTTTAATACAATCAATAATAATCCTTTGATTATTCAACAACCGAAAGATTCCATCGATTATAAACAAATATCTCAAAATACTAATATCAATGTAAATTATATTTTGTCAAGTAGTAAAGAAAAAGTTCAAAATATTAATTTTAATTATTCATTAAATGATATGGTTAACAGAGAGAATGGTATAGTTAGAAAAGGAGGATTGTCAAGGTTTCATAATACTAATCTAAACTATAACCTAAGCTTTCCCGAAAAAAAACTAAGTGTAGCAACCTCTTTTAACTTTACTCATACTTACGCTACTTCTCAAATTTCTACGATTTGGGGACCTGGAGTCACTCTTACTAAATCATTTTTAAAAGAAGAAAAATTGAAAACTAGCTTTGGAGCATCATACAACCATTCTGGAAGTGCCACGGCAAATATCAATGTGACTAATATACGTTTAGGAGCAAATTATATCCCATGGAAACAGCATAACTTTAATTTCAATTTTATTCAAATGTTTAGAAATACAGATCAAAAAATTGACCCCCCTAATCTTAACGAAACAACTTGTACAGTAGGTTATAACTATAATTTTTAGATATATATATCAGAATTTTATAAAAAATGTGCTCGTAAAATAGGAGCCCCTTTTGATGGTTATCTAGTGTTTTGTGAAGGATGATATGATGTTTGTATTTAATATTCACTATTTGAACAAAAAGTTATAAATCAAATAAATATGTTTATAAAGTAAAAAAATAATGAAGTGTTTTTGTAGCGATATTGACGCAACGAAAACAGTGGAAATTTTATAGTTCAATAGAAACACTATCAATCGATATTTTAGGCTTTTTCGGAGGTGATTTTTGAAAAATAATAAGAATATTTAAGTTTTTTTGGAGAAGTTGAGTTAGATGAGGCTCATTTTAGAGTGAGGCGATTACGAATGATATGCCACAAAAGCGAGGAAGAGGAACTTGGGAACAACCTGTTTTTGGAGTTTTTGAAAGAAAAGGCAGAGTTTAAGTTTATACCGAACTGATTCTAAATGCAAAAGAGAACCCTTAAGAAAAATTATTCTTACTTTTGAGTTATGGAAAAGGTAATAGAGAGATATAAAGAGCTGAGAATAGAATACAATAGTAGTATTGTAGAAATTTTTAATCCTTAAGATTTTGAGAATTATATAGGTGATATCTTTACAACTCACAGTTGTAGAATCGAGGGAAATTCTTTTTTTGTAAATGACACTAGAGCATTGCGAGAACAATGCATAGATTTGAAATTAAATAATAAATCAATGCTGGAGGTTTTTGAAATTCCAGACCATTTCAATGCTAACAAATACGCAATGAGTAATTTAGATCAGACACTAACTGAGGATTTCGTAAAAAAACTACACTATTATCTTACCGAAAATACAATCAACTTTACAAAAGGAACTCCGCTTGGAGAATACATAAAGTTTGATATGGCAGTGAGTGAAACTATGTTTGGAGACCATAAGAGAAATATAGCTCAAATGTCTAAATTATTGGAATCAACCTAGAGAACTTTGGATGAAAATAAAGTACACCCTGTAGCTCTAAGCACAATGTTTCATAAATTTTTTATTTACCTTCATCCTTTTCACTATGGAAATGGTCGTTTAGGTAGAAATTTTATCCAACTTTATTTTAGCTAAAAAAGGTCATCCTCTCATTATTATTACCGATGACAAAAAGGAAAAGTATGTAGAAGCCTTGATAGCTTCACATAAGCATAAAGACACCTCTCCTATTATAAGTTTCTTTTTTAATACAATGATGGAACGAATGAAAAATGAAATTGCAGAAAAAAAACTAGCCTAGAATTTTCTTATGCGGTTTAAAGAAGAAGAACCTAAAGGTAAACAAAGTTCTGCATTTTTTCCTAGTCTTAAGCCTTTTATAATTGTATACCAAAAGATAAATAGTATGGAATATCCTATCAGTTTAGACACGGCACTTTCTATAGTCGGTTCTTTGAAAGTAAAGACTATGAAAGAAAAATCTAATACTCATAACGAAGATGAAAGAAAGATATTAGATGATAAAATTAGAATGTACCTCCAAGAAGAGAGAATTTTGTATGGAACAGATGAGTACAATAAAATGTCAGTAATGGATAAAGTTGTAAATTACTATAGCCCTCTAATAAAACAATTAAATGGACTTACATAGATTAAAAATTATAAGCAAGAAAAGATAAAATCCAAATATATTCATATGTACTAGCCACTACTCAACCTGATAGTTAGTAGTATCTCACAAAGTGTGTAAAGTTTAAACTATCGAGGGTTGCAACCCTCGATAGTTTTTTTATTAACTTTAAATTTTTATACACGATGAACAAAGCAGATTTTTTAAACGACGATTTTTTTAAACAATTCCAAAGCGGTGAAGAACTTACCGATTTTTTGAAGTCCATTCAAAAGCGAGG
>NZ_LEKU01000020.1:0-78866 GCF_009932355.1 Riemerella anatipestifer
GCTTTTGAATGGACTTCAAAAAATCGGTAAGTTCTTCACCGCTTTGGAATTGTTTAAAAAAATCGTCGTTTAAAAAATCTGCTTTGTTCATCGTGTATAAAAATTTAAAGTTAATAAAAAAACTATCGAGGGTTGCAACCCTCGATAGTTTAAACTTTACACACTTTGTGAGATACTACTAAGAAATCTGTGGATGGGCGTTCAAAGGGAAAATAATCCTGTAAAAACATCTATGGAAATGGTTGTAACTCTTGAAAACGGAGATGTGTATACAATTCCTACTGTTGAGTTAAATAATAATCATAGGGGAGGTCAACCTGATGATAGTTTTCCAGTAGCTCCGTGGTAATTATAATATTAGTATACAGAAAAGCCGTTCCCTTAAAAGGAACGGCTTTTTTGCCTTTAGTTTAAATGCTTTGATAATATAGTAAAGGTGGCAACATCTTCAATATTATCCTCATTAAAATCATCTCTATACTTGAACACTATCTTTCTTCTATCCATACTTACTATTTCATATTCAATCTTCTCCACCCCATTATCTAATATTAGTTTTTTATTCTCCAGTTTGTACTTATATTTTTCTTCATTTCTATTACACCCTGTTTGAGAATCTTTATCTTCCCATATAGCAGTCATAGTACAAATTGGAGTGTCAGTATTAGAAAAATCTATTTCTTTTTCCCACCCACACTTTGAAAATTTATAAGTATAAAACTCTGTTTCTTTAGCTCTACCTCCATATTCAGTAATACATTCAGAATATCTCCAAAACCCTACTAATTTATCCTCTTCTGTATTATAAACATCTACCCAACCATTTCCTTCTTCTCTATCCTTATTACAACTTACTAAAAATGCTGATGAAATAGCTAGTACCAACGCTGTTCCAATTTTAATGATTCTTTTTTTCATAATGATTCTTTTTCTTTTTTTAAATTTGCTAATGCAAAGATAAAGAATAGTTTTATAGTTGTGAACTATCGCAAAGATAATGAAAAAAGCTACTTCAATTGAAGTAGCTTTAGTTTTTAAAATAAAATGTTTAATTTATTATTTTAAAGTAATGTTGTCTAGCTGTATAGTTGTAGTTACAGTAGTTGTTCCAGCATATTCAAAGATGATGTAACCTTTTCCTGTAATAGGGATAGTAAATTCCCCACTGTTTACCCAATCTACTGCGTAGCCATTAACATTCCCTTTTGAGAAAGTAAATTTAGAAGTAATATCTACTAAGTCTGCTTTGTTTACTTCTCCACCAGGAGTGTACTTTGTGGTGTAATATACTTTAAGAGTCTCCCCAGTGTAGTAGCCGTCTTTCGTTTGGAAAGAAAGTTTAGAAGCTCCTGTAAATTCAGCAGGAACAATAAAATAAGCATTTACATTTGTGTTAGATTTAAATGAACTTATTTGGATATAGTTATTACCGCTAAATGCTTTTTGCTCCCAGAAACGATTTCCAAGTACAGAGTAGTTGACGTATTTAGAATCTGCAATTCTTTTGAAATTGGTAGCTGTAGTAACATTATCAAAAGTTTCTGCTATACTTTTGCTATATACAGGTGCATCACCACCTAAAACATTTTTAGCACTTACGAATCTATCTTGTTCAAATTTAACATCGTTTAAATCACGGATGTAGAATTGCCATGTAGAGTTATATTTGCTAACAACTACTGTAATGTCTCCGCTCTTGGTAGGTAAAGTAGTTCCTGCGAAGCGTGCAAACCCACTGTTTCTAACGATTACAGAGTTGTCTTGTTTATCTACTAAAGTTCTATCAACGGTTTGGTTATTAACAGCGTCTGCATAGGTTACCTTACCATCAGCTTCAGCAAACTGTACATTTTTAATAGTAACTAAAGTGTTAATATATTCATCTTTCATAGCATCTGCGATAGAATTTACTACTCTAGGAGTAATAGTTTTAATATCCATGGTATTACCACCACAAACGCCAGTAATGAAGTTTCTCATGTTACCTTCTGGTATTTGCCCAGTAGGGTTTACATATCCTAATTTAACAACACCTCTGTCTATACCTACAGAAAGACCATTAGCTTTAACTCTTACATGAGATCCCACTGGATAGTCTGTGTATAGAAAAGTTTTATTGATAGCCACTTGGATACCTGCGGTAGGATTTTCTGGGCTGTCTTGTATGGTTAGTTGTTTGTAGAAGTTACCACCTTCGTCAGAAGAAACTACATATCCTTCAAAGATTACAGGAGCATCATCTGTTCCATTAGGAACAACATAGTTACTTACAAAGTTAACAGGAGTTGGTGCTAATGCTTTAAAATCTTTAATGGTAATATTAGCTTCAGCAAATTGATTGCTGCATTGGATTGCAGGTGTATCAAATTTGTCATCTTGCACGCAAGAAGTTAATGCTCCAAAACCAGATAAAGCTATTAACGAAATTTTTAAGTATGTTGTTGTTTTCATTTTAATTGTATTAAATGTTAAAAATAAAATTTAGAATCTTACCTGTAGGTTGATAAAGTAGTTTCTACCTTGAGTAAAGAAATATCTAGGTGCAAAATTAGGATACTCTCTATCGTAGTCTCTTCTAAAGTCTGCAAAGTTTACATTTCTTGTCTGTTCAAAACCGCCAGTAGCATACTTGGTATTGTCAAGCACATTGTTTACGGTAGCACTAATAAGCACATAATATTTACCTAACATCCAAGATTTACCAGCGTTGATATTGAAGAAGTAAGCTACAGGAAGTTTAACTTGAGCACTTACTCTTCTATATTCTTGCTCAGAAATACCAGCGTATGGCGTTCCTGTTGCAGGGTTGTTAACAAAGAAATCGGAACGAATTAAAGGTGAAGGGTCAAGGAAGTTATTGCCAAGATAGTTCCAGTTAGCACCTACCCACCAATACTTTGGAGAACTATATTTTATACCTAAAGAGTAAGCCTCTTGAGGAGTACCTCCTTGTCTAAAGTTTTTAATATAAGAAGTTCCGTAACTAGTGTATAACTTACCGTTAGGGAATAGTCCAACCGCATCTGAAGCAAAATACACTTCAGGATTGTTAGTGTAAATGTACTTACCGTAGTTTGCGATACCATTAACAGTAATTGTTGGAGTAACTTTAACCTCTATGCCTAACTCACCACCCATGTTTCTACGGTTTACATTAGACATTACTTGGGTTACAAATGCACTTCTAGCACTAGTAGCATTACCTTCGCTATCTACACCATCTAGCTTGATTCCGTCAGCAAAGAAACGTTGTACATTAGTGTCATTTTGAGTGTCAATAAGGAATGCTGTTGCTCTCACTTTAACAAAAGGAGATGATACCATATAGCTAATATCATTAGCGGCTACTACAGCACTTCTAATGTTAGGTGCAATGGCACTATTAGCTCTTGCATTGATGAATAAATTGTTTAGGTAAGGAGCCTGAGAATAGTAAGCACCGTTATACACTAAGAAATGTCTACCATCTAACTTGTAGATTAATTGACCTTTTAGACCAAAGTTCCAGTAGTCATGATTTTCAGACTTTCCTAATGCATTTTTGTAAAGGTAATGGTTGAAATGCCCTTCTCTGCTATTAGTAATGTGTGCAGCGAGTGCGGATACAAAAACATCAAAGTTACCTGCACTAAACTTTAGGGCTGGATTTATTTTGGCTTCTTGTCTTCGGAAGGTGTAATCGTAGCCAATTTTATCACCTACTTTTTTATGAGTGTTTTCTTCACCTTCGTTGAATAAACCTGAAAGTTTAGGTTGGTTAGTAGCAGCAAAAGGATCTCCGTTAAGAGCATATTGTGCTCCAAGTAAATCTTTTACTTCTCTGTATTGGTCTGATGAATAATTTCTGTAAGAAGCGTTGATGAATAGCTGTGTCTTGTCAGAAAAATTATGAACAAAGTGAGTTCCTACATTCCAAACTTTGTCATCATTAACATCATTCACTAGGAAGTAAACGGCTTGCTCTCTGTTTCTATTAGCAAGATAAAGTCTATCCCAGTTGATTTGAGTGTAGTTTTGGTCGTTACTTTCCCATCTGTTTTTAGTTATATCCAGCTGAGCTATATCAGAAGCAGTAGGATTAGCTAACCCTGCGAAGTAGCTAGGAAGATTTCTGTAATATAGAGGTGATGGGTTCTGAGCGTTGTACCAGTCTAATCTAGACACTTTATCTTTACCAAATTGGTAAGAAACAGTAGTCCAAAGTTGAGATTTACTGCTTATTTTCCAGTAATCTGTAAGTTGTAATATAGGCTGGAATCCTTGTCTTACCCTTTCACTTCTCTTTTCGCCATCTTGCCATCCCCAGAAAGCATTGTAATGTACACCATTATAATCTATTACCTCTTGGGTGTTAGGGCTAGCAGTACTTCTACGGTAAGGAGAGCCTATTAAGTTTAAAGTAAGAGTATGCTTATCGTTTACTTTTTTCTCAATTCCTAGGTAAGCGCCGTAAGCATCATAGAAAGTACCTTCTTGTATCCCTTCTTGTGCCCATCTTCTAGCTCCCATTACAGTAAATGCCCAACCCTTTTTATTCATTCCAGAAGAGTATCTTAAGGAAGTTCTATTACGATAGTTTCTGTTAGTAAGAGATTGGGTAAATTGGAATCCTTTACGGTATTCACTTGCCTTCATGTTTTTATAGACTACAGAGCCAACGCCTCCAAAAGCATATTCAGAAGGAGAGTGGTTTACTGCAATTTCAGGGTATCTTGTGATTTCATTAAGCCCTCCCCAGTTGCCATAATCTACATTACCATTATCGGCATTTTCCATAGAGATACCATTCATCATAACCTCGCTTCTTCTACCATCTATACCTCTTGGTCTGAACCAATAGAATCCTAAATCAAAAGCGGCAACATTACTAAATACATCTCTAGAAGACTGTAATAATCCTAATGTTGCTTGTGAAGAGGATTCGTCCATATTGCTATTGTCATCTAGCAATACTACTCCTAATTCCGAATTTTTAAGGTTAGAAAAAAGAGTAATAATCCCCAAGTCTTTTCTTTTTTCATTTTCAAAAACATCAAACTCTAGGACTTTGGTTTCGTAGTTAGGTTGAGTTACTACCATTTGGTAATGTCCAGGTTTTAAATCTACAAATTGGAAATATCCAATTTTGTCTGCCTTTACATCGTCATTGACTTCTCTTAGGTCGGCTACTGCATTTTCAATGGGTTTTCCATCGGCATCTTTCACATACGCATAGACTGTGGTTTGTGCATAGTAATAAGATGCAGGCAATAAACAGAACATAGAGACTAATGATAATTTCTTAATCATAACATTCTTATTTTTAGTTTTTGAATAAGTTGATTATTCAATCCACAAAATTAACCCATTTTTTTGGTAAATTTTAACAGAATTAAGAATTTTTAATATGTGATTTTTATCACGATTGAATAAATAAGCCATTGGATAAGGGGTTTATCGATGTTGGTGTCTTATGCGATGTTAATTAAAATTAATTTTAATCTACTGTTCGCCTCAAAATCACTAACTTTGCTTTGATATTAAAACTTAAAAAATAAATGAAGATGAAAAAGATATTCTCTTTATTAGTATTGGGACTTTTTTTTACTGGTTTTTCTCAAACTGGAAAGTTGAAAAGAATGGCAACTGTGGGGTTCTATAATGTAGAAAACCTTTGGGACACCATTCAGTCTGCAGATTATATAGACGGAACGCTAGCTCCTAATCACCCTCGTTTCCATAGAAGTATACCACTAGATTCGGTAAAATATTTGGAGCGTGAGGATTATCGAGGTGAGTGGTCGGATTCTAAGCTTATAGGTAAAAAAGTGGTACGTTTTCAAGGTTCTTCGGACGAATTTACGCCGAAGAGTGCTAAAAACTATAACTCAAGTATTTACAATCAAAAATTAGCTAATGCTGCTAGAGTTATTTCTGAGCTAGGAGCTTCGGTTACCAAGACCGCTCCAGTAGTGGTGGGGCTTCTTGAGGTGGAGAATCGCCAAGTAGTGGAAGATTTGGTAAAACAACCAGCGTTAAAGAAATTTGATTATGGAGTAATTCATTATAATTCCTATGATTACAGGGGGATAGATGTAGCACTTATTTATCAGAAAAGAAGATTCAGCCCTACTTATAGTACTAAAAAAGAACTCAAAATATATAATGAGGAAGGAAAGAGAGAGTATACTCGTGATTTGTTGGTGGTTTCAGGATATTTAGACGGAGAGAAAGTTGCTTTTTTTGTCAATCACTGGCCGTCTAGAAGAGGAGGTGAAGCCGTTTCTCTTCCTAAAAGAAATGCTGCGGCTCAGTTGCTAAGAGTACAGATGGATAGTGTAAGGGCTTTAGATGCTAATACCAAATTGGTAGCTATGGGAGATTTTAATGATGATCCCATTAGTAGTAGTTTGAAGAATTACTTAAAAGCAGTAGGAAGTACCAAAGAGCTAAGCCCAGAATATCCTTATCTAAACTTAATGTATCCTTTGTATAAGAAGGGGGTGGCGTCTTTAGCATATCGCGATGCTCCTAACTTGTTCGACCAAATTATAGTTTCTGAAAATTTGGTTAGTCCAAAAGATGCTTCTTATTCTATTTTTAGAACGGAAGTTTATGCACCTGCTTATCTTATCAACAAGGAAGGTAGTTTTAAAGGGTATCCATTCCGCTCTTGGAATGGGGATAAATTTACAGGAGGATATAGCGATCACTTTCCTGTGTTTACAATACTTTACAAGGAAGTTAATTAGAGTGCTTATCTTATAAATAAATAAGAGGTTGTCTTAGTTTAGGGCAACCTCTTTTTTGTTTTCATAAAAACTATTATCTTTAAGGACTAAAAAAAATAGGAAACCTATGGATTTGCAATTCAATAAAAATGAAGATTTAAACCGATTGAAACTTTCAGAAATCAATCAGTTATTAGCTAAAATAAAGAAAGGAGGGGGAGAAAAACGCTTAGAAAAACTCAGAAGTGAAGGTAAAATGACGGCTAGAGAGCGTATAGATTACCTCTTAGATGATAATAAAGATAGCATAGAGATAGGGGCTTTCGCAGGGTTTGAAATGTATGAAGAACACGGGGGGTGTCCTAGTGCTGGTGTAGTGGTTAAGATAGGGTACATTTCTGGTAAGCAGTGTATTGTAGTGGCTAATGATGCTTCGGTAAAGGCTGGAGCGTGGTTTCCTATTACAGGTAAGAAAAATCTTAGAGCTCAAGAAATTGCAATGGAAAATCGTTTGCCAATTATTTATTTAGTAGATTCGGCGGGGGTTTATCTGCCTATGCAAGATGAAATTTTCCCTGATAAAGAGCATTTCGGAAGGATATTTAGAAATAATGCCAAAATGAGTGCTATGGGGATTATCCAAATCTCTGCAGTGATGGGGAGCTGTGTTGCAGGAGGAGCGTATTTGCCTATTATGAGTGATGAAGCTATGATTGTAGATAAAACAGGTTCTATATTTTTGGCGGGAAGTTATCTAGTAAAAGCAGCAATAGGAGAAAGTATAGATAACGAAACACTAGGCGGAGCTACTACGCATTGTTCTATTTCTGGAGTTACCGACTATAAAGCTAAAGATGATAAAGATGCCTTGGATAGAATTAAAAACATAATGAAATCTATCGGAGATTTTGAAAAGGCAGGATTTGACCGAACGGAAAGTTTTTTACCAAAAGAAAATCCTGAAAATATATTTGGTATTATACCTGCGGCTAGGTCGGAGCAGTATGATACCCACGAAATTATAAAGTGTCTAGTAGATAAATCGGAGTATGAGGAGTATAAGCCAGATTATGGTAAGTCTATTATATGTGCAACGGCAAGAATAGACGGTTGGAGTGTGGGGATTGTAGCTAATCAAAGGAAACTGGTAAAAAGCGGTAAGGGAGAAATGCAGTTTGGGGGTGTTATCTATTCCGATTCGGCGGACAAAGCAACCCGATTTATTGCAAACTGTAACCAAAGGAAAATTCCGTTAGTGTTTTTACAAGATGTAACGGGCTTTATGGTGGGGTCTAAATCAGAGCACGGTGGCATTATAAAAGATGGTGCTAAAATGGTAAATGCGGTGTCTAATTCTGTGGTGCCTAAGTTTACCGTTATTACGGGTAACTCTTATGGAGCAGGTAACTATGCGATGTGCGGTAAGGCTTACGACCCTCGTCTTATCGTGGCTTGGCCTTGGGCAGACCTTGCAGTAATGGGAGGTGCTCAAGCGGCTAAAGTATTAGCACAGATACAAGAAGCTACCCTTAGAAAGAAAGGTAAAGAAATTACCGAAGAAGATCGAAACGGAATCTTACAAGAAATATCAAAAAAATATCAAAAACAAACTGAAGCCACCTATGCAGCGGCAAGATTGTGGACAGATGCTATTATTAGTCCGTTAGATACTAGAAAATGGATTTCTATGGGGATAGAAGCAGCCAATCATTCGCCTATTACAGAGAGATTTAATTTAGGTGTTATTCAGGTGTAATGAATAAGGAAAAGAAAAAGCTGTTTAGAAAAGTAAATACAACTACCTATGGTGTTCGTAATCACTTCGGGCAAGATTATAATAGAAGAGACGAAAATCAACAAGGTGGTAAAGGAAAAATGAAGAGAGGTGTAGAAAGAGGATTAGACTATACACCTCTCTTTAGGTTTTTGCTGTCAAAGGTAGGTTCAGATTGGGATAGTGTTTTTAGTGAGGCTAAATCACGACTTGATAAAACTGAGCCTATCTTTTGGATGGTAGCATTAACGGAAAATGAAAAGCAAGAGTTTGTGAGAATAGGAGAGTCTAGTTATTTTTCAGGGCTATTTGTTGATGAAAACAACATTTTGCAAAAATGTGCGCCCGAATTAAATAAATCTAATATGCAAAAATTTTGCAATTGTTGTACTCATACTTTTAATGGTGAGGTGTACTAGGTTCGCTATTGGATAATTAAGTAATATTTTGTTTGGCTGAATTGATTTTTTGCTTAATTTGGTATCCTGTATCAGTTTGTTTATCAAAGTGAAAAAGCAAATTCTTTTTAGCCTTTTTATAAGTTTTTCATTAGGTGTCTTTTTGCAAGACCTTAATGGGTTTTCGTGGCAACAGCTCAATCTTATAGCTACATTAGGAGTTATTAGCCTTGGGTTAATTTGGGTAAAAGCAGATTGGTTAGTTCAAATTAGAATTTGGTTGCTCAATATCTTTTTTCTTTGTTTTGGAGTATTTACTCATTACCTTAATTCGGAAAAGTCAGTTTTGTCGAGTGTTTCTAAAAAGGAAGAACTCGTTTTTAAAATTGAACAAAAGCTGAATTCAACGGTTAAAAATAAACGCTATGAAATAACAGCATTTCATCAAAATCAACCTTTTAAAGCAGTTTTATCCGTTCCAAAAGATTTGGAAGAATTGGATTATAAACACTATTATCAATCTCAACTCAGTTTATATCCGTTGGAGTCTTCCAAAAATAATTACCAGTTTGATTATGCCAAATTTCAAGCAAGGAAAGGTGTTTATTATAGAGCTTATGCTAAGGATTTACACAAAGCGCCAAAATCAGAGCTTACTTTCTCCGAAAAAATGAAACAATGGCGACTGGAACTCCTTAGTAATATAGATAAAAACGAAAAGCTTTCACAACAAACTAGAGCTTTCCTAAAAGGAATTGTTTTAGCTGATAGAACAGAGGTAGATGCAGAAACAAATACCAATTTTAGGAGAAGTGGTTTAACACATGTTTTAGCCATTTCTGGGTCGCATATTGCAATTATCTTTGGGGTGATCTATATGCTACTGAGTTTGATTGTGCCAGCAAAATTTAGGACAGGCGTAATATTGTTTAGCTTGGTGTTAATTTGGATTTTTGCTTGGTTTATCGGTTGGGGAAGTTCTGTTGTTAGGTCTTGTATTATGCTCACTGTTTATTTTGGTTTTGTTCTTTTGCAAAGAAAACCTCAAGTTTTGGACGCTTTAGCCTTAGCAGGACTGGGGATTCTGATGGTAGATACACAAGAATTGTTTTCGGTAGGGTTTCAGTTGAGTTTTTCTGCGGTGTTGGGGATTTATTGGTTTAATAAACCTATCATTCGTCTTTTTCCAAATCCTAAAAACAAAATTCAAAAACTATTACTTTATACTTTTACTGTGTCCACGGCGGCACAACTTGGGACGCTACCTATTGTGATTTACTATTTTCATCAGTATTCGGCGTGGTCTATTTTGGCTAATCTTGTAGTACTTCCTTTGATGGAAATTGTGATTATACTATCATTTTTAATGACAATCGTTTTTGGTTTAGGTATTTATTGGAGTTGGCTATCTTTTGCTTATGATTGGCTGATTAAAGCGTTGCTATGGCTGATAGGTTTCTTTGGTAAAATAGAGCTAGGGTATTTTCAAGATATACCGTTGAGTATTTGGGAGATGGGAGCTTTGGCGGTAGGACTTTATTTTCTAAGAGAAATATTGGTTCGGTTTAGATGGAGAGGTTTTATGAAGTTGATGTTTTCTGTACTTTTATTTTTCGGGATTAAAATGGGGTTAGATGTTAGAGCTTATCACGATAAAGAAGCGAGATGGCATTATCATTATCACACTAAAGTGTTCTCTGTTTTGGATAAAGGGAAAGTGTATTTTTGGGTGTCAGATAAAGATAATTTAGAGATGTTAGAAAGTTATCTCATAAAACCTTATGTGATTTCTAAAAGAGCTGAAAGTTATAAAGTAAAAATGATGTCTGAAGAAGTAAATGAGGTTATTTTTAATGGAAAAAGGTATCCGTCTCAATAGCCTTTATGGTGTATTAAATATTTTATTTAGAAAGATTATAAACTGTGTATTTCTGATGTTTCTCATTTTTAAGAAACTTAACATTTTTTTAACTTTGTGAAAATTTAAAATAATAAACTCAATATGGCAGGTTTAACAAGTTCTACGATTGGTAGAAAGTATGCAATGGCACTATCAGCAATATTTTTGTTAGTGTTTTTAGTGATGCACCTTTCGGTTAATATGCTTTCCGTTTTTAGCGAGAGTGCGTTTAACCAAGCGTCTTATTTTATGGGATACAATCCTTTTGTACAATTTTTAATGCAGCCAATTTTGATTTTTGCTGTGTTTTTTCATTTTGTGATGGGGTTTGTATTAGAAGCTAAAAATAACAAAGCTAGACCTGTGAAATACGCAGTGAATGGTGCTAAGGCTAACTCTTCGTGGATGTCTAGAAATATGATTATTTCTGGAGCAGTTATTTTGGCATTTTTAGCACTTCATATGTATGATTTTTGGGTGCATGAGATGACTTACAAGTACATTCCTGGAGAAGGAGATCCTAGCGATGTTGCTCGTTTTTGGGAAGAATTACACGAGAAGTTTTCTAACCCTGTTAGAGTGGCTTTTTATGTGGTTTCTTTTGTGCTTTTAGGGTTACACTTAGCACACGGTTTCCAATCTTCGTTCCAGTCTATAGGAGCTAGACACCCTAAGTATACACCTTGTATTATGGCTTTAGGGAAGTGGTATTCTATCCTTATTCCACTAGGTTTTATATTTGTGGCAGTATTTCATTTCGTAACTCAATAAAATTTAGATTTTAAGTTTTTGTCAATTTAAAATTTAAATCATTTAATTTAAAATATCTAAAAATGAGTATATTAGATTCTAAAATTCCAGCAGGTCCATTGGCGGACAAGTGGAAAAATCATAAAAATCACATGAACCTAGTAGCCCCTAACAACCGTGATAAGATAGATGTTATCGTGGTAGGAACAGGGTTAGCAGGTGGTTCTGCTGCTGCTACTTTAGCGGAGCAGGGTTATAATGTGAAAGCATTTTGTTATCAAGATTCTCCTAGAAGAGCTCACTCTATTGCGGCTCAAGGAGGTATTAACGCCGCTAAAAACTATCAAGGAGACGGAGACTCTATCTACCGATTATTCTACGATACTATTAAAGGGGGAGACTACCGTGCTAGAGAGGCTAACGTTTATCGTCTAGCGGAAGTTTCTGCTAATATTATAGACCAATGTGTTTCTCAAGGAGTTCCTTTTGGTAGAGATTACGGAGGTCAATTGGATAACCGTTCTTTTGGTGGGGTTCAGGTGAAAAGAACTTTCTATGCTAAAGGACAAACAGGTCAGCAACTTCTACTAGGAGCTTATTCTGCGATGAGCCGTCAGATAGGTAAAGGTAGAATTAAAATGTACAACCGTCATGAAATGATGGAGTTGGTAATTGTTGACGGAAAAGCAAGAGGGATTATTGCGAGAAACCTAGTAACTGGAGAGATAGAAAGACACTCTGCACACGCAGTAGTTATTGCTTCTGGAGGTTATGGTAATGTTTATTTCCTTTCTACAAATGCTATGGGATCTAACTGTTCTGCAGCTTGGAAAATCCACAAGAAAGGAGCTTATTTTGCAAACCCTTGTTTCGTTCAGATACACCCTACTTGTATTCCTGTTCACGGAACACAGCAATCTAAACTGACGTTGATGTCTGAGTCTTTGAGAAACTCTGGTAGAATATGGGTTCCTAAAAAGATGGAGGATGCTGTAGCTATTAGAGAAGGTAAGCTAAGACCTGAAAATATCAAAGAAGAAGATAGAGACTACTATTTAGAGAGAAGATATCCAGCGTTTGGTAACTTAGTGCCTCGTGATGTGGCTTCTAGAGCAGCTAAAGAGCGTTGTGATGCTGGTTTTGGTATCGAAAATAACGAAACTAAGGAAGGTGTTTACCTAGACTTTTCTACCGAAATAATGAAGAAAGGTAAGGAAGCGGCTTTAGAAAGAAACCTACACAATCCTTCAGAGCAACAAATCTACGATTTAGGTAAAGCTTGGGTAGAAGAAAAGTACGGAAACTTATTCCAAATGTATGAAAAGATTACAGCGGATAATCCGTATAAAACGCCAATGAAGATTTATCCAGCGGTACACTATTCTATGGGTGGTGTTTGGGTAGATTATAACTTGATGTCTACAATACCAGGTTGCTTTGTGATTGGAGAGGCTAACTTCTCAGACCACGGTGCTAACAGGCTTGGAGCTTCTGCTCTAATGCAAGGTTTAGCAGATGGGTACTTCGTATTGCCTTATACAATAGCAGATTATCTTTCTGCGGATATTAGAACGGGGCAAATTCCTACAGATACACCAGCTTTTGAACAAGCAGAGAAAGAAATACAAGAGAAAGTTAATTTCTTTATCAATAATAACGGAACTCACTCTGTAGATTATTTCCATAAGAAATTAGGAAATGTAATGTGGAACAAGGTGGGTATGGCTAGAAATGAGCAAGGCTTGAAAGAAGCTATCCAAGAAATTGAAGAAATTAGAAAAGATTTCTGGCAAAATGTAAGAGTTCCAGGGGAAGCTAATGGTATGAACCCTGAACTAGAAAAGGCATTCCGTGTGGCGGATTTCTTAGAGCTAGGTCAGCTTATGGCAATGGATGCACTTAACAGAAACGAATCTTGCGGAGGACACTTCCGTGAAGAATACTCTACTCCAGACGGAGAAGCACAGAGAGATGATGAGAACTATAAGTATGCCGCAGTTTGGGAATACAAAGGAGAAGACATCAATCAGGAAGTCTTACACAAAGAAGAACTGGTTTACGAGAATATAGAAGTGAAAACAAGAAGTTATAAATAATCTCCAATAAAAACAATAGTAAAATGAGTGCAAAAAAAGGATTAAACCTGACTCTAAAAATTTGGAGACAGAAAAATAATAAATCAAAAGGGCAATTTGAAACTTATAAGATTTCTGATGTTTCTCCTGATTCGTCATTCTTGGAGATGTTAGATATGCTCAATGAAAATTTAGTAAACGAAGGTAAAGAGCCTGTTGCTTTTGACCACGACTGCCGTGAGGGTATTTGCGGTATGTGTTCGTTATACATCAATGGTAGAGCTCATGGTCCTGATACAGGGATTACAACTTGCCAGCTACATATGAGAATGTTTAAAGACGGTGAAACTATTCATATAGAGCCATGGAGAAGTGCTGCTTTCCCGGTAATTAAAGACTTGGTGGTAGATAGAAGTGCCTTTGATAGAATTATGGCTGCAGGAGGATTTATTTCTGTAAATACTTCTGGTAACACTACCGATGCTAACAGTATCCCGGTACCTAAAGAAGATGCAGATAAAGCAATGGATGCTGCAGCTTGTATAGGATGTGGTGCTTGTGTGGCAACATGTAAAAACGGTTCTGCAATGCTATTTGTGGGGGCTAAAGTATCTCAGTATGCACTATTGCCACAAGGTAGAGTAGAGGCTAAGAGAAGAGTTCTTAAAATGGTAGCAGCTATGGACGAGGAAGGCTTTGGTAACTGTTCTAACACTGGAGCTTGTGAAGTAGAATGTCCTAAAGGAATTTCTCTTGAAAACATTGCAAGAATGAACAGGGAGTTCCTATGTGCAACGCTTTCTAGTGCAGAATAAGACTTACAGTTTTTAAAATAAAAGAAAAATCGCTTTTTGTTATGAAAAGCGATTTTTTTATGTCGTTATCCATTATATTTGTTTCGTGGAGCAGTTTTACAGAAAAATCATACACATAGATATGGACGCTTTCTATGCCTCTGTGGAGCAACGAGATTTCCCTGAGCTTAAAGGGAAGCCTGTGGCGGTAGGAGGAGAGCATAGAGGAGTCGTGGCTGCTGCAAGTTACGAAGCGAGAAAGTACGGCGTAAGGTCGGCGATGTCTAGTGTTGTAGCAAAGAAAAAATGCCCACAGATAATTTTTGTTAAACCTAGATTTCATAGGTATAAAGAAGTTTCCGAACAAATAAGAGCCATCTTTTTTGAATATACCGACTTGGTAGAGCCTCTTTCGCTAGACGAAGCATATTTAGATGTTACTCATAACAAAAAGGGCATAGCTTCGGCTAATTTAATAGCTAAAGAAATAGGACAAAAGATATTTGAAGCCACTGGACTTACAGCCTCGGCGGGGATTTCGGTAAATAAATTTTTGGCTAAGGTAGCTTCTGATATCAATAAACCTAATGGGCAGAAAACAATTCACCCAACTAAAGTGCTTTCCTTTTTAGAAAACCTTCCCATAGAACGGTTTTATGGGATAGGAAATGTAACGGCAAACAAAATGTACCAATTGGGAATTTATAAAGGCAAAGATTTAAAAGAAAAGTCTTTGGAGTATTTGGTAACTCATTTTGGAAAAATGGGAGGGCATTATTATGATATTGCCAGGGGCGTACATAGAAGCGAAGTTAAACCTCATAGGATTGCCAAAAGTGTAGGGGTAGAACATACTTATGCAGATGATATTGATACCGAGCAAGATATAGATAAGCAATTGATGAGATTAGCCCAAGAATTATACAGAAGGATAGAGAAAAAGAAAGTTAAAGGTAAATCGTTGACGCTTAAAATAAAGTATAAAGATTTTTCACTTTTTACGCGTTCCAAAACTCAAGATTGGTATTTTGAAACAGAGGGAGAAATGTATCAAACTGCTCGTTTTTTGTGGAGTCTTCGCCCTTATGATAAAGCCATTCGGCTTTTGGGATTGTCTTTGTCTAGTTTGAATACGCCATCTCAGAAAAAAGTTTATGTACAACTCAAAATTCCATTTAAGGATTTGTAATTCAGTTGATTGTTTGTGTTGGTAAAATGAGATGATGAATATGATATTATTGTAGTCTAATTCTTTTTTGTATTTTTGGGGTAAATTATATTAACAATGGCAAAGACTGAAACAACAAGTCCTAACGATGATAAAAAAAAGGCATTAGCAGCCGTATTAGAAAAACTAGATAAAACCTATGGTAAAGGTACCGTTATGAAACTAGGTGATGGTACGGTAGACCATAATATAGAGGTTATTCCGTCAGGTTCTTTAGGGCTAGATTTGGCTTTAGGGGTAGGTGGTTATCCTAGGGGTAGGATTGTAGAAATCTACGGTCCAGAGTCTTCTGGTAAAACTACATTAACGCTTCACGCAATTGCAGAAGCTCAAAAAGCAGGAGGAACTGCAGCATTTATAGATGCAGAACACGCTTTTGATATGCACTATGCTGAAAAATTAGGCATCAATCTAGAAGAGCTTATCGTGTCTCAACCAGATAATGGAGAGCAGGCATTAGAAATTGCAGATAGCCTTATCCGTTCTGGTGGGGTGGATATTGTGGTGGTAGACTCTGTGGCGGCACTTACGCCTAAAGCAGAGATTGATGGAGATATGGGGGATTCTAAAATGGGGCTTCACGCAAGATTGATGTCTCAAGCACTTAGAAAGTTAACCTCTTCTATTTCTAAAACAAAATGTACTGTAATTTTCATCAATCAGTTGAGAGACAAAATTGGGGTGATGTTTGGTAGTCCTGAAACAACAACGGGAGGTAACGCTCTTAAATTCTATGCTTCTGTAAGGATAGATATCAGACGCTCGTTGAGTGATACAGGTAAGATTAAAGACAAGTCTGGCGAGGTTATAGGTAACCGAACTAAAGTAAAAGTGGTTAAAAATAAAGTAGCTCCACCATTTAAGAGTGCTGAATTTGACATTATGTACGGAGAAGGCGTGTCTAAAGTTGGTGAGATTTTAGATGTGGCTACAGATTTAGATATTATCCAAAAGAGTGGTTCTTGGTTCAGCTATCAGGATACAAAATTGGGACAAGGGCGTGATACGGTAAAAGAACTCATCAAAGATAATCCTGAACTCGCAGAAGAGCTAGAAGCAAAAATCAGAGAAAAATTACAAGCTAAATAGAGCATTTAATTAAAATAAAGCTAAAAACTCCGAGTAGAATCATCGGAGTTTTTTTATGTTTGATGAGGACTTTATTTAGGATAAATCTTTCATTAAGATTGTCTACATCATTCATTTATTATAACTTTGCACAAACCTAAACTAATGAGTAAAAAAAATACTAAATACATCTTTGTTACAGGAGGTGTTACATCTTCACTAGGAAAGGGCATTATATCTGCATCACTAGGCTTATTACTAAAATCCAGAGGCTTTAAAGTAACTATTCAAAAGTTAGACCCTTACATCAATATAGATCCAGGTACTCTTAATCCGTATGAACACGGCGAGTGCTATGTAACCGAAGATGGTGCAGAAACCGATTTAGATTTGGGGCATTATGAGAGATTTTTGGACGCACCAACGTCTCAAAATAACAATGTAACTACTGGGCGTATTTATCAGACTGTTATAGAGAAAGAAAGAAAGGGAGATTTCTTGGGCAAAACAGTGCAAGTAATTCCGCATATTACCAATGAAATTAAACGAAGAATTAAAATCCTTGCTCAAAAGAACTACGATATTATTATCACCGAAATAGGTGGTACTGTGGGAGATATAGAGTCTCTGCCTTACATAGAGTCTGTAAGACAGCTCAAGTGGGAGTTAGGAGAACATAATTCAATGGTAATCCATTTAACGCTCTTGCCTTATTTAGCAGCGAGTGGTGAACTTAAAACTAAACCTTCCCAACATTCCGTGAGACAACTTATGGAAAGTGGTATTCAGGCAGATGTGCTGGTATGTCGTTCGGAGCATAAAATCCCGAAAGATGTTCGTGCTAAGCTAGCTCAATTCTGTAATGTGCCTAGCGACAATGTGATAGAGTGTATGGATGCTGAAACCATCTATCAAGTTCCAATAGAACTACAGAAACAAAAATTTGATGAGGTGGTTCTAAAAGCTCTAGACCTTAAAAACGATACTGAGGCTGATTTAAAAAGTTGGAAAACATTTTTAAAGAAATATAAAAATCCTAAAAAATCGGTAGAGATAGCATTAGTAGGTAAGTATGTGTCTTTACAAGATTCTTATAAATCTATAGTAGAAGCATTTATACACGCTGGAGCAGATTTGGAGACGGAAGTTAATATCCGTTGGGTATACAGTGGAGATTTGGAGGAAGGCAAGGTTTCAGAAATCCTTAAAGGGGTAGATGCGATGCTGATAGCTCCTGGGTTTGGAGATAGAGGTATAGAAGGTAAAATTCTTGCCGCTCAATATGCAAGAGAACATAAAATTCCTCTTTTAGGAATTTGTTTAGGAATGCAGATTATGACGATTGAATTTGCCAGAAATGTACTAGGCTACGAAAAGGCTAACTCTATGGAGTTTGATACTACTACGGCTTACCCTGTGATTTCTCTAATGGAAGAGCAAAAGAATGTAGTGGAAAAAGGAGGTACTATGAGACTTGGAGCTTGGAAATGTACACTTAAATCGGGTTCTAAATTAGCAGAGATTTACGATAGCAAAAACATTTCGGAGCGTCATCGTCATCGTTATGAGTTCAATAGTGAATTCAAAAAAGACTATGAAGACAAAGGTCTAGTTCCTACAGGATTCAATCCAGATACAGGTTTAGTGGAAGCGTTAGAACTTAACGAGCATCCATTCTATATTGGAGTGCAGTATCATCCAGAGTATAAGAGTACTGTAGCAACACCGCATCCATTGTTTAAAGCCTTGGTAAAAGCAGCGGTTGAGCATAAAGGGAAGTAATTAAATTAAAAAACTTAAATTCGCAGTCTGAAAAAAAGGAAACTTCCTTTAATAAAAATTTCTAACTGAAAAATATATTTATTGATGATGCAACAGAATAATGGATTAGACAAAAACCAGTTGATTGGTTTTGTGGTATTTACTCTATTTTTATTAGGAGTAATGTTATACTTTCAAAAGCAACAGACTGGGCAAGAGCAACAACAAGTTGCCACAGAGCAGAAGGTAGGAGCGACTAACAATATTGTAAAAGCCACCAATCTGCCTGTTAAAGCTAACGAAATACAAAAAATAAGCCTTAAAAATGATAAAATATCGGTGGAGTTTAGTGGACTTGGAGGTCAGATTTCTTCTCTATTGATGAATAATTATAAAGCTTATAATAAGAAAACCAACCAAAATGACTTACCATTATATCTTATAGAGCGTAATAATTCTTCGTATGGTTTTAAATTTAAAGATAAATCAGGCAAAGAGATTAACACCAAAGATTTGGTGTTTACGCCTCAAGTTAATGGGAATACGGTAACTATGACGAGTGTCTTAAACGGTGGAGCTATTGTACAGTTTATTTATACTTTAAAAGATTATCAGGTTGATTTTCAAGTAGCGACTAAAGGGTTGTCGTCTATTGTTTCTGGAGATAAAGCAAGTTTCGTTTGGAACTATACACCTAAAGAGCAGGAAAAAGGTAGAGCTCAGGAGCAACAACATACAGAGTTTGTTTACGCTTTTAATAATTATAAAAGCACCGACTATGATGCCAGAACTTCTATGGACGAAACTAAAGAAGTTTTAAATTGGTTAGCGGTTAAACAGCAGTTTTTTACACCTATTATAGAAGCCAAGAATGGGTTTAAAAACTCTACAGGTCATCAGGATATAATTGAGGAAGGGGAATATCTTAAGAAATTTGATTTCAACGGAGAGTTGGAAATTACAGGAGGAGAATTTAATCAAAGTTTTTCGTGGTACTTTTTACCGTTGGATTTAAAATTATTAAAGACTTTTGATAAGAACTTTGATGAAATCATTCCTCTTGGTTGGTCTTTTATAGGAACAATGAACCGTTGGATATTTATCCCGATGTATAATATGATTTCATCTTGGGGAATAGCTGCGGGTTGGGTAATTTTCCTAATGACTATTTTGGTTAAAGTGGTACTTTCTCCAATTATGTACAAACAGCATAAGTTGAGTGCAATGATGAAAGTGATTCGTCCTGAAATAGAGGAAGTAAATGCCAAACTCAAAGACGCCGATCCAATGAAGAAGCAACAAGCAGTGATGGAGGTGTATAGAAAGGCTGGTGTTAATCAGTTGGCGGGGTGTTTACCAGCATTGTTACAAATTCCTATATTCTATGCATTATTCCGTTTCTTCCCTAATATGTTAGATTTAAGAGGGAAAGGCTTTTGGTTTGCAACCGATTTAACGGCTTATGATGATTTAATAAAGTTACCATTCCATATTCCATTTTTGGGAGAGCATATCAGTATTTTTGCTTTGGCTTGTACAGCAGTATTATTGATATATACCGTAATGACGGCGGGTAATATGCAACAACCAACGCAGGAAGGTATGCCTAATATGAAGCCTTTGATGTATATTTTCCCAGTAATGTTCTTATTTTTCTTGAACTCTGCGGCGTCTGGATTATCTTGGTATTATTTTGTGTCTAACGGTATCAATATTATCATTATTCTAGTGATTAAGTATTGGATTTTAGATGAAAAAACCATTCACGCACAGATTCAAGCCAACAAAGCGAAGCCTAAAAAGGAAGGTAAGTTCCAAAAAAGGATGCGTGAAATGATGGAAAAAGCTCAAGAACAGCAAAGATTACAGGAGCAACAGAGAGCTAAACGCAAGTAAAAATAAATTTAGAAATAATATAAATAGCCTCAAAATCATCGGTTTTGAGGCTATTTTTTTGTTAACAAATTGTTAAATAAAAAATATGATTTTTATCATATATTTAATTATAGTCTAACCTGAAGGATTTTCGGTGATGTATGGTAGGTCCTAGCTTATTAAGTGCCTCTCGGTGTTGTTTGGTAGCATAGCCAAAGTTTTTGTTCCAGCCGTATTCTGGATACTCTTCATGGAGTTTAATCATAACATGGTCTCTGTAATTTTTGGCTAAAATAGAAGCTGCAGCAATGGATAAAACTTTAGAATCTCCTTTTATAATACACTCGTGTGGCGTGAAAGGATAGGGTTTAAACCTATTGCCATCTACTAAAATAAGTTCTGGGCGAATGGCTAGTTTGTCCAAAGCAAGATGCATAGCGTGTATACTTGCATTTAGAATATTATGTTCATCAATAAAAGCAGGAGAGAGTTCTGCTATAGCGTAATCTAAAGCATTATTTTTAATATACAAATCAAGTTCATTTCTTGTTTTAAAACTAAGTTTTTTGGAGTCATTGATGAGGTTTTGCTCAAAATTTTCATCTAAAATAACAGCTGCTGCAACCACAGGACCACATAGACATCCTCTCCCAGCTTCATCGCAGCCCGCTTCTATATAATTTTTAGTCCATTTTTTTGCTAATTTCATAAAATTTAATTAAATGTAAAATATGTAATTGTTGATTATACAAAATTAAACTTTTTTTAAGAAATTTTAACTTACTTATTGCGTATGTTAAGATAATGTTATAAAATTGTTCAGTGAAAAATTTATTTTGATATGAAGAAATTAACAACAAGTGTTTTAGCTGTAGTTCTTACTTCATCTTTTGTAACAGTAGATGCACAGAAGGTAAAGAAAGACTCTGCTAAAACTACCGAAATTGAAGGAGTGGTAATGACTGCTCTGGGGATTAAAAGAGAGAAAAAAGCTATAGGCTACGCGGCTCAAGAAGTAAAAGGCGATGTGATTTCTAGTGCAAATCAACAGAATGCTTTAAGTGCATTATCTGGAAATGTAGCAGGGGTACAAGTAACAGCACCTTCTTCTATGGGAGGTTCTTCTAGAATTTTGGTAAGAGGAGCTGGTTCTGTAACCGGAGATAATAGACCTTTAATTGTGGTAGATGGTGTTCCTTTAGATAATGGAAATTACAATAGCTCTAACGCGCAGAGAGGTGCTGGAGGGAGAGACTATGGTGATGCTACTGCAGATATCAACCCTGATGATATAGAAAGTGTAACTGTTCTAAAAGGTGGACCTGCAGCTGCCTTGTATGGAAATAGAGGGGGTAATGGTGTTATTTTGTATACTACGAAATCCGCAAAAAGAGGAAGAACAGAACTTAATTTCAAAACTGGTATTTCTGTTGAGAAAATTTACCTGTACCCTAATCTCCAAAAACTTTATGGTGGAGGATCTTCGGATACTTTTGAAAAGGTAAATATCAATGGTGTAGATTACAATATTGCAGACTACGCTACTGATGAAAGCTGGGGGCCAAAATATGATGCAAACTTAATGTATTTGCCTTGGTATGCGTTTGACCCAGAATTTAAGAGTGATTACCTAAAATTAGTACCTTGGGTTTCTCCTAAACATGATGTAGATTCATTCTTTAAAACAGGGGTGACTTACTCTAATTCCTTTTCCGTATCAAAATCCTTTAGCGATACTAATGTTAGATTATCTTATTCTAATAACAAAACAGAAGGGATAGTTCCTAATTCTGAATTGAAGAAAAATAATCTTAGTTTTAATTTTAATTCCAAACTATCTGATGATTTAAAAGTAGATGGTGGTTTGAATTATGTACTAACAGAAGGATATAATAGACCAGAACAAGGATATAGCGGTAATTCCGTAGGACAAAAGTTCTTCCAATGGGGGCAACGTCAGCTTGATATGTCTAAGTTAAGAGATTATAAATTAGCTAATGGTAACCAAAGAAGCTGGAATAGAACTTCTTGGGATGATGCCACACCCTTGTATTCTGATAACCCTTATTGGATTGTAAATGAAAATATTTCTACCGATAAGCGTCATCGTTTCTTTGGAAATGTGGGGCTAACCTATAATATTACGGATAAATTGTATTTTGTAGGTAAGGCATATGGGGATATGTATACGCTTAGAGTAACAGATAGAGTAGCTGTTGGTTCACAAGAACAATCTTCTTTCTCTGATATACAAAGAACGCTTTCAGACTATACCTATGAGGGAAGATTACATTTTGATACAAAATTTGCTTCTGATTTTAGTTTAAATTCTTTTATTGGGGCATCAAGAAGAAATGCAAGATATAACTCTGTTTCTGGAACTACTGTAGGTGGATTAGTTCAGGCGAATTATTATTCTTTGGCTAATAGTGTTGAAGTACCGAGAGCTAATAATTATGAATCTTGGAGAAGAACTAATAGTGTATTTGGATTAGTTTCATTAGGGTTTAAAGATATGCTTTTCGTGGAAGCTACTGGTAGGAATGACTGGTTCTCTACTACTAAAGCTCCCGTATTCTATCCATCTATAACAGGAAGTTTCGTGTTCTCTTCATTGTTTAAATCAAGCTGGTTATCTTATGGTAAAATAAGAGCGGGTTGGGCAAAAGCAGGAAATGATACAGACCCTTATAGATTAGAAACTTATGCTGATGTAAGAACTACCTTCCAAGGTAGTCCGAGATATTCTAATCCGAGTACATTTAATGATCCTAACTTAAAACCAGAGGTAAAAGTTACAAAAGAAGTAGGGATTGAAATGAGATTATTGAAAAATAGAATAGGATTTGATGTGACGCTTTATGATGCTATTACAGACGATCTCATTACTCCGTTGGCAGTAGATCCTGCGACAGGTTTTGCTTATAAACTCATCAATGGTGGTAGAATGCAGAATAAAGGTATAGAGGCAAGTGTTACAGTTACCCCTGTAAAGAGTAGTAACTTCTCTTGGGATATAACTTGGAATTTTGCTAAAAACAACAACAAATTACTAAATCTATACGAAGATGTTAAGAATTACCAGATTACAAATGCTCCGTTTAGAGCTAAGTTGTATGCCGTGGTAGGAGAAACTTTTGGACAAATTTGGGGGACAGATTATACCTACGATGCCAATGGAAACAAAATCATCGGAGCTAATGGTCTTTATAAAGCATCTGATATAAAGTCTTTAGGATCTGTAATTCCAGATTACAATATGGGGTTCAGAAACAATTTTAGATATAAAAACTTTAATTTATCTTTCTTAGTTGATATTCAAAAAGGTGGTAAGTATTTTTCTGTTTCCCATATGTGGGGAATGTATTCTGGTATGTTAGAAGAATCTGCTGCTAACGGAATTAGAGAAAACGGAATAGTTCTTAAGGGTGTCTTGGAAGATGGCTCTGTAAATACTAAGAATGTAACAGCTGAGACTTATGCAAAGGCATTCTATAATACGGTAGATGCACAGAATGTATTTGATGCTAGTTATATTAAGCTTAGAGATGTTACTCTTTCGTATGACCTTCCTAAAAATGCTATTGGTTCATTTAAAGGAATTACTGTTGGGGCTTTTGCAAGAAACCTATTCGCTTGGGGCTTAGGTTGGAAAGGTATGGATCCAGAGATGGCTTCTTATGGTAGTGGAAATGTACAAGGTATGGAAGGAGGTTCCCTGCCATCTACGAGAACTTATGGTGTTAATTTACAAGTTAAATTTTAATTAAGAACAAAAATGAAAAAGATAATTTTAGCGATCATTACGCTTTCAGTAATACCTATTACAAATAGCTGTAGACAGGACTTTGAAGCAATTAATGCAAGTCCTAACAGTCCACAGGCTCCTCTATCTTATGGGCTATTCAATAGTGCAAATAAAGAACTAATGGATGGGATGAGAGGTGGTTTCCCATCGGGAAGAGTAGCTCTGCCTTGGGTACAATATTCTGCTCAAAGAAACTACACGGAAGAAGATAAATTTCAGTATCGTCTTACTAGTGGAGATGCTTTCTGGAATACATTCTACTTAACGGCTCAGGATTACAAAAACATCATTACCTTAAATGAAGATCCTAAAACTAAGGACGAAATGTCCCAATATGGTTCTAATAAAAACCAAATAGCAGCTGCAAGGATTATGCTATCCTATGTATTCTCTAATTTGGTGGATCGTTTTGGTGATGTTCCTTATTATTCTTATGGAAATAAAGATGCAGATTTTCAGGCTTTAGATGTAAATAATGTAACACCAAAATTTGCATCACAAGAGAAAATCTATGCTGATATTCTAAAGGAATTAAAAGAAGCATCAGAAATGATTGATCTTAACAACCCTGTATTCAATCAAGGAGATATGTTATTTGGTTCACCAGTAAAAATGAAAAGGTTTGCAAATTCATTAAGACTAAGAATTGCTAATAGAGTAAAAGGAGTGATATCAGGTGCAGAAGGACATATTAGGGATGCAATCGCAAGTGGAGTAATGGAATCTAATGATGATAGTGTAGGCTTGAAGTACGAAAACAATAAAACTAATCCTTCGCCTATGTATAGTGCTTTTTTTGTGGATAATAGAACGGATTTTAGTGTGTCAAACACCTTTATAGAATTACTAAAAGGAGAAAGAGGAAACTTTGGCTTAGATCCAAGATTACAAAAATATGCTGCTCCAAACAATGTGAGAATTGCGGAGGTAGGTGCTAACTCTTATGCAGAATCTGATGATTTAAGTCTTTATAAAGGTATGCCATACGGGCTCCCAGCAAACGGTTGGACTGCTTCTCAGAGAAGTTCTTCATCGTTTTTTAGCTCTAATGTTCTAAAAGCAGATTATACAGAAATGCTTATGGAATATTCAGAAGTTTGTTTCATTCTTTCAGAAGTAAATGGCTGGGATAATGATTGGTATAAAAAAGGAGTGAAAGCTTCTATGGATAAGTGGGGAGTTACGTCAGCTAAATCTACTGCGTTTGTGGCGTCTTTGCCAGTTGCAAATAAAGCTAATGTGTTGAACCAAAAATATATAGCTCTATATATGCAGCCACAAGAAGCTTGGAGTGAATATAGAAGAACAGGGTACCCTAATACTCTTCTAAAAGTGGGCGAATCTCATGCTCTAAATGCTCCATATAAGACTAAAGTAAACGGTGTAGAAACTACTTATACATCTTATACTTTTAATTCTCTAGTTCCTGGACTTACAGATTTGCCAGCGAGATTATATTATCCAGCACAACCTCAAACTCTAAATACAGAAAATTATAAAGCTGCTTCTATTGCAATAGGTGGAGATAAAATGGACACTAAGTTAATTTGGGATAAAAACTAAATAAAGTTCTTTTCACATTCATAAAAACCACCTTTCGGGGTGGTTTTTTATTTGTTGTATATTTGCAGAGTTAAAACAAAATGATTAATGGATATTAAAGAATATATAAAAGAAAGTATTGCTCAAGTTGTGGAGTCTGTATATGGACTCCAGAATATAACTTTGGAAGTACAAGAAAATAAAACAGATTTTGAAGGAGATTTTACGGTGGTAATATTTCCTTTGGTGAAACAGCTTAAGAAGAGCCCAGATGTGTTGGGGCAAGAGATAGGAGAGGCTTTAATAAATTCTAGCGATTTTGTAGAGAACTTTAATGTAGTTAAAGGTTTTCTTAATCTTAAAATTAAAAATAAATACTTTATAGAAAGTTTTAAAGCAGAAGAGCGAAATTTTGGAATAGTTACACCAAAGCACCAAACCGTAATGGTGGAATATTCTTCTCCCAATACTAATAAACCACTCCATTTAGGGCATATTAGAAATATTCTTTTGGGTTATTCAGTCGCTCAAATACTGAAAGAAGCAGGGTACGATGTTATCAAAACTCAAATTGTTAACGATAGAGGAATCCATATCTGTAAGTCTATGTTGGCGTGGGAAAAGTTTGGTAATGGTGAAACCCCTGCTGATTCAGGGCTGAAGGGAGATAAGCTAGTAGGAAATTACTATGTTAAATTTGACCAAGAGTACAAGAAAGAAATCCAAAATCTTGTAGAAAATGGTTTAGGAGAAGACGAAGCTAAAAAGCAAGCTCCAATTTTTGTGGAAGCACAAAAGATGCTTCTAGATTGGGAGCAAGAAAATCCTCAGGTGCGTGAATTGTGGCAGAAGATGAATCAATGGGTTTACGATGGCTTTGGAGAAACTTATAAAAGATTAGGCGTTGATTTTGACCAAATCCAATACGAAAGTAATACCTATATATTAGGCAAAGATTTAATACAAGAAGGACTTTCTAAAGGAGTATTGTATCAGAAAGAAGACGGCTCAGTATGGTGTGATTTATCTGATGAAGGTTTAGACCAAAAGTTATTATTGCGTAGTGACGGTACTTCCGTTTATATGACGCAGGATTTAGGAACAGCGGTGGAACGCTTTAAACAAAACGATATACAAAAACTGATTTACACCGTAGGAAACGAGCAAGACTATCACTTCCAAGTGCTGTTTAAAATCTTGAAAAAACTAGGATATGATTGGGCAGAGCATCTGTATCACCTTTCTTATGGTATGGTGGAATTGCCACATGGAAAGATGAAATCAAGAGAGGGAACAGTGGTAGATGCAGACGATTTAATGCAGGAAATGTACCTCACGGCTAAAGAAAAAGCTCAAGAACTAGGGAAACTAGAACATTTGCCAGAAGAGGATAAGGAGCGTTCTTACGAGATTGTAGGGCAGGGAGCTCTTAAGTATTATATGCTCAAAGTAGATCCTAAGAAGAAGATGTTGTTTAATCCAGAGGAGAGTATAGATTTTAATGGTAACACAGGACCATTTATCCAATATACTTATGCTAGAATCCAATCGTTGTTAGAAAAAGCAGGTTATGAACCACAGGATTTAGCAGAGGATATAGAAATCAATGCTTATGAAAAAGAGCTTATAACGCATTTGGGTAACTTTAAAACAGTAGTTTCTAAGGCGGCGGAAACGCTTAGTCCAGCACAATTGGCTAATTATATTTATGATTTAGTAAAATCGTATAATTCTTTTTATCAGAATAATCCTATTCTTAATCAGGAAGATGCGGCGGTTAAAAACTTGCGTCTGAAACTATCTGCTCTTACAGCTAAAACTATTAAGAGAGGTCTAGAATTACTAGGCATTGGTGTGGTAAACAGAATGTAAATAAGGATTAAAACCAACAATAAAGCCTCACAAATTTGTGAGGCTTTTGTTTTTTAGGCATTCTCTAAAAACTGTTCAAAAGAAGAACTGACCGATACTGTACCGTCTGCTTCTATTTTATTGAGCTTTAATGTTTCTACTTGATTAACGGAACTTTGGTCAAAAGGCTTCTTTACCCTTACATAATTTTCCGTAAATCCGAACATCATACCGTCTTTATTTTCGTGTTCCCAAAGGATAGGCAATGTTTTCCCAAGTTGAGACTGATAAAAAGCCATCTTTTTCTTCTCGGATAGAATCCTAAGCATTTTGTTTCTCTTTTTTCTTTCGGAGATAGGCACTACACCGTCCATTGCTACGGCTTCGGTATTTTCCCTTTCAGAATAAGTAAAAATATGGAGGTAAGAGATAGGCAACTCATTTAGGAAATGGTAGGTTTCTAAAAAACGCTCTTCCGTTTCTCCGGGGAACCCCACAATTACATCTACCCCAATGGCTGCGTTAGGCATTACAGATTTTATGGTGTCTATTCTATCTCTGTACAGCTTAGTGAGGTAGCGGCGTTTCATTCTTTTGAGGAGTTCATCACTACCAGATTGCAACGGAATATGAAAATGAGGCACAAACCTTTTGCTTTTGGCAACCAATTCTATACTTTCATTTTTTAATAAGTTAGGTTCTATAGACGAAATTCTAATGCGTTCAATCCCTTCCACTTTGTCTAATTCTGTGATGAGGTCTAGAAAGGTATGCTCGTGTTTCTTATTACCAAATTCTCCTTTGCCATAATCACCAATATTCACTCCTGTTAAAACAATTTCCTTGATGTCTTTAGCAGCGATTTCTTGAGCGTTTTTAATCACATTTTCTATAGTGTCAGACCTAGAAATGCCTCGTGCTAGAGGTATGGTGCAGTAAGTACACTTATAGTCGCAACCGTCTTGTACCTTTAGAAAGGCTCTCGTGCGGTCTCCTATGGAATAAGAACCAATGAAAAAATCGGCTTCCTCTATTTCGCAAGAGTGAACGATACCCTTGTTGTGAGTTTTTTCTAAATCTTCTAAGTAGCTTAAGATATTAAACTTCTCTTTAGCTCCCAGTACCAAATCCACCCCTTCTATTTTAGAAATTTCTTCGGGTTTGAGCTGAGCATAACAACCGACAATCACCACCAATCCTTCGGGGTTGGCTTTCATAGCTCTTTTTACATGTATTTTGCACTCACGGTCGGCATTTTCTGTTACCGAACAGGTATTGATTATATAGACATCGGCTCTATCATCAAAATTCACTTTCTGATAACCCGCATCAGACAGTTGTCTAGCGATGGTGGAAGTTTCAGCGAAATTAAGTTTACAGCCTAAAGTATGGTAAGCCGCTGTTTTAGAATTAGCACTCATGACAAAAATTAAGTCTGCAAATTTAGTGATTTTTATATAGATAAAAACTATCCGTAGCTGGGATACTTTAAGGGAGGTAGTGAGGCTTTAACTTGAGGTGTGGTCAATTTTTAGAGAATAAAATCTCTCTAAAAACTTGCGTACTTTAACAAAAGGTTATAAGTTTGCTTCATATTTATGCTACACCGTATCAATTACATACAAGAAAATGCAAAAAACCTACACAAAAATTTGGTAGTTCCAAATAATTGTGTACACACACACACACACACAGATAGTTTCGTGGGTATGTGTCCGATTATTTAGAAAATTACTTAGACTTTTATCGTTAAAACAAAATATTATTCCGCCAATTTTTATTGGGGGCTTTTGGTGTTTATACCATTCTAATTTTAGCTTTCATCAATATTTACTAAAAGCACCATTGTTTTGTCTTAAAACATGGTCGTTCTTGTTGGGTGCTTTTAGTGTTCAGAAAGGGAGCCTTTGCTTTCTTTCTGCTTTAGCCTTTCCTCTCGTTTTGTGTGTGTTTAGAGGGGGAAGGCGTTTTTTAAGGTTAGAGGTGAGATATGAGAGATTAGAACTTAGTATAGCCTCATCAGCCCTTAAGACTAATCTCCAACCTCTAATAGCCACCAACCATTTAACAACTAACATCTAATATCTAACATCTAACATCTAAAAACTAAATCTTTATGCCAATCAAGTACAAAGTCATTCAGAAAGGGCAACCAGGAGTTGCCGGTGGAGGCGAGAAAAAATACTACGCTTCTGCTAATGTAGTCAGCGAAAAAACTTTAGCAGGTCTGACTAAAGACATTGAGAAAATCTCTACCGTGAGTGGAGCAGACATCAGAGCAGTGCTTTACGCCCTCGTAGATGTAATGCAGTCTTCTCTAGCAGATGGACAGATTATCCGCTTAGGCGAACTGGGTAGTATGAGAGTCAGCATCAGTAGCGAGGGTAAAGCCAAAGAGGAGGAAGTGACCTCAGCAGCTATTAAAAGTGCCAAGGTGGTATTTACCCCAGGTTCTGACCTGAAAAAGATGCTGGCAACGCTAAGCTACGAAAAGCTCTAGCAGAGGGAGATAAAACCGCACGTGTGAAAAAAAAATCCGCAGGCGTGCGGTTGGGTAACCACAGGCGTGCAAATTTAAACGAGACGCCTGCGGTTTTAAGCCCAAAGGAAATCAAGAAAAAAACGGTTACGAGAAAAATAAATCATTAACAATTTTTAAAATTAAATATTATGAAAACAACAGCTACAAAATTAAGTGTACTCGCCTTTTTAGGTTTAGGCATGGTGGCTTATGGGCAAAGCGGAAAAGTAGGGGTTAATACCTCCTCGCCTAGAGCTACTTTAGATGTTCAGCCTAGTGCAACCAATAGCCAAGGTGACGCCAAAACTAACGAAGGGATTTTAGCTCCCCAATTAAGTAAAACTCGTGTGGCAAATATCGAAGCTCCTGTAGAAGGGACTCTAGTGTATGTAATAGATGACGCTAATAAAACCAACGGTACTATAGGTGCCTACAAAGGTACTGACCCTAAAGTAGCTAAAATTACAGAAAAGGGTTATTACTATTACAACGGTACAGAATGGGTGAAAAGTGCATCAGGAAGCCTAGACCAAGAGTGGATACATAATGGCATAGATGCTATTTATGCGAAAAAAGCAAAAGGTAATAACCCTTCTAACATTTTTGAAATATTAGATAATGGCAAGGTTTATATTAATCAGGGAGGAGTCGATTGGACTACACTTGTAAATGATAGTGGGCAGCCTACTTTATCCGCAAATCCAAGAGGAAATAATCTTAACTCTGTTTTTCAAAGTAGTGACATACTCCCTTTAAACACTTTAGGAATTGATTATAACAATAGTGGTGGAAGGGGTTATGTTTTTAATTCATTGACTTCTATATTGAAAGAGAATCATACTACCTCTTCTGATGGAGTGAGTAATTTAAAATCCTACACAGGGTCGTCATATAGTTTGATTAATAACGATTTAACTTCCCGTATACTTAGGCAATCTGCAGTTTTTTTCTCATCTTCAATGGGTAGAAGTTCAACAGGGCGTATTGATGAGTTAAGAGGTGTTCTTGCTCAAGCAAGTAATAATTCTTCTGGACATGGATATGTTATATCAGGTGTTCATTCAGATGCTAGTGTTGGTGGAGAAGTAGGTGCTACCGCAAGAGAATTGAGAGGGGTGTACGGTGCAGGTTATCAGCAATATAATGCTAGTGCAGATATTATTAAAGGAGGTCATTTTTATGGTCTTTCTCGATGGACATCTAACCCAACCGAACAAATTATAGGTGTATATGCTGAAGCTTCAAACAGTAAAGAGAAAGGTCTATACCCTGGTCAAATTGAAGGTACTGCCAATGTAACTAATAGAATGGCAGGAGGGGTTTTTGTATCTGCAGCTAGAGCAAATGCAACTTATAATAGTATTTTTGGAACTCATACAGTTAATATCGTTGAGAATGATGCAACTGTATCAACAGGAATGATAGCTTCGCTTAATAGGAATGAAATTAAAAATACTACCCCTCACAATTTTGTGTTTGCTGGAATGTTTGAAAATGTTTTAGCAGGTACTGGTGTCGTGACTAATTTGTCGGGAGTAGTTTCAAGGTTGTTGTCGCAGAAAGTTAATCAATCGGTTGGTGCTTATATGGCATTTCGTTCGGATCTTGGATCTACAGGAGCTATAAATTTACAAGGGTCAATAGATAATTATTATGATTTTTATACATCATCAGCACCTGCTCAAGCGAAAAATAAGTATGGCTTTTATATACAAGGAGATAACAAAATAAATTTTTTAGAAGGTTCTCTAGGTGTTGGAACTGCAGCTCCATCAGAAAAACTAGAAGTTGTGGGTAATGTTAAAGCTACAGGCTTTATAGGAGCTAATGCCGCTATCTTCCCAGACTATGTATTCCAAAAGTATTATACAGGTACTTCTAGTCTCAAGGCAGACTATAGCTTTAAAACCCTTAGTCAAGTAGAAGACTTTGTAAAGACCAATGGGCATTTGCCAGGGTATCAATCTGCCGCAGAAATTAAAAAGCAAGGTTATATAGACCTTATGGCAACTCAGCTTACCAATGTAGAGAAGATAGAAGAGCTTTACTTACACCTTTTAGAAAAAGACAAAGAGGTAAAAGCACTCAAAGCAGAGATTACAGAGCTTAAATCTTTAGTAAAAGACCTATTGGCTAAGTAACTTTATAGGTTCAAAACCAAAATTCCCTCCATTTGGAGGGAATTTTATTATTGTAAAAAGGTTAGTGTTAACTGCCTTTTTTTGCCTTTATCATTATTTCTAGGGCGTCCCACATTTCGGCAGGGATTTGTTCTAACATATTAAATTCCCCAGCACCCTGTAGCCATTCGCCACCGTCTATGGTAATTACTTCTCCATTGATGTAAGCTGAAAAATCAGAAACCAAATAAGCCGCAAGGTTTGCCAACTCTTGGTGTTCGCCTACTCTTCGTAGAGGAACTTTTTTTCTCATATCAAACTTCTCAGCAAGGTCTCCTGGGAGTAAGCGTTCCCATGCTCCTTTGGTAGGGAACGGTCCTGGGGCTATCGCATTAAATCTAATGCCGTACTTTGCCCATTCCACAGCAAGGCTTCTTGTCATTGCCAATACACCTGCTTTAGCACAAGCTGAAGGTACTACATAGCCAGAGCCTGTCCAAGAATAAGTGGTAACAATATTAAGTACAGTCCCTTCTTGTTTTTCTTCAATCCAATGCTTGCCAATAGATAGAGTACAGTTTTTAGTTCCTTTTAATACAATATCAATAATGACATCAAAAGCGTTGGCAGATAGCCTTTCGGTAGGCGAGATAAAGTTCCCCGCAGCATTATTTACTAAAATATCTATCTTTCCGAAAGTTTTTAGGGCTTCCGCTTTCATTGCTTCCACTTCATCGTAATTTCTGACATCACAAGCGAGTGGCAATACTGTACCTCCAGTGGCGTTTTCTAGTTCTGCAGCTGTGTTTTTTAGTTTGTCTAAATCTCTAGAAGTAATGACCACTTTAGCCCCTAATTCTAAGAAATATTTTGACATGGCTTTTCCTAATCCGCTACCGCCACCTGTTACAATGGCTACTTTATCTTTAAGAGCATTCTCTTTGAGCATAGAATCTGTATAGTTCATTTTGAATTAAATTTAGGTCTAAAGTTAAATAAAATCTTTTAGAGTAAAGGACAAAAAAAGCCGAAACAATTATGTTTCGACTTCTTTTGCCTTAAGCGGAGGATTAGTTTAGTATCCGAAGATTTCTTCCAAACTTAGTTTTTTAAGTTCGCCTAATTTCTTCATATCTTCTTCTTTAACCTTATCTTTAGACGCTACAATAGCGTAGGTGTAAGGTTGGTTAGCAAGATAATTTTGATGGAAATTTTTTAAATCTGCAAAGTTGATTTTATCAACAGTTTGGTAGATGGTTTTTCTAATATCCTCTTTTAAGCCTAGTCTTTGAGCTTCCAAATAATTAAAGATGATACCGTCTTGTGTAATGCGTTCGGTTTCTATATCTTTTTTGGTTTGTCCTTTAGCTAGGTTAAGGTTTTCTGGAAGTTCTGGGAGCTTGTTAAGTAGCTCGTTCATAGAAGCAGTTGCTTCATTAAACTTGTCTGATTGGCTACCTACATATCCTAATAAAGTGTACTTCTCTTCTTTTTTGCTTGGCTGAACATAGTAAGCAAAGGTGCTGTAAGCTAAAGCCTTACTCTCTCTAATGGTTTGGAATACAATAGCACCCATACCACCACCAAAGTAATTATTGAATACCTTTACCAATGCGGTTTTGTTAGGGTCGTAGAGGTCTGTATTCCTAATCCATCTAGTTTCAGCTTGAACCATATCATAATCAGCAAATAAAACTTGATTTCTATCCTGTTTTATTTGTGTAAATACCTTCGCAGGGTTTGGTTTTGCCAAAGTGTTTGGCATCTTATGGAGTTTACTCAATTTGTTTACAAGTACATTTAGTTTTTCAGGACCGTAGTAAATAATGGTCTGCTCGTAGTTGTTGAGTTGTTTAATTCTCGCCACAAGTTCATCAGCGGTGATTTTGTTAAGTTCATCGTCTGAAAGCACATAATTGAATTTGTTGTCTGCTCCATAAGTAGCATAGCTAGTAAGCCCTTGTAAGATGACATTTTTGTTAAGTTTAGCATCTTTTCTACCTTTCATAAGCCTCGCTTTTAGATTGGTAAGGGCAGTTTCGTCAGGTTTAGCATTAAGAACTAAATCTTCATACAGGCTCACGGCTTGGTCAAAGTTTTCTTGTAAACCTTCTATTGTAACGGTGGTGTATTCCTCTCCTGTAGATACTTTAAAGCTACTAGCAATTTTGTAAAACTCTTTAGAAATAGCTTCGGAAGATTTCTTATCTGTTCCTAAAAATTGAATGTATTGTGAAGCGATAGACTGCTTTAAATCGTTAAGGCTTCCTATCTTATAACGGTACATCAATCTGAAAAGACTATTGTCTTGGTTAGGCACATAAAGCACTTCTGCTTGCGCAAGTTTAGACTTTTTAAGGTCTTTGTTGTAGTCTAAAAATACAGGTTTAGAACTATTGCTCGGCATAGAAGCAACCATCTTCACAAAATCACTTTGTTTATCAGCATTAGTTTCTACTGGAGTGATTTCAGGTTTTTCTATCTTGATACTTTCAGATTTTTCTCCTTTTCTTTTGAGTACTGCAACATAGTTATTCCCTAAATATTTGTTAGCGAAATCTACCACCTGCTGTTTTGTGATTTTAGAAAGGTTGTTAACATAAGCCACTTGGTCTTTCCAGTCTAATTCGGAAGTGAAGGCGTCCATTAGAACACTAGCACGGTCGCCATAGTTTTCAGAATCTTTGATTTTCATCTTCTTCATATTATTTACGATAGAAGTGATGAGCTGGTCATCAAAGTTTCCTTTTTTCAGGTTGTCAATTTCGTTAAGTACCAAATCTTTTACTTCTTCTAAAGATTGTCCAGAGGTAGGTTTAGCATTAATGTAAAGTACACCGTGGTCTATAAGCAAAAAAGAGAACGCTCCTGCAGAAAGAAGTTTTTGTTTTTTCACGAGGTTGAGGTCTAGTAGTCCTGCTTTACCATTGGTTAAAATCTGTCCTACCAAATCAGCTAACAGAACATCTTTATCTTTATTACCCGGAAGGCGGAAGCCCATAGTAAGCCCTTCTGCATCAGGACCTACAATATCTTTAATAATAGGTTGATTGGTAGGTGTTTCTGGAGAGAAAGTGTACTTAGGTACAGGGCTGTATTTCATATAACCAAAACTTTGGTCTATTTTCTTAATCACTTCGTCTGGGTTAAAATCTCCCGACATAATGATGCCCATATTGTTAGGCACATAGTAAGTGTTAAAATATTTTCTAATCTCTACTAAAGAAGGGTTTTTAAGGTGTTCCACAGTACCGATAGTGGTTTGCTTACCGTAGTTGTGGTTTTTAAACAAGTTAGCGAAAAGAGTTTCAAAAACTTTATCGCCATCACTGTCTAGGCTTCGGTTTTTCTCCTCGTAAACTGCTTCCAACTCGGTATGGAATATCCTTAAAATAGGATTTCTAAATCTTTCCGCTTGTACCTTTAAATATTTGTCCAATGAACTGCTAGGTACATCATCTGTGTAAACCGTCTGTTCAAAACTTGTAAAGGCATTTGTGTTTTGAGCTCCCATAGCAGACATCATTTTGTCGTACTCGTTGGCAATGGCAAACTTGGCAGCTACTCCAGAAATAGAGTCTATTTTTCGGTAGATGGCTTTTCTTTTAACCTCATCAGTTGTTTTGTTGTACTGTTCGTACAAAGCATCTATTTTGTCAAGCTCTACTTTTTCTTTTGCCCAGTCTAACGAGCCGTATTTATCAGTTCCTTTAAACATCATATGTTCTAGGTAATGAGCTAGACCTGTGTTGGTAGCTGGGTCTGTTTTACTTCCCGCTTTTATCGCAATGTAGCATTGGATTCTAGGGTCTTTAGGCGTAGGACTAAGAATTACAGTCAGTCCGTTTTTTAGAGTGTAGAAACGGGCTTTCATTGGGTCGCTGGTAACATACTTGTAGTCGTATCCAGCAGACGAAGCACTTTTCCATTCGTAATTTTGGGCAAATACCCCTAACGATAGGAAAAGCATCAAAAGGATAAATGATTTTTTCAATCTCATAATGAATAATTTAGTTTTATTGTTTTTTTATTAAAGTTTAGTTTCTATCAAATAAAAGTCTTTCTCCGTGTTTATTAGAGGAAACTTCTCCATTATGATAAGCCAAATGCCCATTAACAAAGGTGTGAGTGATTTGGGAATGAAAGGTTTCGTCTTCTAACGGACTCCATCCACAATGATAAAGTATATTTTCTTTTGAAACTGTTTGTTCAGCGTTTAAATCTACCAAGACTAAATCTGCCTTATAGCCCTCTCTTATAAAGCCTCTCTTTTCTATTTGGAAAATGATGGCTGGATTGTGGCACATCTTCTCCACAATGGTTTCTAGACTTACCTTTCCTTTTTTATGGTACTCTAACATCGTTTGCAAAGAGTGCTGTACAAGAGGTGCTCCCGAAGGGCATTGTGTGTAAGGTTTTTGTTTTTCGTCTAAGGTATGTGGGGCGTGGTCTGTTGCTATCACATCTATTCTACCATCAAGCAGCGCTTCCCATAAGCCGTCTTTATCTTGTTGAGTTTTAACGGCAGGATTCCATTTGATAAGACTACCTTTAGTTTCATAGTCTTCATTAGTAAAATGAAGGTGATGCACACAAACTTCTGAAGTTATTTTTTTGTCTTTTAGAGGAGTCATATTATCTAATAATATGGTCTCTTTTGCGGTTGATAAGTGGTAAATATGTAGTCTTGCACCTGTTTTTTGAGCGAGTTCTATGGCTTTAGCTGATGAAATAAAACAAGCGTCTTCGCTCCTGATGAGATGGTGGTATTTTACAGGAATATCATCACCAAATTCAGTTTTATAGTCTTCTGTATTTTTACGGATGGTAGTTTCGTCTTCACAATGTACACAAATAGGCATTTTAACTTTGGAGAAAATTTCTTCTAAAATTTCTGGATTATCCACCAGCATATTTCCTGTGGAAGAACCTAAGAAAAGTTTTATAGCAGCTACATTTTTAGGATTAGTTTTTAGGACTTCGTCTAAATTGTCATTAGTCCCACCCATAGAGAAAGAGTAGTTGGCGTGGGAAGTTTGCGAAGCTATCTGATATTTATTTTCTAAAAGTTCTTGTGTAATCGCATTAGGAACGGTATTGGGTTGTTCTATAAAACTCGTAACACCTCCAGCAATGGCAGCACGGCTTTCTGTTTCAATAGTTCCTTTGTGGGTAAGCCCAGGCTCTCTAAAGTGAACTTGGTCGTCTATTACTCCAGGTAGAAGGTACAGTCCTTTAGCGTCTATGATTTGGTTGGCCTCGGTTTCTAATATTGAGGGAGCTATCTTAGTGATAAAACTATTCTCTATAAGAATATCTGATTGAAAAATTTGGTTTTCATTAACGACTTGAGCGTTTTTAATGAGTACTTTCATTTCGGTAAAATTACTTTTTAAGATTCATTAGAGCGTAAATTTATTTATTATTTTGTAAATAAACAAAGTGTAAACTTAACTTGTTAAAAAAACATAATTACTTTGTTTATCTTTGTCATGAATTACAAAATAGGGAGATATTAAATGAATAATAATAAAATGTTTTTTCCTGCCCTTACAGGGTATAGAGCAATAGCAGCTTGGATGATTTTTATATATCATTTTTTTCCATTTAAAAATGAATCACATTCTTACCCAGAGTGGATAGCAAAGATTATATGGGAATTCCATATAGGAGTAGATATGTTCTTTGTATTGAGCGGATTTCTAATAACTTATAGATATTTCAATGAAAACCCTATAGATTTCAAGAAATACATGGTGAATAGATTTGCAAGGATATATCCCATGTATTTTTTGATTACAGTAGCGGTTTTTATAAGTGGCTATCTTACTTCTGGTGTTTGGACTCAAGAAAAAACAATAGAGGCTCTATTGAGCTTTACAATGACAAAGGCATTTTTTAAAGAATATTTTTTAGGAGGAGTGGCACAAGGGTGGACGCTTACTTTAGAAGAAATGTTTTATGTAACAGCACCGTTTTATTTTATTTTAATTAGAAAAAGAAAAATTTGGCTCTATTTATTGCCAATTTTTATTTTCATTTTTGGTTTTGGAATGAAGGAATTTTTTTCTAACTTTTCCAATCTAGGAGGTTTCTTACAAAAGAATATAGCTACTTATATTATAGAGTTTTTTGTAGGAATAGGTTTAGCCTTGTTGGTTAGTAAACAAAGTAAAAGTATACATATATTAAAAGATAAGGTTACTTATGTAGGGATAGGTTTTATACTCGTATATCTTATAGGAATGCAGTATTTCCGTGCGATTTTCGACTTAAAGTATGATCCCGCTGTGTTTGTCTCTATGGGAGCTTTATCTTTATTAGGAATAGCGCCTCTGTTATGGGGGCTTATCCATGAAAGAACCTTTATTAGTAAAATTTTATCTGCTCCTTTTATGGTGTTACTGGGAAAAAGCTCATATATATTCTATTTAATTCATAAAGGTTTTATCCCAATATTTATCAATAATAATATTTGGAGCAATAAGTTATTTATTTTTGTTGTCTTAAATATTATATCAATTGTACTGTTCAAGTATATTGAAGAACCTGTGAACTTATGGATTAGAAAGAACTATAGTAAAAATAATAATTAGATGATTAATAATAAATCACAAAAAATAAAAGTATTATTTAGGCTTAGATCTTTAGAGATGGGAGGGGTGCCACGAGTGGTTTTGGATTTGTTGAGAAACCTTCCTAAGGATAAGTTTGATTTGGCTTTAATGCTTAATTTGTATCAAGGCGAATTGGTCTCCGAAATACCTAAAGATATTAGGCTTATCGTTGTGGAAAAAGGGAGAGAGCAGATGTCTCAAAATGCTTTTGTTCAAAAAATACAACTGGGACTAAGGCGATTGAAGTTAGAATTCTACGATAAATTTCCGAGTTTGCTTTATGCTTTTAAAGTAAAGGAAGAGTACGATATAGAAGTATCGCCGGGCTATGCGGAATTTGAGATGGTGCTTAATTCCCCTAATAAAAAATCTAAAAAGGTAGGGTGGTTCCACACTGATGTTAGCTACGATAAAGATGAGGCAAGGGTAAAAAAACGCATTGATTTGATGAAGAGGTTTGACTGGATGATTTTTGGGGCTGCACAAACCAGACAGGTGATAGAAGATTTATATGGGGTAACTTACCCAAAGAGTTCGGTTATTTACAATGTTATTAAAATCAATGAAGCGAGAGAGAAAGCAGAGGCTTTTAAAGTGGACTTTGATGTTTGTCCGTGCTTTACCTCAGTTGGAAGGTTGCATAGTAGAAAGGGCTATCATACTTTAATAAAAGTTCATAAACGATTGATAGACGAAGGCTTACTGCACTCTATTGCCGTTATAGGTGGAGGAAATGAAATGGAAAATCTGAAAAATCAAGTAAAAGAATTATCCGTAGAAAAAACTTTTTTACTTTTGGATACTCAAAAAAATCCTTGGCCTTATGTTAAAGCGTCGGATTATTTTGTGTTGCCTTCTCAATCAGAGAGTTATCCATTAACGATAGGTGAGGTTATGGCGTTAGGGAAACCAATTATTTCCACCAATGTAGGTGGCATACCAGAAATGATAGATGATGGGAAAGACGGCATTTTGGTTAATTACGATGAAAATGAACTTTTTGAGGCAATGAAATCATTCCTTACCAATCCAGAATTGGTGGAGAGAATTAAGAAAGGAACTTTAGGAGCTGATGAAAAGTTTGATGAGAGAAAGATATATGCTCAAGTTACGGAAGTGTTTGAGAGATTGGTAGCTACCAAGTAAATGCATTTAAAAATGAACAACGATATAAAAATTACGATAGTTACGCCAACCTATAACCGCGCTCACACTTTGCCACGGGTGTTTAATTCTTTAAAAAAGCAGAGTTTTTTAGGCTTTAAGTGGTTGATTATGGATGACGGCTCCACTGATAACACTAAAGAGTTGGTGGAAGAATTTAAGAAGGAAAGCCCATTTGAGATAGAGTATTGTTATCAACCTAACCAGCATAAGTTTTTAACGGTGTTAGATGGTATAAAGAAGGTTACTACACCTTATCATATGGTGGTAGATTCTGATGATTCTTATCCTGATGAGGCTTTGGAAATTCTCCTTAATGAGGTGGAGGCTATTAACAATCCTGACGATTATATTGGAGTGATGGGGCTTTCCGTAGATGAAAGTGGAAAAATAGTGGGCGATGAATATCCTCACGGTGGGTTTGACGGAAGTATTTTCGATATGCGTTATAAGTACAAGGTTAGAGGAGATAAATTTGGAATTTTTATTACACCAGCTTACCATCGCCAAATCCTTGGGAAGGATTATAGCTCCTACAAAGGGAAAGGCTACATTCCACAATCGGTAATTTTTAACGAGTATGATGCTAAGGGAATTAAAACAAGGTTTGTTAATAAAGTAGTGAGGGTTTATCATAAAGACGAAGATGACACGGCTTCCGTCTCTAATACCAGATGGACGGGAAAGAATGTTTATGGTTTAAAGGAAGGTCATTTGTCTTTTCTCAATAGCTATGGGGTTAGGTTATTAGTGTATCCTAAAGCATTACTAAGAAATATTGTGGGTTATCAGTACTATTCATTTAAAAATGGAAGTTCTTTTAGAAATATCTTGATGGATATTCAACCGTCTTTAATAAAAGTATTAAGTTGGGGACTTTTACTCTTTAGTTTTTTGTATTATAAAGTGAGATAATTATGGACGGGAAAGGTAAAAAGGTACTATTGGTATACTACAAGTTGTTTAAGCCAGGTGGCGTGGCTAAGGTAATGACAACATTAGCCAATGAGCTTGTGGAAGAAGGGTACAAGGTAGAAATACTGTTGTTGATGTCGCCAAGACCTAATTTTTATCCATTAAATGAAAATGTCAAAATCCATCATATAGATACTTTTTCACATTGGGCTTGGAAAATATGTGAATTTAATGTAAAGTGGCTTAAGTTTGTTCCTAAAATACAGAACATCAATGCCTATATTCATCATATAGGAGTCTATCTGATGTTGAAAAAATGGTTGAAACAGAATCATCAGAATTACGATACTATTATCTCTTGTTGGTATAAGTTGTCTTCTTTTATAGGAAGTATGGATAATGCTATAGCAGGGAAAACTATCGCATGGGAGCATATGAGTTTTACGAGTATGGGGAAGTTTTATAGTGCCTTGGCAAAGAGGTACTATAAAAATTTGAAATACATTATTGCTACAAATAAACCTGGAGAAAAATACTATCTTTCAATTAGTAAAAGGAGTCAGACAATTTATAACATCATGGACGCTAGCTTTGAAAAGTTGAATTATATCCCTTTTGCTGAAAAAAAGAATATAATTTCTGTAGTGGCTAGATTGGATGTCGAGAAAAATGTAGAAGAATTTATAGATATTATTTCGGAAATTAATTTGCCAGAGGGCTGGGAAGTTAGAATAATGGGAGATGGAACTTGCCGAGAAAAAATATACTATAAAATTACTCATCACAATCTTGAGGATAAGGTGAGGTTGATGGGAACGGGCAACTTAGATGATGTTAAAAATTTGATTATAGAATCTAAAATATGTTGTTTAACTTCTACGGCAGAAGCTTTGCCTACGATTTTAATTCAAGCTATGTTTTGTTCAAATGTTTTAATAGCTTACGATTGTAACTACGGTCCGTCAGATATTATCAATAAGAATAATGGATTTTTAATTCCGCTTAGAAATAAAGATTTATTCAGAGAAAAGCTACAATATCTGTTAGATAATCCAGCGGATTTAGAGCGTTTATCACATTCTTCCTACATGGAGACACAAAAATGGAAGAAAGATAAAATTTTAGAACAATGGAAAAAAATAATATAGCAAGCCATGCTTTTTAACTCAATAGAATTTGCGATATTTTTACCGATAGTTTTTATACTTTATTGGTTTGTATTTCATAAAAATATAAAGCTACAAAACTTCTTTATAGTAGTTGTAAGTTATATTTTTTATGGTTGGTGGGATTGGCGTTTTCTTTTTCTTATCCTATTTAGTACAGTGTTAGACTATTCTTTAGGAAGGTTACTAGCTTTAGATAAAGAACCTAAAAAACGAAGGATGTATCTTGTTGTTAGCGTGATAGTTAATTTAGGGTTTTTAGGGTTCTTCAAGTATTGTAACTTCTTTATAGATAATTTTATAGCAGCATTTACTTTTTTTGGACAAAAACCATCTATTCATACACTTAATATTTTGCTTCCTGTGGGGATTAGTTTTTATACTTTCCAAACATTAAGCTATACCATAGATGTGTATAAGAAAAAATTAGAGCCAACCAAAGATTTTATTGCATTTAGTGCCTTTGTGAGCTTTTTCCCGCAGTTAGTAGCGGGACCTATTGAGAGAGCCACACACCTATTGCCTCAATTTTATAAAAAGAGGGAATTTGATTATACTAAGGCGGTAGATGGTATGCGTCAAATTCTTTGGGGACTATTTAAGAAAATGGTAATAGCGGATAACTGTGCGGTTTATGCTAATCAGATTTTTGCGAGTTCAGATACCTCTTCGGGAAGTACGCTAGTGCTTGGTGCTATATTTTTCACCTTTCAAATCTACGGAGATTTTTCTGGCTATTCGGATATTGCCATAGGTACTTCTCGTTTATTTGGGTTTGATTTGATGAAGAACTTTGCTTATCCTTATTTTTCTCGTGATGTAGCAGAATTTTGGAGACGTTGGCACATTTCTCTTTCTACGTGGTTTAGAGATTATCTGTACATTCCTTTGGGCGGGAGCAAGGGCGGAAATTGGATGAGAATTAGAAATACCTTCATTATTTTCTTAGTGAGTGGATTTTGGCACGGAGCAAATTGGACATTTATTGCTTGGGGATTTCTAAATGCCCTTTTCATAATGCCGTCCATTATATTGAAAACGAATAGAAATAATATAGAAGTGGTGGCTCACGATAGACTATTACCTTCTTTAAGAGATGTTTTTAATATGCTTACTACCTTTGGATTGATGGTTTTTGCGTGGATTTTTTTCAGAGCAGAAGATATGACGCATGCTGTTTCTTATATTACTAATATATTTAAACCATCATTATTTAGCTTTCCTAGTCTTAATAAGGCTGCATTAGCTACTCTGATTTTAGTTGGCTTTTTATTGGTCATAGAATGGCAAGGGCGAAGAGGAGAGTTTGCATTAGAAAGTTTTTGGCTCAAAAAGCCTCGTTTGCTAAGATGGAGTTTTTATGCGTTTGTTATTCTTTTGATAGGTTTGTTTATGCAAACTAATGAGACCCCATTTATTTATTTTCAGTTTTAATAGATATGAAATCATTTATAAAAAAGATTATATTTTTCTCCGTTTTTGGAAGTGTGTTTTATGTGGTAGTTTTGCCAATATGGAGCCAAGTAATGCCACCATTTATGGCTAAAAATGTGAGAAACTGTGTGGGGTGCTATGGTCATTTGTTTTCCAGAACCAAAGATGTTGGCAATCTAGAAAAAAGTCCAGATATTTTATTTTTAGGGTCATCACACGCTTATCGAGGTTTTGATACTAGGGTGTTTAGTAAAAATGGTATTTCTTCATTTAATTTAGGTTCTAGTTCGCAATCTCCTATCAATACACAGGTGGTGCTCAAGCAATATTTGGATAGGATAAAACCTAAAATGATAGTTTACGAGGTGTATGCAGGAACGCTTTCGGCTGATGGTGTAGAGTCTTCTTTAGATATGTTAAGTAACAATAAAATAGATGCTAATGCTATTGAAATGGTACGGCGTACTAGGCACTTAGCGGTTTTTAATACGGCTATTTATGGTTTATATAGACAGCTGTTAGGCTTAAATAAAACTTTTTCTGAACCGAACATTCAAAATGATGATGTTTATGTACAGGGAGGTGGTTTTGTGGAAACAAAGTTTAGAAAAAACCCAATGCTAGAAGAAGCAAAAGGCAAGTGGGAGCTTAACCCTAAACAAATTGAGGCTCTGAAGGAAAACTTAGACTATATCAAGAAAAGAAATATACCCTATATTTTAGTTCAAGCCCCTATTACCAAAAAACTTTATGAGTCTAAAACGAATAACAAATCGGTGGATAGTCTTCTATCAACTATGGGGACTTATAAGAATTTTTATGGCGAATTACCTTTAAACGATACTATAGACTTTTACGACAGTAATCATCTTAATCAAAAGGCAGTCGTTAAGTTTAACGAAAGTTTTATTACTTATTTAAAAACCTTAAAAAGATAGATATGAGTGATGGAAAAAAGAAACTTCTCATTCGTATAGGTTCATTGAGACACGGTGGAGCGGAGAAGGTGCTGGTAACTTTTCTTAAAAATCTTCCACCAGATAAGTATGAAGTAGATTTATTACTCAATCTATACTCGGGGAAGTATTTATCGGAAGTCCCTAGTTGGGTTAATATCTTGTATCTAAACAAAGGGGAAATGATAACCACTAATCGTTTGCAGGATATCCCTCAAAAAGCGTTTAGAGTCATTTATCAAGGAATATTAAAAAAGTTTCCAAAATTACTTTATCATTTTATTCTCAAAGGTAAAAAGTACGATGTAGAATTAGCCGCTATTCACGGTTTTAGAGATGAAGTGTTAAATTCGCCATTGAAACAATCTAAGAAAATCATCTGGATACATAACGATTTAAGAAAGACCGAATTTCACAATTATACTGATGCTGAAATTAGAAAGTTTTTTGGATATGATAAGATTATGGTCATATCTGAGCATATTCAGAAAGACTTTGACGGTTTAGCTCAAAACGAGACAGAAAAAAATAAAATCATTAGGATTTACAATCCACTAGACACACAAGAAATTCTTAATAAAAGTGAGCTGGGGAAATTATCACACACAAATCTGCCTACCTTTGTATCCGTGGGTACAGTATTTCCTCAAAAGGGGTTTGATAGACTTCTAAAAGTCCACAAAAAGCTCTTAGACGAAGGTTTGCCACATCGTGTACAAATTTTAGGAGATGGCTATGATTTTGATAATATCCAAAAACTCAAAACAGAACTTGGAATAGATAGCACGGCGGAGATGTTAGGCTTTACAGATAATCCGTATCCGTATTTCAAAAATGCCGATTTCTATATTCTAAGTTCACGGTACGAGGGCTACCCTACCGTATTGTTTGAAGCGATTACTTTGAGAAAGAATATTATTGCAACAGATGTTTCTGGGGTTAGGGAGATGCTTTTAGACGGTGATTTGGGGCTTGTGGTAGATAATTCAGAAGAAGGTATTTACCAAGGAATGAAAAAGGCACTTACCAATCCACAGTATTTTCAACCATATCAAGAAAAACTAAAAGATTACCAAATGCCATTCAGTCTTACCAATTCTGTGGAGAAGATAATGCAAATATTAGATAGTTAGAACTGTTTTTTTATTAGGGCGTGCCCCTAGTCCTTGCGATGGCTTAGGCTCGGGTCGGTCTTCTGGCAGTCGCTATCTTATAAAATCCAAAGGCTAATTCCTTCCATTTTTTATAAGATGAGCTCCCACAATGCCCTTCGCCCTCACGCACGATCTGGATATTATAGAGATATTTCTCTATCTTTGCCATAAGTTTATCAAGCGACCTTAGATGAATTACACTACTATACAAAAAGACTTCTACCGAGAGAGTGGAAAGTGGCTTTCTGGGATTCAGATTTTGAAAAAATGTTTCAGCCCTAATCTTCACTATATTTATTGGTTTCGTAAAGCACAGAAATACAGAAGTACTCCTTTTTTGGGGTTCATTGTACGATTTATTCTTAGACGCTATCAGATAAAATACGGTTTTCAGATTTATCCTGAAACTCAAATAGGCGAAGGCTTTTATTTAGGGCATTGGGGAGCGGTAGTTATCAATCCGAAAACCATTATTGGTAAAAATTGTAATATAGCACAAGGGGTTACCATAGGTCAGCAGAACCGAGGTAAAAAACAGGGCGTGCCTACCATTGGAGATGAAGTTTGGATTGGGGCTAATGCTGTAATTGTAGGTGGAATAACCGTAGGGAGTAATGTACTTGTTGCTCCTAATGCGTATGTGAATACCGATGTACCTAGTGGTTCTGTAGTTATGGGGAATCCAGCACAAATTATACCTAACGACCAAGCAACGGAAGGATATATTAATCATAAAGTTTAATTATAAAAAGTGTTAAAAAATACTTTAATTGGTTCAAAAACATTATATTTGCATAATTCTTGATACCCTAGGGTGTTGACGGTAGTTTGAAAATTATTTAAAACGAGGAGACTAATTTTAAAATTTATATATTATGCCAAATTCGTATGAAGTAATTTTCGAAAACAACAAAAAGTGGGTAGAAAGTAAACTGGGTGGAGATGCTGATTTTTTCAAAAATTTAGCTAAAAATCAAACTCCAGATTTTCTTTACATTGGGTGTTCGGATAGTAGAGCAACAGCAGAGGAGTTAATGGGGGCTCAGCCGGGCGAAGTGTTTGTTCACAGAAATATAGCTAATGTGGTAAATACTTTAGATATGAGTTCTACAGCTGTTATACAATATGCCGTAGAGCATCTTAAAGTAAAGCATATTGTGGTATGTGGGCATTATAACTGTGGAGGTGTAAAAGCTGCTATGTCTTCTCAGGATTTAGGATTGCTTAATCCTTGGTTGAGAACCATTAGAGATGTTTACAGATTACACCAAGCAGAGCTAGACGCTATCGAAGACGAACATAAGCGTTTCGATAGATTGGTAGAGCTGAATGTTCAAGAGCAATGCATCAATGTAATTAAAATGGCGTGTGTGCAAGAAAGATACATTTTAGAGGAGTTTCCTATTGTACACGGGTGGGTGTTTGATTTAAGAACTGGGAAGTTGATAGATTTGAATCTTGATTTTGCTAAGACGCTTAAGGATATTCAAAAAATCTACAATCTAACAGATTCTGATTGGGTAATGAGTAGAAGAAATAACAAAAATCTAAACCCTTAAAAGTTTTTTAGATGAGGTTTAAAAGTATTTTATTGTTGATGATTTTCCTAAACTTTATGGCGTTACCAAGTATCGCCAAGATGTTTGGTGAAGACATTTCAATAGTTACTTTTACAATCTCTGAAGAAGAAACACAGTTTGGAGAAACCATTTCGTTTTCGGAGAAAATGATTTCGGAAGTTATGAGTTTGCAGGATTTTTCCTTGTTGTCTAGCTATAAATACGCCAGTAGAGTGTTTATAAGTTCTGATGATGCAGCTCTTCTCTCACCGTTCTTATCGGTGCATTATACGCCTCCAGAAGCATAATATTACTACTATCTCTTCTTATCTGAGGAGGTTCAGCTTGATATTTTATCAATTTTTAGTCGTTTGAAATAACGGTAAATTCTCTTAGAGAGGTTATTGGTTATTGTAGAAACGAGAGTTCTAATTATTTCAATATTTAAAATGAAAAAGACATCTTTATTAGGAGGTTTTAAAGAAAACTTTCCTTCAGGACTTGTGGTATTCTTGGTAGCATTACCATTGTGTTTAGGAATTGCATTAGCATCTGGAGCACCGCCGCTTTCTGGTATTATTTCTGGTATTATAGGTGGTATTGTGGTAGGTTATATTAGTAATTCGCATATATCAGTATCAGGACCTGCTGCTGGTTTAACAGCGATTATCCTTACAGCTATTACAGATTTAGGAGCGTTTGAGCTTTTTCTTTGCGCGGGTATTATAGCAGGTGTAATACAGTTGATTTTAGGATTTGTGCGTGCAGGTAGTATTTCTAATTATTTCCCTACTAATGTGATAGAAGGTATGCTTGCTGGTATTGGAGTTATCATTATTATGAAACAAATCCCGCACGCTTTAGGATATGATAGTGATTTTGAAGGAAATGAAACCATTTTTGACAACGGCTATAATCTTGATTCTATATCTAGCTATCTTCAAAATCTTAGCTCATCGGTGCATATGGGGGCAATTATAGTAACATTAGTTTCTCTTGCGATTCTTTTGTTGTGGGACAATGTGGCAGCACTTAGAAAACTTAAAATGTTACCAGGAGCATTAGTGGCGGTAGCGGTAGGTATTTTATTAAATGAGTTTTTCAAGGCTAGTGGAAGCTCTTTAGCGATAAGTGAAGAACATTTAGTTAATCTGCCAGTACCTCAATCTGCTGAAGATTTTAAAAATATGATTGTATTGCCTGATTTTTCAGGATTTACTAACCCCCAAATTTGGGTAGTGGGGGCTACTATAGCTATTGTAGCTTCTATAGAAACATTATTGTGTATTGAAGCAGCAGATAGATTAGATAATAAAAGAAGAATTACAGATACCAACTTAGAGCTTAGAGCTCAAGGGATAGGTAATATGGTGAGTGCCTTTATTGGGGGGCTTCCAATGACTTCGGTAGTGGTTCGTTCTTCAGCTAATGCCAATGCGGGAGCTACATCTAAAGTTTCGGCTATTATACATGGGGTATTGTTATTAGTTTGTGCAGTATCTATACCTGTTATTCTTAATAAGATACCTTTGGCTACTTTAGCAGCAGTACTTCTTTTGGTAGGATATAAATTAGCAAAACCATCTACAATTGCTCATTTTTGGCATAAAGGGAAGTACCAATTCATTCCTTTCATAGCTACGGTAGTTGCAGTTGTGGCTACAGACTTACTGAAAGGAGTGGGAGTAGGTATGGCGATTTCTATATTCTATATTTTACAAGGGAATATGAAAAGAGCGTACTACTTTAGCCGTGAAGAGTTAGACGAAGCTGATGAAATTACCATAAGATTAGCAGAAGAGGTTTCGTTCCTTAACAAAGCGGCAATCAAGAAGACTTTAAAAAATATAAAACCAAACTCTAAAGTAACTATAGATGCTAGAAATACCTCTTATATTACTACAGATGTATTAGAGTTAATACAAGACTTTGCTAATGTAAGAGCTAAGGAGGAAGATATAGAAGTAGTGTTACTAGGGTTTAGAACATCTTATAAAGATTATGAAAAAGACCAACATTCTCATATAGAGCTTGGTCATGGTAAAGCAATTTAATTTCATTTTATAAGTTTTTCACTAGAGGTTGGGCGTCAGTTTATAAAGCTGAAGCCCAACTTTTATTTTTAATTGTCCTTAAACATAAATCTTGTATCTTTGGGGGCTTTTTTATCTATGAAGAAAATATTAGGGGGGATTTCGTTGTGTTGGTTTAGTTTAACCTTTTATATGGTGGTTACGCTAGTTTTGGTGTTGTTGGTAAAACCCGATGGCTTTTTTCTTATACCAATATTAGAAGGGAGATTTTATTTTTTTGCAGTGTTTTTAGCGGCTTTATTTTTTGATAATCAACTGAAAAACTATCCAAAAATAAAAGTACTGGTAAGCTGGTTGCTAGCCTATGCCTTTTTAGGTATGGTTTATAAGGAGACGGCACAACTCAATCTTATGTTTTTTGATAAAATAGATAGTTGGCTAGTTGAGATAGACCACCTTTTGTTTGGCTTTCAGCCTTCGCTAGAGTTTTCTAAGGTTTTTGATTATCCTTGGTTTAGTGAACTGATGTTCTTAGGGTATTTCTTCTATTACCTGATGCCTCTCATTGTGATGGGAATGCTTTTTAAGTACAAGCCTAATCTATTGGAGTTTTTTGGTTCTTTATTGATAACAGCTTTTGTTATCTATTACACTATTTTTATTTTTGTTCCAGCGGAAGGGCCACAGTTTTATTTCCCATATCCTAGCAATACGGTAGAAGCTTATGGTCTTTTTGGAATGGCAGTAAAACAAATCCAATTGATGGGCGAAGCTCCTACGGCGGCATTTCCTAGCTCTCATGTGGGCGTAAGTGTAGTCGTTCTGATTTGGCTATTTAAACATTACAGAAAATTATTTTTCTTAATATTGCCATTTACATTTATTCTTGTTTTCTCTACGGTGTATATCAAAGCACATTATGCGGTAGATGTTTTGGCGGGAGGAGTTACAGGAGTATTGGTTTACTTGCTTAGTTCAAGTATGACTTTATTTTTTATAAAAAAACGAAAACAATGGAAATCACTATAAAACAAGTAGAAGGAGCTAAAGAACTCAATACTTTTATCTACCTTCCAGAGAAGATACACCATAATCATCAGGAGTGGCTACCGCCTCTCTACATAGATGAAGAGAAGTTTTTTAATCCTAAGAGAAACCCCGCATTTCAGCATAACGACACCATTCTATTATTAGCTTACCAAAATGGAAAAGCAGTAGGTAGAATTATGGGGATTATACCACATGAGTATAATAAAAAACAAAACCTTAAGACAGCAAGATTTAGCTATTTTGAATGTTATGAGGACGAAGCCGTATTCTCGGCGTTACTAAAAGAGGTAGAACAATGGGCAAAGTCTAAAGGTTGCGAAGAGCTTATTGGACCGATGGGATTTTCCGACAAAGAGCCTCAAGGGTTTCTTACCAAAGGATTCTCTGAACCTACGATGATGATTACCAACTCTAGCTTTGAGTATATGTCTAGAATGATTTTGGCTTCGGGGTACAGTTCTTTTGTGGAGTTGTGTCAATATGATGTTCCGCTAACTTCTAAAATTACCGAACGCTACGAGGCTTTTACGGAAAGAATACAAAGCAGAATGAACATCACGGTACATCAGTTCACTTCTACGAAACAGGTGAAGCCTTTTGTGAAGTCGGTGTTTAACCTTATCAATGCTACTTATCAAGAAATCTATGGCTTTACTTCTATTTCAGAGGAAGAAATGGACGAGTTTGCCAACCGTTTTCTCCCATTATTAAATCCTAAGTTAATTAAAATTATTAGCGATGGTTCGGGGAGGGTAGTGGCGTTTGTGATAGCGATGGCAGACCTAAGCCAAGGGATTAAAAAGGCTAAAGGGAGACTGTTGCCATTGGGTTGGTTCCATATTTTGAGAGCGTCTAAAACATCTAAACGATTGGTGCTATTGTTAGGCGGTATTGCACCAGATTATCAAAACAAAGGTCTAGATGCGGTTTTGGCAACGCACCTTTTTGGTTCTGCAATTAAGCTAGGCTTTAGATCGGTAGATAGCCACTTAATTATGAGAGAAAACCACAAGATGCGTGCAGAGATAGAGCGTTTGCCTAACCACAGAATGTACAAGGAGTACACTATCTATAAAAAGGAAATTTAGCGAAGCGGATTACTTTCCATTAAAGCCTGTCATCGCATTTTGGATACCTGCGAAAACAAAAGCTAAAGAAGCCTTAGTAAATTGCTCTAGGCGTTCTGGGAGTTTGCTTTGTTCTTCCTCGGTCCATTTGCCGAGTACATAATCCACTTGTTTACCTTCGGAGAAATTGGCAGAAATACCAAACCTTAATCTTGGGTAGTTTTGCGTTTGTAGGAGTTCTTGGATATTTTTTAGTCCATTATGTCCTGCGTCTGAGCCTTTCATTTTCATTCTAAGCGTACCGAAAGGCAAGGCTAAATCATCGGTGATGACAAGCAAATTTTCTAGCGGAATGTTCTCTTTTTTTAGCCAAAACTTCACGGCGTTACCGCTTAAATTCATATAGGTGTCGGGTTTTAGTAATATTACTTTTCTGCCCTTATATTTACCCTCTGCTACCCAGCCAAAGTTAGCTGTTTTAAAAGGAGCCTCTATGCTTTCTGCAATTTTTTCTACAACTTTAAAGCCTACATTGTGGCGAGTTTCTGTGTACTCGTCTCCTTTGTTGCCAAGCCCTACGATAAGGTATTTCATGGTTTTACTTTATTTTTAATGCGGTGCAAATTTAGAGTAATAATTGGTTTTAAAAAAGTTTTACTATCTAAGAAAGCTTTTATGAGAAGCAACAAAAAATCCCTCCAGTAGATTTGGAGGGATAAAAAAATTACTTAGACAATAGTGCTTCTATTTTAGATAACCTTTCTTTGAGTTCTTTAATTTCGGCATCTTTAGCTTTTAGGGCTTTGTCTTGCTCTATGCTGTGTAAATAGAGTTCTTCTATCTTCTCTACATTGGTGAGCTGGGTAGCCATAAGGTCTATATAACCTTGTTTTTAATTTCTGCGGCGGACTTATACCCTGGCAAATGTCCATTAGTCTTTACAAAATCTTCTACTTGGCTTAGGGTTTTAAAGCTATAATCTGCCTTTAGGCTAGAAGTACCTGTATAATACTTTTGGAACACATAGTCTGGGAAGATAGCGGCATTAGTACCTACAAAACCCGTGGCTTTTACATTACCTGCAACTTCTAGTTTTTCGGTAGGAGCTGTAACGCCTATACCTGTTTTACCTTCTATATAATTTGTTTTTTCAGAACCATTGATATAAATACCATACTGATTGGTCGCATTTCTTACATTTCCAGTAGCATAAAAATCATACGAATTAGTTATTGTTCCTGAATAAGTTGAAGTATCACTTCTTGAAAAAAAGCCATAAGAATCAATTATATTACCTGACCCTTTAAGACTTCTAACTGAATAAACTCCTATAAGTTGCTCAATAGGGGCAATATTTTGTTCTAGAGTAGAAAAAAGAGATAAACTTCCATAGGCATTTTTAATAGAACCTGCTGGTTTTTGAATGCTCGTAGCAATGCCGGCTCCACGAATGTCTCTTGTATTTCCTCCTCCTACATCAAAAGTTCTTGCAGCTATAGAGGTTAACTCAAGAGTGTTTCCATTATCTAGCTTCTCCGCGGTAAAACTACCAGTTCGTACAAGCCTTACAGGGATAGAAGTATCTGTAGGAATGATAAGCCTGTGATTTTGTCCTATGAAATTCCCATTAGTTCCGGTGTTACCTTCAATCTTATCAACATTATATATGTAATGTTCCCCCCAGCCTGATATATCTCCATAAATATCATTAGATGTAGGAGAGGAAGAAGAATTTAAAAATATGAAATTACCACTAAGTTCTGAAATGTTTTTAGTCTGTATTTGATTTGTTACACTATTATAATCTTGAAATATAGATTGAGTCTTAGGGTATTTTTGGTAGCTTCCAGTAGGAGTATATTGTACAATATCCTTAATCTCAGAATCTATAAGTCTAATGTTTCCGCTGTTTTGTTTTTGCCAAATATCATCATTGTTTCCTGTACTCTTTACCCACTCTGTACCATTGTAATAGTAATAACCCTTTTCTGTGATTTTAGCTACTTTGGTATCATTACCTGTATAATTGCTTATAGCCCCATTGGTCTTAGTAGCGTCATCTATTACATACACTAGAGTTCCTTCTACAGGAGCTTCGATACTTGCCACACGAGTTTTACTTAATTGGGGAGCTAAAATCCCTTCGTTAGTCTTGGCGTTATCTTGGCTATTGGTTGCATTGGGCTGAACATCTAAAGTAGCTCTAGGTAAGGAGATATTAACCCCTACTTTACCACTTTGCCCATAAACTGCTAAGCCTAAACCTAAAAAGGCGAGTACACTTAATTTTGTAGCTGTTGTTTTCATAATATTTAATTTTAAAAATTGTTAATGATTTTGTTTAATTTTTTCTTTGTTGTTCTTTGGGTTAAAAATTCCCTAGCGTGGCGTTTAGAATTTCCTAACTAGGGAATTAAGATTTCCTAGCTAGGAAATTTTTTGTGGGTGGCTAGGCTTTCTCAAACTTCAGCGTTTGTAGTATCTTTTTAAGGTCAGACCCCGGGGTAAATAGTACTTTTGTGTTTCTAATCGCTGCCGAAGTTACTTCCTCTTCCTTAGCTTTGCCCTCACTGCTAAGGCTCACTCTCATACTGCCGAGTTCGCCTAGCCTTACAATTCGTCCTTCTGATAATGAGGTTTGCATTACATCTACGAGTGCATAAAGCACCGCTCTAATGTCCGCCCCACTTACGGTAGAAATCTTCTCGATGTCTTTGGTAAGACTCTAGAGTTTTCTCTCCTTGATACACAGGCGATGCATAGAATTTTTTGTCGCCTCCGCCCGCCACACCTGGCTGGGCTTTCTGAATAGTTTTGTACTTAATAGACATAATCTAGTATTTAATGGTTAATTGTTAATGTTCAATGGTTATCTAAAATCTAATCTCTCATATCTAACTTCTAACCTTAAAAAACGCCTTTCCCCTCTAAACACACACAAAACGAGAGGAAAGGCTAAAACAGAAAGAGCAGAACGCTTCTTCTGAACACTAAAATCACCCAACAAGAACGACCATGTTTTAAGACAAAACAATGGTGCTTTTAGTAGATATTGATGAAAGCTAAAATTGGAATGGTCTAAACACAAAAAGCCCCAATAAAAATTGGTGGAACTCTATTTATAATTAACAATAAAGGTTGAAATAATTTTCTAGATAATATAGCACATACCCACGAAACTACCTGTGTGTGTTTACGAAATTATTTGGAACAGCCAAATAATTCTGTAACTTTTTCACATTTTCTTGTATGTCGTTGATAGTGTATTGCATAAAGAAGAGACAAATGTATAAGCTATTTTTTAGATATGCAAATTTTATAAGGTGATAATTTAGAGGATAGAAGGTTTGTGAGGTTTAATAAAAAAATATATCTTTGCAGTTCATTTTGAGTGATATACACTTCTGAAATATAAAATAAGAATACAAAACTCTTATCCTTAGGGATTTAGGGTTTTGTTCTGTTGTATTTCAAGGTATTATCTATCTAATGAGAAAATTGAAAATATTTTGCACTACGCCGTGAAAAGATATACCGGAGTTGCAGTTAGAAAGTTTTTTAGGAAATGATGCCTGAATAGCTTTCTGATATTTTTAAAAAGAGTAACAAAATATTTTTAAACCAACAATCTTCTAAAAGTTTTATGAGTAAATCAAAGACGACACAAAAAGCTCAGGGAAATCAAAGAATTAATTTCTCGTCGGCTAAAGGAAGAGTGGAGACGCCAGACTTTTTGGATATCCAAATTCAATCCTTTAAGGAGTTCTTTCAGCTAGACACACTTCCGGAGCAGAGAGTGAACGAAGGACTTTACAAAACCTTCCAAGAAAATTTCCCAATTACAGATTCTAGAAACCAGTTTGTACTAGAGTTTTTAGATTACTTAGTAGATTCTCCTCGCTATTCTATAGATGAGTGTGTAGAGAGAGGGCTTACTTATTCTGTGCCATTAAAGGCAAGATTAAAATTATACTGTACAGACCCAGAGTACGATGATTTCCAAACGGTAATCCAAGATGTATATCTAGGTACAGTACCTTATATGACGCCTAGTGGTTCATTTATCATCAATGGTGCAGAGCGTGTGGTAGTAACACAGTTGCATAGATCTCCAGGGGTATTCTTCGGGCAGACTTACCACGCTAATGGTACTAAATTATACTATTCTAGAATTATCCCATTTAAAGGGTCTTGGATGGAATTTACTACGGATATCAACAGCGTAATGTACGCTTATATAGACCGTAAGAAAAAATTACCATTAACCACTTTACTTAGAGCTATCGGTTACGAGTCTGATAAGGAAATTCTTCAGATATTCGACTTGGCGGAAGAGGTTAAAGTGTCTAAAGCGGCTCTTAAAAAAGTAGAAGGTAGAACTTTAGCAGCTAGAGTTCTTAATACTTGGTTTGAAGATTTCGTAGATGAAGATACAGGTGAGGTAGTTTCTGTAGAAAGAAACGAAATTATCTTAGATAGAGAAACCGTTCTTGAAAAAGAACATTTAGATTTGATTTTGGAGGCTGGTGTTAAAACCATTTTAATCCACAATGAAAACACTAAGGAGTTCTCCATCATTCAAAATACATTACAAAAAGACCCTACCAACTCAGAAAAAGAAGCGGTAGAGTACATCTATCGTCAGTTGAGAAACGCAGATCCACCTGATGAAGAAACTGCAAGAGGAATTATAGAAAAGTTATTCTTCTCGGAGCAGAGATATTCTTTAGGAGAGGTAGGTCGTTACAGATTGAACAAAAAGCTAGGTCTTAGCGTAGACGAAAGTGTAGAGGTACTTACTAAAGAGGACATCATTAGTATTGTAAAACACTTAATAGAGTTGGCTAACTCTAAAGCAGAGGTAGATGATATAGACCACCTTTCTAACAGAAGAATTAGAACGGTAGGAGAGCAGTTGGCAGGTCAGTTTGGAGTAGGTCTTTCTAGAATTGCAAGAACAATCCGTGAGAGAATGAATGTTCGTGATAACGAATTGTTTAGTCCAACAGATTTAGTTAACGCTAAAACATTAACATCGGTAATTAACTCATTCTTTGGAACTAACCAGCTTTCTCAGTTTATGGATCAAACCAATCCACTTTCTGAGATTACACATAAGAGAAAATTATCAGCTTTAGGACCTGGTGGTCTTTCTAGAGAAAGAGCAGGTTTTGAGGTTCGAGATGTTCACCATACACACTACGGAAGAATTTGTCCAATTGAGACGCCGGAAGGACCGAACATTGGTTTGATTTCTTCTTTAGGTATTTATGCTAAAATCAATAATTTAGGTTTCATAGAAACGCCTTATCGTAAGGTAGAAAATGGTAAAGTAGATTTAGATGCGGCACCTATATATCTTAACGCAGAAGATGAGGAAGCTAAAATTATTGCTCAAGCGAACGTAGAGCTTGCTGATGATGGTAAGTTTGAAACAGAGAGAATTATTGCTCGTTTAGATGGAGATTACCCAGTGGTAGAACCAGAGCAAGTAGATTTAATAGATGTAGCTCCTAACCAGATTTCTGGTATTTCGGCATCACTTATTCCTTTCCTAGAACACGATGATGCTAACCGTGCCTTGATGGGATCTAACATGATGCGTCAGGCAGTACCATTATTAAAACCTCAAGCACCTATCGTAGGTACAGGTTTAGAAAAGCAAGTGGCTAGAGACTCTAGAATTTTAATCAATGCTGAAGGAACTGGTGTTGTAGAGTATGTAGATGCGGAGAGAATTGTTATAAAATATGATAGAACTGAAGATGAAGATATTGTAAGCTTCGAATCAGCTACTAAAACCTATCATTTAACTAAGTTCAGAAAAACCAACCAATCTACTACTATTACTCTTAAACCTATTGTAAGAGTAGGAGATACAGTAGAAAAAGGACAAGTACTTTGTGATGGTTACGCAACAGAAAACGGAGAGTTAGCATTAGGTAGAAACTTAGTGGTAGCGTTCATGCCTTGGAAAGGGTATAACTTCGAGGATGCGATTGTAATCAACGAAAAAGTAGTTCGTGAGGACTGGTTTACTTCTATCCACGTAGATGAGTATTCTTTAGAGGTAAGAGATACCAAACTAGGTATGGAGGAGCTTACAGCAGATATTCCTAATATCTCTGAAGATGCTACAAAAGACCTAGATGAAAACGGTATGATAAGAATCGGAGCAGAGGTAAAACCTGGTGATATTCTTATCGGTAAAATCACACCTAAAGGAGAGTCTGACCCTACTCCAGAAGAGAAGTTATTAAGAGCTATCTTCGGTGATAAAGCAGGAGATGTAAAAGACGCTTCTTTAAAGGCAGATTCTTCATTAAGAGGGGTAGTGATAGACAAAAAGCTATTCTCTAGAAATATTAAGGATAAGAAGAAGAGAACAGAAGAGAAAATCAAGCTAGAAGAAATAGAAAACCAATATAAAACTAAGTTCAATGAGCTTAGAGCGGTTCTTTTAGATAAATTAAACACTATTGTTAATGGTAAAACATCTCAAGGAGTTAAAAACGACTTAGGAGAAGAAATCATTGGTAAAGGTGCTAAGTTCTCTATGAAACTACTTCAGTCAGTAGAAGATTATGTAAATGTAAGTGGTTCTGACTGGACAGTAGATACAGATAAAAACGAGTTAATTAAGCAATTAATTCACAACTATAAGATTAAGTACAACGATTTACAAGGAGTTAAAAACCGTGAGAAATACGCTATTTCAATCGGAGACGAGCTTCCTTCAGGAATAATTAAGTTGGCTAAAGTTTACATCGCTAAGAAGAGAAAGTTAAATGTAGGAGATAAGATGGCAGGACGTCACGGTAACAAAGGTATCGTATCTAGAATCGTTCGTGAGGAAGATATGCCTTTCTTAGAAGACGGTACGCCAGTAGACATCGTACTTAACCCGCTAGGGGTACCTTCTCGTATGAACATCGGTCAGATTTACGAAACGGTACTTGGTTGGGCAGGTAAGCAATTAGGCTTGAAGTTCGCTACGCCTATTTTTGACGGTGCTAAACTAGACCAAATTACAGAGTACACCGAAAAAGCAGGGCTACCTATCTACGGAAACACTTATCTGTATGATGGTGGTACAGGGGAGAGATTTACTCAGCCAGCTACTGTAGGTGTGATTTATATGTTGAAACTTGGTCACATGGTAGATGATAAGATGCATGCTCGTTCTATTGGACCTTACTCTCTCATCACGCAGCAGCCATTAGGAGGTAAAGCTCAGTTTGGTGGTCAGCGTTTCGGAGAGATGGAGGTTTGGGCACTAGAAGCATTTGGTGCGTCTAACATCTTGAGAGAAATCCTAACAGTGAAGTCAGATGATGTGATTGGTAGAGCTAAAACTTACGAAGCTATTGCGAAAGGAGAGGCAATGCCAGAACCGGGTATTCCAGAATCCTTCAATGTATTGCTTCATGAGTTACAAGGTTTAGGATTAGATGTAAGGTTAGAGGAATAATAGACACGAGATATGAGATACAAGATAAAAGAATACCATCTTCTCTTGGTTCTCGGTTCTCTTAATCTTTAAAAGAAACAAAATGTCAAATAAAAATAAAACAAGTAGATTTAATAAAATCTCGATAGGTTTAGCTTCACCAGAGTCTATTTTACAAGATTCAAGAGGAGAAGTATTAAAACCAGAAACCATTAACTATAGAACGCACAAACCTGAAAGAGACGGGCTTTTCTGTGAGAAAATATTCGGTCCTGTAAAGGATTACGAGTGTGCTTGTGGAAAATATAAGCGTATTCGTTATAAAGGCATTGTCTGCGACCGATGCGGTGTAGAAGTAACGGAGAAAAAAGTGCGTAGAGAGCGTATAGGGCACATCAACTTGGTAGTTCCTGTAGCTCATATTTGGTACTTCCGTTCTTTACCAAATAAGATAGGTTATCTTCTAGGATTGCCATCTAAGAAACTAGATATGATTATCTACTACGAAAGATATGTGGTAATTCAGCAAGGTATCGCTAAAAAATTAGACGGTTCTGATTTCGAGGAAATGGAATTTTTAACCGAGGAAGAATATTTAGATATTTTAGATACACTTCCTACGGAAAATCAATACTTAGATGACTCTGACCCTAATAAGTTTATCGCTAAAATGGGAGCAGAGGCTGTGGAAGAATTATTAAAGAGAATAGATTTAGATGCTCTTTCTTACGATTTAAGGCACAAAGCTCACAACGAAACATCTAAGCAAAGAAGAACAGAAGCATTAAAAAGATTATCAGTAGTAGAAGCTCTTAGAGATGCTAATACGAGAATGATTAACCGCCCAGAGTGGATGGTAATGCGTGTACTTCCTGTAATACCACCAGAGTTAAGACCATTAGTGCCACTAGATGGTGGGCGTTTTGCGACATCAGACCTTAACGACCTTTATAGAAGAGTAATTATCAGAAACAACCGTCTTAAGAGACTTCTAGAAATTAAAGCTCCTGAAGTTATCTTAAGAAACGAGAAGCGTATGCTTCAAGAAGCGGTAGATTCTTTATTTGATAATACAAGAAAATCTTCTGCGGTTAAATCTGAGTCTAATAGACCATTAAAATCTCTTTCTGATTCATTAAAAGGTAAGCAAGGGCGTTTCCGTCAGAACTTACTTGGTAAAAGGGTGGACTACTCTGCTCGTTCGGTAATTGTGGTAGGGCCTACTTTACAACTACACGAGTGTGGTATCCCTAAAGATATGGCGGCAGAGCTTTATAAGCCGTTCATCATCAGAAAACTAATCGAAAGAGGTATCGTAAAAACGGTAAAATCTGCGAAGAGAATTATAGATAGAAAAGAGCCTGTGGTGTACGACATTCTAGAAAATGTAATGAAAGGTCACCCAGTACTTCTTAACCGTGCACCTACGCTTCACCGTTTAGGTATTCAGGCGTTCCAGCCTAAAATGATTGAAGGTAAAGCGATACAACTACACCCATTGGTAACTACGGCATTCAACGCCGACTTTGATGGTGACCAGATGGCGGTGCACTTACCTTTAGGTCCAGAAGCTATTTTAGAGGCTCAACTTTTAATGTTAGGTTCTCAGAATATCTTGAACCCTGCTAACGGTTCTCCAATTACGGTACCTTCTCAGGACATGGTACTTGGGCTTTACTTTATGACTAAAGAAGCTCACTCTACGGAGGATTATAAAGTGAAGGGAGAAGGTTTAACTTTCTACTCTCCAGAGGAAGCAGAAATTGCCTATAATGAAGGACAAGTAACGCTTAATGCTAAAGTTAAGTGTAAACTTCCTGTAAAAAATGAAAACGGAGAATTAGTAACTAAACTGATTGAAACTACTGTTGGTAGAATTTTATTCAATCAGATAGTACCTGAACAGATAGGATTCATCAATGAACTTTTAACGAAAAAATCGTTAAGAAATGTAATTGGTAGAATTTTAGCAGAAACTGATTTCCCAACTACAGTTCAGTTCTTGGATAGAATGAAAGACCTAGGATACTCTAATGCATTCAAAGGAGGTCTATCGTTCAGCTTAGCTGATATTGTGGTACCAGAAGAGAAGAAACAAATGATAGCTTCGGCGGTAGAAAGTGTAGATGATATTAAGGCTAATTATAATATGGGTCTTATCACTGATACTGAGCGTTATAACCAAGTAATTGATGTTTGGACAAATACTAACGCTAACCTTACCGAAATGATTATGCAGAGAATGAAGACCGACCAAGGTGGTTTCAACTCTGTATATATGATGCTAGATTCTGGTGCGAGGGGTTCTAAAGAGCAGATTCGTCAGTTATCAGGTATGCGTGGTCTAATGGCAAAACCTCAAAAAGCAGGTTCAGTAGGTGCAGAGATTATTGAAAACCCTATTGTAGCTAACTTTAAAGAGGGGCTTTCTATCCTTGAGTACTTTATCTCTACTCACGGTGCTCGTAAAGGTCTTGCGGATACGGCTCTTAAAACGGCGGATGCTGGTTACTTAACGAGAAGGTTGGTAGATGTGGCTCAAGACGTTATCATTACTGAAGACGATTGTGGTACACTAAGAGGTGTGGAAGTAACGCCACTTAAAAAGAATGACGAGATAGTAGAGAGATTATCTGAAAGAATTTTAGGTAGAATTTCTTTACATGATATATATGATCCAGAAACAGACGAGTTAATCGTAGAAGCTGATGTTCTTATAGATGAAGAATTAGCTAAGAAGATAGAAGAGGCTGGTATAGAGTCTGTGGAGGTTCGTTCACCTTTAACTTGTGAATCTAAGAGAGGTATCTGTGCTAAATGTTACGGTAGAAACTTAGCAACAGGCAAGATGATTCATATGGGAGAAGCTGTGGGTGTTATTGCAGCACAGTCTATTGGGGAACCTGGTACGCAGCTTACCTTGAGAACCTTCCACCAAGGGGGAACAGCGGGTAACGTTTCCGAAAATCCGTCTATCGTAGCTAAAAGAGATGGTATCGTAGAAATGGACGAAATTAGAACGGTAACTTCTGAAGATGAAGAAGGTAACCAAGCTGAAATCGTGGTGTCTCGTTCTACCGAATTCCGTTTGGTAGCAGATAATGCTAGCAGAACGCCTATTATGGTGGCAAACTTACCTTACGGTTCAATACTTTCTGTGAAACCAGGGGATAAAGTGAAGAAAGGAGACCTTATCGCAAGGTGGGATCCGTATAATGCGGTAATCATTGCTGAAACTTCTGGTAAGGTAGAGTACGAAGATATTATCAAAGGGGTGTCTTTCCAATTAGAAATTGACGAACAGACAGGCTTTGAAGAAAAGGTAATCTCTGAATCTAGAAACAAAAAAGCGGTACCTACTCTTAGAGTGGTAGATTCTAAAGGAGTAGAGCAAAAATCTTACAACTTACCTGTGGGAGCACACTTAATGGTAAATGATGGAGAGAAGATTAAAGCTGGTAAGATTTTAATTAAAATCCCAAGAAAATCTGCAAAAGCAGGGGATATCACGGGAGGTCTTCCTAGAGTAACGGAACTTTTCGAAGCTAGAAATCCTTCTAATCCTGCGGTAGTAACCGAAATTGATGGGGTAGTATCTTACGGAAAAATCAAGAGAGGTAACCGTGAGCTTATCGTAGAGTCTAAATCAGGAGAAATTAAGAAATACTTGGTGAAATTATCTAACCAAATCTTAGTTCAAGAAAACGACTTCGTAAGAGCAGGTTCTCCATTGTCAGATGGTTCAGTAACGCCTAACGATATTTTAGCAATTAAAGGTCCTACAGCGGTACAAGAATATTTGGTAAACGAGATCCAAGAGGTATACCGTTTACAAGGGGTGAAGATTGATGATAAGCACTTTGAAATCATCGTTCGCCAAATGATGACGAAAGTAGAGATTGTAGATGGTGGAGATACTCAGTTCTTGGAAGGTAGTCTAGAACATAAGCAAGACTTTATCGAAGAGAACGAAAGAGTGTTTGGTATGAAGGTGGTTACCGACCCAGGAGACTCTCAAGTGCTTAAAGCAGGTCAGATGATTACAGCGAGAGAACTAAGAGATGAAAACTCTAAGCTTAAGAGAGAAGACTTGAAACTGGTAGAAGTTCGCGAAGCACTTACAGCTACAGCGCACCCAGTTTTACAGGGTATCACAAGAGCGGCTCTACAAACTAAGTCATTTATGTCTGCGGCATCTTTCCAAGAAACTACTAAGGTACTTAACGAAGCAGCGGTATCAGGTAAAGTAGATGAATTGAATGGTCTTAAAGAAAATGTAATTGTAGGACACAGAATTCCTGCAGGAACGGGTCTTAAAGATTATCAAAACTTTATCGTAGGTTCTAACAAAGAATTTGAAGACTTAAACTAATTTAAAAAACAGTTTGAAAGGTAGAAGATATTTATTATCTTTATACCTTTCAAACTAAATAATAACTAAATAATAATTTTATGGACAACAATCAAAACCAAGATCCAAACAACATTAACATTGAACTTAACGAAATGGTAGCAGCTGGTGTATATGCTAACTTAGCTTTGGTAAACCACTCTCCATCTGAGTTTGTTTTAGATTTCATTCAGTTAATGCCAGGTGTTCAACAAGCTAAAGTAAGATCTAGGGTAATTTTAGCACCATTACATGCTAAAAGAGTTCTAAATGCTTTACAGCAAAATATTGCTAACTACGAGCAACAGTTTGGAGAAATTAAAGAGGTTGAGCCTTTTGTATTAGGTGGTAACAATACGCCTCAAGCGTAATAAGTCTTTACCTTTAAAATAATTAAAGTCTTACTCTTAAAAAGGTAAGACTTTTTTGATTGTATGAAAAATAGAAATATGAATAAATTAACCACTTTTATCACTTTTTTATTAGTAACAAAAGCTATTGCACAGAATGTAGAAAAAGAAAAGGTTGTAGACAGTGTCGTCATAAGTGCAAGGCAAAAAGTAAAGCAAGAGAGGAAAGAGTTTTTTAAACAAGCCCAATCTACGGAAATTATATCCGCTTATGAGGTGGAAAGGAATAATCCTCACTTTATAGAGCAATCACTAGGAACAATGGCTGGTGTTCAGGTAGAAAAAAGAACCCAATTCGGTGGGCAAAGAATTGTTCTGAGAGGTTATGGTAACGACCAGAAATTCAATAATTGGGGAGTGAAGTTCTACCTCAATTCGGCACCAATTACCAATGCTGATGGCGTTACTATTTTAGAAGATATAGATTTTTCTCTTATCAATAATATTGAGGTCGTTAAGGGGCCTGCCTCTACACTTTATGGTGGAGGTACAGGTGGAGCCGTGAGGTTCTATATGCGTCCAGAAACTAAAAAAGGGACTCATTTATCAGAGTCTTTGGCTTTTGGCTCATTTGGTTTGTTTCAGTCTAATACCAAGGTAGAAACTGTAACGGATAACGCAAATATTATGTTTAACTATGGGCATATAGGAAGTGATGGTTATCGTCCTAGAGGTAATACTAGGAAAAATAACTATGCTTTTATGGGAAACTTTAAACTGGCACAAGCCCATAGTTTAATGGTGTATGCGAGTCATAACAATTCCTATGAAGGCGTTACAGGACAAATTTCTCTTCAAGACTATTATGATGGTAAAGACCCTGGCAATGCAGCTTATGCAAGAAAAAATGCAGCAAATCATTTCATCGCAACCAGAACTATTATAGGTCATCAATGGAAAATCAATCCTAATGTTACCTATAATATCTCATTATTTTATCATCATTTAGATACTAAGCGAACGGCTGCAGGAGCGGCAGAAAACTCTCAACAACCAAGCTATGGTGTGAGGTCTGAGCTAAAATGGAGTTATCCTATTTCTGAAGATTTTAAAAATGAAATGGAAGCAGGTGGAGAATATCTTGTTTCTAGAGCTTTAATCTCTAATTATCGTTTTGATGGCAGTTTGGATAAACCAGATTTACAGACTCGACCATTATCTAAAAGAGGTACTTATTTTAAGTATGATAATTATAATTTCTCGGTGTTTCTTACCAATAGATTAACTTATCAACCTTTAGACTTATCTCTTCTTTTGGGTGTGAGTGGCAACAAGCAAGGTTATGATAGAACAGACTTGTTGGCTTATCCTGGGTTGTTAGATGGATATAATCAAGATACCTCTTTCAAAAAAGATTTTTCTATGGTGCTTACACCTCATATAGCATTACAAAAAAAATGGAAAAATCAATTATTTAATTTAAGTTATAGTGAAGGTTATAATGCACCTACGGCTTCTACAGCATTTGTTTCTGCTACAGGGAAAACTAATGATTTACTCAAAGCAGAGCGTGCTAAAATGTGGGATTTTTCAGTACACGGATTGCTAGGAAAAACGAAATTTGATTATCAAATATCCTTATTTGACATCAGAGTTCAAGATAAGCTAACACAGCTTTGGGCTAGCGATGGTGCTGGAGATGTGTACTCTTATTGGGGGAATACAGGAAATCAGTTCAATAGGGGACTAGAGTTGAGTCTAGGCTATTCTTATACATCTAATAATTTTATAAATAAAGTGTTACCGTATTTTAATCTTTCTAAATATGATTTTAAATATCAGTCCTTTAGTATGTTAGGTGAAGATTATTCAGGTAAAAAGGTGGTAGGTGTACCTTCGGTAAAATACTCCTTAGGGTTAGATTTTGATACGCGTTTTGGACTTTATGTTAGAAATACATTCAATTATTTAAGTGATGTTTATACTGATTTTGCCAACGAAATAAATGTAAAAGGTTTTCATCAATACAATGCCAAGATAGGCTACAAAAAGGAGTTTGGTAAGTGGAGTTTAGACGCTTATGTGGCAGGGAATAATTTAACGAATAGAGTCAATTATGCCTTTCTATTTGTAGGGGATGCAATAGGCGACACTGATTTAGGTAATGGCTATCCTGTTGGGGTAACTACCGATGTTAATCCAGGACCTGCAAGAGCTTATTTCTTTGGAGGAACTACCATTAAGTATAGCTTTTAGTAGAATATTCCATACTATTTTTAGAACCGTTTTAGAAGGGAAATGCCCAACTGAAACGGTTTTTTTATGCTATCTTTGTACTCAATTTCAATTTTCTAGAGAAATGAATTACATCACTGCTGAAAATCTTACCAAATCTTATGGAATTAAAACTCTATTTCAAGATATTTCTTTTAACATCAATGAAGGAGATAAAATTGCCATTGTTGCCAAAAATGGAAGTGGGAAATCTACCCTTCTAAAAATTATTTTGGGAAAAGAAATTCCTGATAGTGGTTCAGTATTGGTAAATAAAGACATACAAGTGGTGCTTTTTGACCAAGAAATTACTTTCGATGCGGAGGATACTGTGGAAGAATTTATGATGAAGCTAGATTCAGATCCTATAAATGCTGTTAGAAATTACCATCTGTCTTTACAATCTACAGATACAGCGTTTATTGAGAAGGCTCTTGCAGATATGGAAATTCATAAAGCGTGGGATTTAGAAAATGAAATGAAACAAATTCTCTTTCAACTCAAAATTACAGACCTTAATGCCAAAATGGGAACACTGTCAGGAGGGCAAGTGAAAAGAGTTGCATTGGCAAAATTGCTTACAGAAACTAGGGCTGAGCACAAACATACACTTTTAATTATGGACGAGCCTACCAACCATTTAGATGTGGATATGGTGGAGTGGTTAGAAAATTACCTTTCCAAAGCGAGGATTACTCTTTTGCTAGTAACACACGATAGATACTTTTTAGATAGTGTTTGTGATGTAATTTGGGAGATGGAAGACCAGCAACTATACATTCATCAGGGGAGTTATGCCACTTATTTAGAAAATAAAATGATTAGGGAAGAAAATCTACAATCTACTATAGATAAAGCCAATAATCTTTACGGCAAAGAATTGGAATGGATGAGAAGGCAGCCCAAAGCACGAACTACAAAATCTAAAAGTAGAATAGAGGCTTTCTACGAAACAGAAAAGGTCGCTAAGACGGATACTAGAAAAGACAGTTTGGAGCTAGATTTTAAAATGGAACGCTTGGGTAAAAAGATTCTTGAGCTTAGAAATATCTACAAAAAGTATGATGATAAAGTGATATTAAAGGATTTTTCTTATCAGTTTCAGCGAGGTGAAAAGGTGGGGATTGTAGGGCAAAATGGAGCGGGTAAATCCACATTACTTAATATTATCCAAGGGTTAGAAAACTATGATAGTGGAGAGATAGAAACAGGAGAAACCATAAAATTTGGTTATTTTTCTCAAAAAGGACTGATCTATAAGGAAGATGAAAGAGTAATTGATTTCATCAAAGAAATATCTGAAAACTTTCCATTAGCTAATGGTAGAACTATTTCTGCGTCGCAATTTTTACGATTATTTTTATTTGATGACCAAGCACAATACTCACCCATTTCTAAACTTTCTGGAGGAGAGAAGAGAAGGTTACATTTAATGTATGTGTTGTATCAAAACCCTAACTTTTTAATTTTTGATGAACCTACCAATGATTTGGATTTACCTACCTTAAGCGTTTTGGAAAACTTTTTACAAAACTTTCAAGGTACATTAGCCATAGTGTCTCACGATAGATATTTTATGGATAGAGTGGTAGACCATATTTTGGCATTTGAAGGAGATGGTAAAGTAAGAGATTTTACAGGCAACTTTACAGAATATAGAGCCGCTAAAGATTTAGAGTTAAAACAAAATAATAAAGAAAAAGTAGAAATTTCTCAACTAGAAAGAAAAGAGCCTTTACCTAAGAAAAAGCTCTCTTTTAAAGAACAGAGAGAATTAGAAGAAATAGAAAAACAATTACCAAAGCTAGAAGAAGAAAGAGAGGTTATACTCGCAAAGCTCAATGGAGAAACAGATTATGAGAAAGTAGCTAGTCTATCAGAACTGTTAGAAAAAAACGCCAAAGAGTTAGAGAGAATAGAGATGAGGTGGCTAGAATTACAAGAAGTCTTATCATAAGTATCAGTTTGGTATAATTATTGTTCTTAGCATAATAAATTAATTTTAAACTATATTTATGAAAAAATTATTTTTAGGAGCTGTGGTATTTGCAGCAGGATTGTTTGGTACGGCTAACGCACAGATTCAAGAAGGAAACTGGATGGTAGGTGGTCAGGTAGCTAATATGAGATTTACTAATGGAGTAAATTTGAATTTGACACCTCAAGTGGGTTATTTTGTTAAAGATAATTGGGCTGTAGGTGCACAAGTTGGGTTAGATGTCGCTAGTGCTGGTGGTAATAGTAGTACAACTACGAATTGGACATTAGGAGGATTTACAAGATATTATTTTGGAAGTAATGAGATTGAAAGTTTACTTAAAAATGGTAGATTTTTCGCAGAAGGTACTGTAGGTTTTGGAGGAAAAAATAATAGTGCTGGAAGTACAACTAATGGAGTTAATTTAGGTGTAGGTGCAGGTTACTCTTATTTTATTACTAAAAATGTAAGCCTAGATGGGTTGTTGAAGTTTGATGCCGTAGCGGGAGGAGGTAATACATCAGGTAACGGAGATTTACGTCTTAATATAGGATTCCAGATTTACTTGCCTACTTCTAAAGTAAAAGCGGCTTTAAAAGATCAACAATAGAATTTTAAATCTACATGACAAAGAGCGAGAGGATATTCATTATCTTCTCGCTTTTTATTTATTGAATAAAAAAATAGAGAAACTTACTAGGTCTATTGTTAAAAAATACCGAAATTTGTATCAGAATAAAAGTAAGAAATAAGATGTTTACAATATTATCAGAAGAGTTTTCACTAGTTACAGAATGGATTAACGATTTAAGAAATGTTTCCGTACAAACGGACAGAATGAAGTTTCGTAGAAATATGGAAAGAATAGGCGAAATAGCCGCTTTTGAAATTAGTAAACATTTACCTTATAAAGAGATAGAGATTACCACGCCACTAGACAAAATTACTTCAAGAGAAATAGAAACTCAACCTGTTATTACAACTATTTTGAGAGCGGGTGTGCCTCTGTTTCAAGGCGTGCTAAATTATTTTGATAAAGCAGATTGTGGTTTTGTAGCAGCGTATAGAAAGCACGATGCTAATGATTATTTTAGTATAAAACAAGATTATCTTACTTGTCCTAATATTGAGGGACGACCACTTATTGTGGCAGACCCAATGTTGGCCACAGGAGCTTCGCTGATTGAAGCTATTAAAGATTTACTTACTAATGGGAATCCTTCACAAATTCATATAGTAGCCGCTATAGCGAGCAAAGAAGGAGTAGAAACTCTTCAAAAAGCGTATCCAGAAGCTTATATTTGGGTAGGTGCAGTAGATGAAAAACTGACGGACAAAGGCTACATTACTCCAGGATTAGGAGATGCTGGGGATTTAAGTTACGGAGAAAAATTACAACGATAGGGTTGATTACAAATTTTTTTAAAAATCTTAACTGATAAAACTTCTGTATATGAGCTTTTTTCATATGTGGAAGTTTTTTTATCTTTGGGAATAATAATAAATTTACTTTATGTATAAATTAATAGATGTAGATAATCATTTTGAAGGGAAACTTCAAATCGCATATATCAATCAGCCAGAATCGTTTAATAGTCTTAATAAGGTTGTTTTAGAAGAGTTATTGCACTTTATAAAAGCTTGTGATGCAGATTCTAGTGTACGCTGTATTGCAATTAGTGGTAAGGGTAAAGCATTTTGCTCTGGACAGAATTTAAAGGAGGCTTTAGATTATAAAGCAGAAGCCAATGAGGAACGCTTTATCCAAAGGATTGTGATAGATTATTATAATCCGTTAGTTAAGGCTATCGTCTATGCTAAAAAACCAGTAATTGCATTGGTTAATGGTCCTGCGGTTGGTGCAGGAGCAATGTTAGCTCTCATCTGTGATTTTGCAGTAGCATCAGAATCAGCGTATTTTTCCTTAGCTTTTTCTAACATAGGACTAGTGCCTGACACAGCAGGAACATACTATTTGCCTAAATTGCTAGGGCGTTCCTTAGCGAGTTATTTGGCATTTACAGGGAAGAAATTATCAGCTGAAGAATCCTTAGAAAGAGGTTTGGTTGCTGATGTTTTTTCAGACGCTACTTTTTCGGAACAATCTTTACAAGTCCTAGAACATATTACTCATCAGCCTACTGTGGCATTAGGGCTTACAAAAAAAGCCTTTAACAAATCTTATCAGAATAGTCTATCGGAGCAGTTAGATTTGGAGAGTATTCTCCAGCAAGATGCCGCAGAAACTTGGGATTTTCAAGAGGGAATAGCAGCTTTTTTAGAAAAAAGGAAGCCTCAATATAAAGGTAAGTAAGTATTAAAATTTTTCAATTCATCTTTTATAAGTATATGGTATTATCTATGACAGGCTTTGGGAGAGCCGAAGGTACTTTTGAGAATAAAAAAATAAGTATAGATATTAAATCTGTTAATAGTAAAGGTTTAGACATCAATCTCAGAATGCCCTCAATATATAGAGAAAAAGAATTTCTGATAAAAAAAATAATCTCAGAAATGGTTTTAAGAGGGAAGGTTGACTGTTGTATCAATGTAGAAAATTTGGTTAAAGAGAGTCAATTGGTACTAAATAAAGAGATAATTCAAAATTATATTGCTCAATTTAAAGAGGTCGTTTCAGAAGATACACCAGATTTTGAACTTCTAAAAATGGCGATGAGGTTGCCTGATGCTACGACTTACAACGCCGAGGAAATGTCAGACGAGGAATGGAGTTTTATAGAAAAATTATTATTAGAAGCCATCAATAACTTTACAGAATTTAGAAAAACCGAAGGACTGTCTTTGCAAGAAGAATTACAAAAAAACATTACCAATATAGGTTTGAGTTTAGAAAAGGTAACACCATTTGAGGCAGAACGATTGGTTAGTATTAAAGAAAAATATCAGAAAGCGTTGCAAGATTTTGAGAATGTAGATGAAACCAGATTCTATCAAGAGATGGCTTATTATACCGAAAAGTTAGATGTTTCGGAAGAAAAAGTAAGGTTGGCTCAGCATCTTAAATACTACCAAGATACAATGCTTCAAGATGAGTTTAATGGTAAAAAATTAGGTTTTATAGCTCAAGAAATAGGGCGAGAAATCAATACATTAGGCTCCAAAGCTAACCACGCAGAAATTCAGAAATTGGTAGTATTGATGAAAGACGACTTGGAAAAAATTAAAGAGCAAACGCTTAATGTATTGTAAACAATAATAAAAGGTAAGACATTGGATAAAGTTATTATATTTTCAGCACCATCGGGTAGTGGTAAAACCACACTGGTAAAGTATTGTTTAGAGAAATTTTCCAATTTGGAGTTTTCTATATCAGCCACTACAAGACAGCCAAGAGGTGCAGAGCAAGATGGTAAAGATTATCATTTTTTAAGTTTAGAAAAGTTTAAACAGTTGATTTCAGAAGAGGCTTTTGTAGAGTACGAAGAAGTCTATACGGATAAATTTTATGGCACATTAAAATCGGAGGTAGAGCGTATTTGGAAGTCAGGCAACACCGTTATTTTTGATGTAGATGTAGTGGGAGGTGTCAATCTTAAAAAGATTTTTGGGGAGAAAGCTCTTTCTATATTTATTGCACCGCCAAGTATTGAGGAATTAAAAAACAGACTTATTTCTAGAGGAACAGATGATGAGGAGACCATTAAAATTAGGATAGATAAAGCGGCGGCGGAACTTTCTTATCAAGATAAATTTGACAAAATTATCATTAACGATGATTTATCCGTGGCTCAGAAGGAAGTAGAACAAGTGATTCATCAATTTTTAAACTAATGGAAGAAAATAAAAAAAACACCGAAACTAATCTGCCAGTTCCAGATTTTTTGAAATACCAAGAGTTTCAGATGCCAGCAGACGACCGCCTAGAAGAAGAAATATTGAAACTGAAGCAAGAGAAACAAATCCCAATATTAGCACATAACTTGTACGGAGCGGTATTTTTAGAAAAAGTATCAGACGCTTCGGGCAATCTTTTAGAAATAGCAAAAAAAATAGAAGAAGGGAAATGGACAAAAGTTCTATTTGCAGGGACGATGTTCCAAGCAGGGGTTCTTAAAGGGCTATTCCCAAACACTACTTTTTGGATTCCTAAGGAAGTGAGTAAAGGTACTTTGGAAGAAGATTTTTATGATACTCTAAGAGAAGTTTACCTTAGTCTTAAGTATGAATATCCAATCGTTGAATTAGAAGACGATTCTCTTTTGGCAAATTATCAAAAATAAAAATATTTTATGGTGTCAAAAATCATTTTAGAGGATATTAAAATCTATGCCTATCATGGGGTTCTACCAGAAGAGAATGTTGTAGGTACTTATTATCTAGTTAATCTAGAGTGTGATGTGGATTTATGGAATGCAGCTCAAACGGATAATTTAGAAGATACCATCAGCTATGCGGAGCTTAATGATATAGTACATCAGGAGATGAGTGTTAGTTCTAAATTGTTAGAGCATGTGGCAGGACGCATTATTAAAACTATTCTGACTAAATATCCTCAGATTACACATATTAAGGTTAAAATTACCAAAAAATCACCACCTATGAGAGGCGAAGTTCAAGGGGCTAGTGTGGTATTAGAGAAAGATAATAAATAATAAAGTTCTTTAAATCATAGGATTAAAATACTTTGTTTGAAAAACTCTATAAAATTTTGAACATATAATATAATTAAGTTATTTTTGAAGAAAAATAAAATATACAAAATGAATACACCAGCAGAACTAAAGTACACTAAAGACCACGAATGGGTAAAAGTTGAAGGTAATATAGCTACAGTCGGCATTACAGATTTTGCACAGTCTGAGCTAGGAGATATTGTTTTCGTAGATGTAGATACTGTAGATGAAACCTTAAATTCAGGTGAGGTCTTCGGGAGCGTAGAAGCAGTTAAAACTGTTTCAGACCTTTACTTACCATTAGCAGGAAAAGTAGTGGAGTTCAACGAAGCGTTGGAAGATGAGCCAGAATTGGTAAACACAGACCCTTACGGAAAAGGTTGGATTATAAAACTAGAAATTGCAGAAGGCGTTGACCAATCAGAACTATTATCTTCTGAACAATATCAAGAAGTCATTGGTTAAAAAATACCACCATATTATAAAAATAGTAATGCCCATTTATTGGGCATTACTTACTTATGTCCTTCTCAAACCTGTGGGAGAGCATAAAGACTATTGGTTCCTATTTCAAGGGATAGATAAAGTAGTTCATTTTAGTATGTTTTTCGTGTTAGGTTTTCTATTTCGTTGGGCGTATCCCAAGGCTAGTGTATATACCTACTATTTTATCCTTGTTGCTTACGCTATTCTTACCGAAATTTTTCAGCAAGTTATGGCACTTGGGCGTTCTGCTGAGTGGCTAGACCTTTTAGCAGATACCATAGGCTTGGTACTAGCCTATTATGTATATATTAAAATTACAAGAAAGTAAAATTTTAAATTCATAAATAGAGAAATTCTTTAAGCTCGGTGCGATGGTCATCGGGCTTTTTTTTGAACAATTAAAAAAGGATGTGTACTCAAAATAAAAAACAAGAACGACATATTTTGACGATATAAAGTAGTAATATTACAGATATATAGGGTTTTAGCCTGCGTATATAGGTCTGTTTTAAAATAAATATTATCTTTGTATAAACATAAGGTAATTATGAAAAGATAATAATTAAAACAACATATAGAGCATAAGGTGCTTACCATTATTTCATTCGGTTAAATCTGGTACATTTAAACAAAAGATGAGGTATAATGGGTAAAGGCGTGATTGCTCCCTTTTATAGGGACGCAGGCTGTTTTTTCCTATTTTCATCTCAGGTTTACCAGAACCCAACCGAATAATATGGACAAAAGCAAGTGCTGTGTCCTTTTTGTTTTCAGCAAAAACCAATAAAAAAAATAAGATTATGGCAGTATTATGGCGTGTTACAGTAAAGAAAAAGTACGGGACAGTAGCCTCGGGTATGTGGATAGAGTTGCTCTTCCAAAATAATAGCCAAATCCCGATGCAGGAAGATATCAGAAATGCACTGAATGCAAAGTATGGTAAAAACACTCTAAATGGAACTATACCTAAAGAGTTTTTGGAAATTGTGAAATTATAGAAGTTTAATAAAAAAGTAACACAAATGGATAAAAATAACTCGCTAATTATAGATAACAAGGATTTTCAATTATTAGAACAATCTTTTTATGGAGACATATTAAATTTTGATATGTCGCATTTTAATGTTGAAAACTCTAATAGAAAAAAAGTATTATTAAATAAGTTATATGAAGAGTCATTAAAAATCCCCGCATTTATAGATTTTATAAATAAATTAAAAGATAATGGTCGTTTATATGCAGATATTTCGAGTAAAACCAAAGAACTAATAGATAATGGGGAGTTATTTTTTAAATATACTGAAAAAGGTAATATATCAGCTATTTTAAGAGATATTAATGGACGTTTTTCAGAGCATATAACTTTAAAAAGTGAAAATTTTTCTCCAGAAACTATATCCTCTTTAGCAAATATAGCGTTACAAATGCAATTAGCACAAGTAATGTCAAAACTTAAAGATATACAAGAAACTGTTGATAAAATTTTACAAGGTCAAAAAGATGATAGAGTTGCATTATGTGAAAGTGCTTTATATCAATTACTTTTATCATTGAAAATAAAAAATTATTCATTTAAAAAAGACTGTATTAGTAATGCTATTAAAACTATTTCTGATGGCAAAATGCAAATATTGTATTCAATGAAGAGAAATATTGAATATATTAATAATGCGGAATACGGATTTTGGTCTTCAAATCAGGACAAAGTCGATAAGGAAATGATAGATTTACAAAAGAATCTTTCTATTTATATAAAATCTTCGTATATTGAAGCGATGTTATTTTTAACTGCAAATGAAAACTCAGCTGCCTTAAATTCTATGAATATGTGTGTTTCTATTCTAAATAAAAACATTGATGAGGCGGTTCGTAATAATCTTCATGAGAATATGGGAAAGAGTATTTCAAATAATAAACGAATTGACATTAATTTTTGGATCAATACATATCCCGAAATTATAAATAATATTTCTTCTAAAATAGAGTTTTTAGATACTAAAATTAATAATGATAACCTAATTTATTAGCTATGAATGAATGCAGCAAATGTGGTAAACGAATTTCGTATACAGAAACTAAATGTAAAGCCTGTAAAAGGTCTCTTTGGACTAACATTAAAGATGGTGCAAAAACATTAGGAGGAGCAGCAGGAGGAGGATTAGCGACGGCGCTAGCATTGTTAAAAATAATTGAAATTTTTAACAAGAAAAAGTAAATGAGGAGGAACTAAATAGATTCATACAACAAAATAGCAGATATTGCTTTAAATGCTAAAAAATGTTTAAAATGAAAAAGCAAAACATATCCAATACGCAATTACCTGCCAATCTAACCAAGCCTAATTATCATATTCCTCAGTGGGGGCTATTGGTGTTATCTATGTTATATGTTATTAGCCCAATAGATGCTATTCCAGATGTTCCTGTGGTTGGTTGGGTGGATGATGTTTTAGTAGTCTTAGCTGGAGGTCTTAATCTTATAGAATCCTACTTGCGAGGTTATAATACTCATCTAGCTAATATCGTTAAGTTGTTTAAATGGATAGCCATTATTTTGGGTGTCATTATGATATTACTTATTGTTTTATTAGGAACACTAATAGTTAAGTTATTCAGTTCTTAGAAAAATAAACAATAATATTAACCTTTGGGTAAGTAAATACTACCCAAAGGTTATTAAATAGAAAAATACTAATAATTAAGTGAGAGTTATTAAAAAAACGAATATAAGAGATACTAATTATAAGAACCTATTAGTGTAACTACGGAAGTGTTTTGAGTATAAAATATAGACTGATGTAAAACTTATAACATTTTCATATACGCCTTTAGTTCCTCATACTTTTCATTAGTATTTTTAGGTTGGCTACTTGGGTGTGGCACTACAAAAATGGGGTAATCGCACTCATAAGATAATAAGTGGAGATTCCCTTTTTTATAGTAAGCCTTTTTAGGGAAATTATTCCATAAGCGGTGTCCCCAGAATATAATCAGATGAGGTTGTAGTTTCTTTAATATCTCTTTAAAAGCAGCCTCACTTTTTATAAACTCTTCTGTGGTTGGAGCTTCACGAGGACCGCCCATAGGGAACTGCACGAAATTATAAAACGCCAAATTTTGCCACACTTCCACAGTCTCCAAATCATCAAGCTTCTTTCTAGATAACAGGTTAGAAAATCTAGTAAAAGTATTCATCCAAGTTTCAAACGAGCCATTACCGTTTTTATAGGCTATAAATCGCAGCACCACCTCTTGGGTTACACCACCGATTTTAGAAGTATTCCCTTCAATAAACGCTTTTAAATCTTCATCGCCAAAATAGTGGCTTTCTCCTAAAACTAAAATTTTAAACGGGTTTTTATGATAAGACTTGCCAACAAATGGCTGAAACTTTATTTCGTTTTTCATAATATAATTTTTAGCAAAGGTAAATAATGGTGGTGACAAAATCTGACCGTTAAATTAAATATTTCACTACGACATATTCCGTCTGCTTTAATCCTTTTCTTTGTATCAAAATACAATATATGAAAACTTTTAACATCAAAAACTACGGTTCCATAGGGCATTTCCCTAATTCTAAACTCGGAACAGGCGACCACCATATAGGTGCTGGGCAGGTACGACTTTTAACCGAAAAGAAAAGAGATGCTTGGGATACCGTATTTGTACACGAGAAATACGATGGCTCTAATGTGGGAATCATTAAATGGAATAACCAAATACTGGCACTAACACGCTCTGGAAGACTGGCAAAAGACAGTAGGTTTAAACAACATCAACTGTTTGCCTTATGGGTAGAAAGACGAAAAGCAACCTTTGAATCTATGCTCCAAGAGGGCGAAAGAGTCGTGGGCGAATGGCTCACACAAGCCCATGGCATACGCTATAAAATAAATACCGAACCTATCGTTTTTTTTGACTATTTTAGCCCCGAAAATAAGCGTTGGACACAAAACAATCTATTAGAAAAACTGAACCACTACGAACTGAACAGTCCAAGACTACTCCATAAAGGCGACGCCATTTCTACTGAACTTTTAATTCCGATACTGAACCAAAAAACACCCACGATAGAAAGCGTAGAACTGCCAGAAGGTATGGTATATAGAATGGAAAGAAAGGACGAAGTGGATTTTATCGCTAAATGGGTACGCCCAGATTTTTGCAATGGACAATACAATATCCACACAGAAAACGACACTCCTGTATGGAATGTCCTCATAGAAAACCTTGAGTAATAGAACAATGTATAAATTATGATAACCTATATTAAAAACGAAGACCACTATTACCAAGTTATAGAAAAAGCTTTAAATGTTCGGCGTTCCCTCTGGATAGGCACAGCAGACATAAAAGACCTTTATATAAAGGAAGGCATTAAAGGCACACAACCCTTTTTGGCAGGATTATCTAAGTTGGTACAAAGAAATGTTGAGGTTAGGCTATTATTCGCAAAAGAGCCTGGACGAAATTTCAAAAACGATTTTGATAAATACCCACTACTTATAGAACATCTAGAAAAAGCCACTTGCCCTAGAGTTCATTTTAAAATATTGGTTTTTGATTGTAATGAAGTTTATATCGGCTCTGCCAATCTTACAGGAGCAGGATTGGGAATGAAATCCGAACAGAATAGAAATTTTGAAGCAGGAATTCTTACCAATGAAACCGAACTTGTACAAAATGCCATGCAACAGTTTGATGATGTATGGACGGGATTACACTGTAAAAATTGCGGACGAAAAAACTACTGCGAACTACCCATTGACCAAATGTTTTAATACTGACATATTTTGTCGTGTTAAAAGTGTATTTTTGTAAAAAACAATTATTATGGTAATTGAGCAAATATTTAGGCTAAAGTATATAGAAGAATTTTTGAAAAGACGAAAAGATAGAGGAGCGTCTTACCAAGAGATTTTTGAATACTTATCCAAACGCTTTATAAATGAAGATTTAGATTTAAGTTTTACCAATCGTACTTTCCTCAGAGATAAAAAACTAATTGAAAAATTATCAGGAATAAATATTAGCTATGATAAAAATAAAAAAGTCTATATTATTTCTGATGAAGAACCAGAAGAATATTTTGAATCGTTGTTATTGTTAAATGCGTACCGCTCCTCAAAAAAGAATGCAGATATTTTGCTCTTCGAAAATCGTTCACCTAGAGGTATTACCGAAAATCTTGAAGATTTACTAAATGCAATTAACAAACATAAAATCATTAGCTTTAAACATTATAGCTTATGGAATAATGATGAAATTCCCAAACTGAAAAAAATAAAACCTTACGCTCTTAAAGAATTTAGATACCGTTGGTATGTCTTAGGTCAAGCCTATGACGATGGTAAAACTTCCAAAGAAATTACAGCGTATGGCTTAGATAGGATAAGCGATTTAGAAGTATCTTCCTCCTCATTTGTTCCTGAAATTATAGACATAGAAAACCTTTATAAAGACTCCTTCGGTATTGTGTTGCCTAACGGAATACCTCCCGAGAAAATAATCCTTTCTTTTGATAAGCAACAGGGTAGTTATGTTAAAAGACTACCTATACATCATTCTCAAAAAGTGGAGAAGGAAACGGATACAGAAACCATCATCAGTGTATTTCTAGTTCCTACCTACGATTTTTGGCAAGAAATTTTATCATATGGTAAAAGAGTAAAAGTACTACAACCAAAATCTTTTGTAGATATTATTAAAAGCCAATTGAAAGAATCATTGGCAAACTATACTTAGTCTTAGATTATAATCTAAAAATTGTCATATATTATTATAAGGTGGATTATATACATCTAGATTCTATTGGAAATTTTTTCATTTTGTATATCAATCGATTATATATTATGGATAAAAAAAGGATATAAAACATTTGGAGTTAATGGCAAAGAATTTATATTTTTGCACCCTCGATAAGAGAGAATAGGAGTGGATTGATTAGAAGAGATTAAATACTTAGTAGTAATAAACCTAAGAATAAGAGGTGCATTATGAGGGGGTGTTTAG
>NZ_LEKU01000021.1:0-49989 GCF_009932355.1 Riemerella anatipestifer
GCTAAGGCAGAAAGGACATAATATCCTTCCTGTAAGCTAGAAGCTCCTAACAAAAACAACAAATTAAACTTATGAAATAAGGAGACTTCTAGCGGTTTATGAAAACAAAACTTAAAGTGTGCTAAACACGAAATGCCTCCAACGAATGTTGGCGGAACATTATTTATAATTAACGATAAGAATCTAAAGAATTTTCTAGATAGTCGGACGCATACCCACGAAACTATACTGTGTGTGTGTGTGTGTGTGTGTGTGTGTGTGTGTGTGTGTTTACGAAATTATTTGGAACTACCAAATAATTGGAGTGCTTTTTTACACTTTTTTGTATGTAATTGGTATAGTGTCTCATAAACTGAGGGCAAACATATCATCTTTTGTGGAAGTATGCAAGTTTTTGGAAAAAAAGTAATAAATAGGGCATAATTTATATCCACCACTCTATAAAAAACAAAACTAATTTTCTTTTTTGTTTCTAATGGGCTTTCTTTCTTTCCTCGTAAAAAAAGCGTACTTTTGCCTACGGAAATTTGTAAGTGGACTATATGAAAAGATGGTATCTCTATCCTTTTTCCTTAATCTATCATCTAGGGACTTCTGTAAGAAACAAAATGTATGATTGGGGATTGTTGCCTTCTACGAAATTTAATACATCTATTATCAATGTAGGTAACCTCTCCGTAGGTGGTAGCGGGAAATCTCCAATGGTAATGCATATTGCAGAACTCCTTTCAAAAAGTCATCGTACGGGAGTGCTTTCTAGAGGCTATGGACGTACTACCAAAGGCTATGGAGTTGTGAATTACAATAGTAATTATAAAACGGTAGGCGATGAAGCTATGCAACTTTTTGAACGCTTTAAGAATCGTTTTGTAATTGGGGTAAGTGAGGATAGAGTTTTCGGTGCTAAAAAACTTATTTCCGATATGGATTTAGATGTGCTAGTGCTAGATGATGCATTTCAGCACCGCCGAATCAATGCAGGGCTTAACATCTTAATGACCGACTACAACGACCCTTACTTTAAAGACTTTATTCTTCCTGCAGGGAATTTAAGGGAGAGCCGAAACGGAATGAAAAGGGCTCATATCATTGTAGTTTCTAAATGTCCTGCCAATATTACGGAGGAGAAAAAACAATACTATATTTCTAGAATAAGCCCTAAACATTACCAAAAGGTATTTTTCTCCACCATCAATTATGATGAAACGGTGTTCTCCAAAACACAATCTTTACCAGATAATAATTTGGCTTATTACGATATATTGGTGATTACAGGAATTGCCAATCCAACGCCTTTCCTAGAACATCTGAATAGATTTGCTAAGAGAGTAAAGCACCTTAAATTTAAAGACCACCACAGCTTTACAGATGCTGATGTGCAAAAAATAATCTCCGAGTATAAAAAAATGGGAGATTATAAAATGATACTTACCACAGAAAAAGATTTTGTAAGGCTAAAAACTTTTGAATATCTAAGTGATAAATTATATTACTGGCCTATCAATGTAGAAATGGATAAGCTAGAGGAGTTTAACAAAATAATACTGAATTATGTTAGAAAAATTTAAAGAAACAGCAGCGTTCATTAAGAACATTATTGGAGATACACCAGACTTTGCTATCGTGCTAGGCTCTGGATTAGGTAAATTAAAAGACGAAGTAGAGGCAATCCACACTTTGGATTATGCTGACATTCCTAATTTCCCTCAAACTACAGTAGTTGGGCACGGAGGTAGCTTAATCTACGGTATGCTAGAAGGTAAGAAAGTGCTTATGATGAGCGGGAGATTCCACTACTACGAGGGACATTCTATTGAGACGGTAACTTTCCCTTTCCGTGTATTCCACTTATTAGGAATTAAAAATCTAATCGTTTCTAATGCTTCGGGTGGGGTAAATCCTAACTTTAAAGTGGCTGATGTGATGCTGATTAACGACCACATCAATATGATGCCAGAACACCCATTAAGGGGCAAAAATATAGATGAATTAGGACCTCGTTTCGTGGATATGAGTGAGCCTTATAACAGAAAAATGTTAAGCATTGCTGAAGAAGTAGCAAAAGAGAATAACATCACGGTACACCAAGGGGTTTATGTAGCTCTACAAGGACCTACCTTTGAAACACCTGCTGAATACGGGTTAATCCGTGCTATTGGTGGTGATGCTGTGGGTATGAGTACCGTGCCTGAAGTTATTGTAGCAAAACATCAAGGTATGGATGTATTTGGTATTTCTATCATTACCGACTTAGGCGGACCAGAAATTGCGTTCAATGTTTCTCACGAGGAAGTTTTAGAAGCAGCTAACAAGGCTATGCCTAATGTGATTACAATCGTAAAAGGATTGGTAAAGAATTACTAAAAAAATATAAATGATTAGCTAAGAGACTGTACTTGTTGCAGTCTCTTTTTTTATTGATAAAAAGATAATAACAAGTTTTTAACATTGTAGCTTCATAAAACATAAAACCACTATCTTTGCCCTATGGCACAGAAGGAAACATTATCATCTTTAGTCAACGGTAATTTTGCGAAGGAACTCTCTATTTCTCAAGGCAAAATGCCACCCAATGCAGTAGATTTAGAAAGACTGGTTATAGGGGCTTTTCTTATTGATAAAAAAGCTCTTGATAATACTTACGATTTACTCACGCCTGAAGTATTTTACGACCCTAGACATCAGGAGATTTACCGCATCATCATTAAGTTATTTGGCGACAATACACCGATAGACATTTTAACGGTAATCCAAGAGTTAAAGAAGCAAGAAAAACTTAATTTGGCTGGTGGGGACGCTTATATCATAGATTTAACCACAGGCATCAGTTCTTCTGCCCATATAGAATACCACGCGAGAGTTATCCTAGAAAAATACATTTTGAGGTCGCTTATCAACGTATCTGCGAATGTGATAGACAATTCTTACAAAGAATCCACAGATGTATTTGAGCTTTTAGACCGTGCCGAACAATCTTTCTTTGAAATTACCAACGGAACGATAAAAAAAGGCTTTGATACCGCTAGTTCTTTAGTAAGCGAAGCCATTGAAAAAATTAAATCTCTTAAAGATAAAGAAGGGCTTTCGGGTATTCCTTCGGGATTTACCCAACTTGATAAGGAAACAGGAGGTTGGCAAAACTCAGATTTGATTATCATAGCAGCTCGTCCTGGTATGGGTAAAACGGCGTTTATCCTTTCTATGGCTAGAAATATTGCAGTGGAACATCAAATTCCTATTGCTGTATTTTCATTAGAGATGGCATCAGTGCAGCTTATTACCAGAATGATTTCTTCCGAGACAGGGATTTCCTCTGAAAAATTAAGAAAAGGTCAAATGAGTGATGAAGAATGGCAACGCCTCTTTAACAATGTTGCTGCTTTAGAAAACGCTCCACTTTATATAGATGAGACACCTGCTCTCTCCATTTTTGACTTTAGAGCAAAGTGCCGAAGACTTGTAATGCAACACGGCGTGAGAATCATTATGGTGGATTATTTACAGCTGATGACTGCAAACTCTGGAAAGGGTGGTACAAGGGAGCAAGAAATTTCTACCATATCTCGTTCATTAAAAGCCATCGCAAAGGAACTTAATGTGCCTATTATTGCTTTATCACAGCTTTCTAGAACGGTGGAAACTCGCCCTAACAAACGCCCTCAACTTTCTGATTTAAGGGAATCTGGTGCGATAGAGCAAGATGCGGATATTGTATCCTTTATCTTCCGTCCAGAATATTACAAGATAGATTTTTGGGATAACGATGAGGAAGGAGCACAAACCAGTACCACCAACCAAGCCGAGATTATTTTAGCAAAACACCGTAATGGTGCCACGGGCGAAGTAAGGCTTTCTTTCTTTAAGGAAATTGCCAAGTTTGCGGATTTAGATTTATACGGAGGTTACGAAAGTTCTAATTTTGGACAAATGGATAATAATCCTAGCGGATTTGAAAGCATCAAAACCACCATACAACCTAGTGCTGCATTTGATATTCCAGATAATATTTCTGGGTCTTCTATGAATGAGATTGACGATTATGATGATATGCCATTCTAAATGAAGATTGACATCTACACAGACGGAGCCTGTAGCGGAAATCCAGGCAAAGGTGGCTATGGAATTATTATGCGAGTTTCTGGACTGAACTATGAGAAAGCATTTTCGCAAGGGTTTAGAAAAACGACTAATAACCGTATGGAACTATTGGCGGTTATTGTGGCATTAGAAAAACTCAAAAACAACGAAAACGAAGTTCATATCTACACCGATAGCAAGTATGTCGCCGATGCCATTAACCAAAAGTGGCTGTATGGTTGGATAAAAAAAGGATTTAATAAAGTTAAAAATCCTGATTTGTGGCAAAGGTTAGTCCCTTTGATGAGAATGCACAACCCAACTTTCCATTGGATTAAAGGGCATAACGGACACCCCGATAATGAACGTTGCGATAGGCTAGCCGTAGCCGCTGCAAATGCTCCTACACTAGAAATAGACAAGGGCTACGAAGAAAACGCAACCCTTGACTCATTGTTTTAGTATTTTATCCTTTATAATTTAATCTAGCTGAAACTTAACATTAACAAAAGTTTCGTATTTGATTTTATTAAACTCTATATCAATAGGAGCTTCTGAACTAGCATCATAGCTTTCCACTGTCTTTGCAGAACGCATCATCATAGGAGTTACTTGAGGATAGGCATTATTTTCATCGGAAATAAAGATAGCTTTACCTAATTTTTGATTTAAAGTTTTCACCATTCGTTCTGCAGTGAGCTTAGATTTTAAAACGGCTTTACTTTTCAGGGCTAACAAAAGTTCTTCTTCTTTGGTATATTCTAGTTTAGAGATGTTCACATTAGAAATACCTTGCTCTTCTAGTGCCATCAAGACTTTACCCGCCGTAACCGCATTACGAACGATAAGAGAGTAGTTCTTTTGTTTAATAATGTTTTGACCTTTTAGAAAATAAGTTTTAAACCCACTAGATAAACCATTAAGAGATAAATCTTTCTCGGTGTTGATGCCTAGTTTTTTAAGGGCACTTTCCATTCTTTTTTCTTGTTCTTCTACCGATATTTTGTTTTTAGTATCAGCTTCATTGAGGTTGATGTTAATGGTTATTTTATCAGGTATTACCAATGTATCTGCTTTGCCCGAAGTTTCTAAATAAGGCTGGTCTAAAAAGTTCTTCTGCCCAAAAATAAACTGTCCACAAAATAGCATAAGGGTTAAAAATAAATGTTTCATAATTTTGTTTTAGCTCCTCCGTATCAAATAATATGCCGAGGGTTTTCATAAAATCTCTCAATTCATAATTTAATTCAATGTAATAAAAAAAGAGGCTGTTCTCAATATTTTTGAAACCGCCTCTTTTAAGATTTATTTTTTAATAAGTGTTTGCCCAACAAGCATCTGCCCATCTTTTATGATTTTTACAAAATAGCTTCCTGTAGGGAGGTTAGAAAGGCTGAAATCTTTACCTGTTTTTTGAATTACGGTATTCCCTAAGCTGTTTACTACTGTAATGTGATAGGTTTCGCTGGAAGTGCTTTGACTCTGGATTAGATTGTTATCTTCAGGAGATTGTTTCGGACATACTGGCTCCATTATTCTGGCAATGGTATAGTCGTCATTTTGAACTTTTGACACTGTGTAGGTGTACTCGCACATACCAGGAGCGGGTGGAGTTATAGTGGTAGCATAAGTGCTACTGCCACATTTATTTTTAGCGTTTACTTCTAAATCTAAACGCCAGTTGTACCCACGTCCATTTGCAAAGTAAGTATAGCCTGTTCTTATGGCTCCTGTGTCTTTTCTTGTCCAAGTAACATCTGCTGGGGTTAAGCCTTGGTCTTCTAAGGTAGCTTCTTTGTTTAAAGATTCTATACGCTGGATTACATAGTTTGTGCTTCCTTCCTCTGGTTTTATACGTAATTGAGGTTTACCTACCCAGATTTTTTGAGATATTTTTTGTCCACTGGCGAAATTTACATATACATATCCCAATCCATTTTGGACTCCTTTAACTTGCACTGTATTGTCTGCATTGTTACCAACAATCTGCAAATTTGGAGATGTACTCCATATAAATCTACTAGGAAGGCTACACGGGTCTGTAGTATTTATGGATATTTGTGCTGTCTCGTCTAAACAAAGTATTTTTTGTGTAGTAGATAATGCAATCTTAGATAAATCAAGATTAGGAGCTTGGTAATTTCCTTCTATTTCTTTCATAAGCCAATCTACTAATTCATTTGATACGAATACATGCTCCTCATTTGTTTTTGCAATAAAATAGGCATCAAAAGGGATTTCCCGATTGCATAGTAAATTTCTATTGATATCTGCATTCCAATCAAAATTCGGATTTTTGAAGGCTAAAGAGCTCACAGTAGGTATAAACGCATGGTTATGTCTATTTTGTCTCCATTGTACATCTTTTAGACCTCCCTCTCTTAAAGGTTGGTCGAACTCTTGTTGAAATATATCAAATGTTCCAAAAGTTCCTCCTTGCACCACATCCATAGAACCTCTAGGATTAGGATTATTTGTATAAACTTTTTTATCAATTATATTGATACCGCAGGTAAAAGTCATTCTTGTCAATGGAATGCGACACTTCACCGTTTTTGTAAATCTTCCTTCAAAATTAAGTGCAGTATTATTGGGTGCAGGTAGGGCATTATCAACCAAAACTACTGCTTTCAATCTCAATGGACCAAATCCTGCCATTTCTAATAGTGTCTGCCCTTCCGAATTCGTCTTTTGCCCCGTGGTAGCTCCGTTGGCAATAGCTATATTTCTCGTCTGTATAGGAAATCCATTGGAACCTGACACACCATTGTTAGTTAGATTTTGTAGAAATTGTTTACGAAACGGATGATTATTGTTTCTTCCTGAATTACTTGAAAGATAGGTAGGATTAGGATAGCCATCAAGTTGCTCAATAAGCATCTGCCGTGCAGCTGGAGAGAAGAAGTTTTCTTTAAATTTATTAGCTGCTTGTTCAGAGCCTCCAATGGTTCCAAAAAAGAGTAAATTGGCTTGTGCCGAAAGTGGAATATTGGCTCCATGATGAGGACTATCAAAACTTACCCATAGCCGTGTATTGTGGGGAATATTATTTTTCTCCATATAGGCTAAAGCATATCTAGAAATAAGCCCTCCCATACTGGGACCTATTAGTATAATTTTTTCTGAACTCCCGTTTTGTTTTAGTTTATCATTTTCTCTTTTAAGTAGTTCTACCACTGCCATTGCATTTCGTTCTATAAAATCTGCTCCATTAGGAAAATTGACCAAAGTAACATCAAAGCCTTTGTTTTGAAGTTCAGTAACCAAATTTTTTTCATTTCCATTATTTGGAATATTATCAGTGTCGAATGCCATTAATTCATAAAGACTAGATTTGTCTTTCCTCCAATCTTTACTTTCAGGATGAGTTTTTCTACCATCACCAGGGTCGTACCCATCTAAGATAATTACAGGTTTTCTAAGTTTGGGTTTTACAGAGAATTTTTCACCGTTAAATCCTGGGTTAGATACTCTATTGTAATAAGTGGTGTACTCTAATACTCCTGATTTAGCAACAGACTCATTATAACCTCTAAATGGTGTGGTTTGCGTGATACCTCTGCTCCCTGTAAAATCCTCTTTATCAGAATAAAGTCCATTATTAGTATTGGTTGTAATGAGCTTATCTTCAAGTTTTACCTCTATACTTTTACGAAATGTTTTGCTGGTTCCGTCCGCAAATTTTAATTTGAAAGAAATATTTTTGTTACCTCCAGAGGTATAATTTACTATAAAATTTTGTGATTGGGCTACGGTAAGTTGTGAGTTGAGGTTTAAATTTCGTATCACTCCATCGCCCAAGTTTAGTTCTATACTTTCAATGGGAGATAGTGTAGGGTCTTGTGCTATGGTACTGCTTGTGAATACATAGTTTACCTGGGTGCTTGTAATTTCTGAAACTAAAGGGCTTACTAAACTGATTTGAGCTTCCTTAAATGGATTTTTGCCTGGCACATTTCTAAAATAACCATCTTCAAAAACCAAGTTTGGATCTTCATCTGTACCAAAATCAATGTAATTATATTTTAGATTAATTACCCCTATCTGCACTTGATTATCTTGCAGACTGCGTCTAGCGTATTCTTGTAGATGTTCGGGAGAAATAAAATTAGGTTGGTAACTGGCACGGTACATATCACTCCACGACTGGAGAAAATAATCATAAGAAATGCTACTTGGTACCGATGCATTTAGATTTGAAAAAGAAAATACTCGGTCATAGAGAATAGGTGTAGTCATTTGGCTTTTGTCTACATACATCATAAGACTATCCATCTTTTGTGTATAAGTTTTTTCTTGAGCATACAGCATTATACTAAGAAAAAGTGCTGAAAATTTTAAAATTGTTTTCATAGTTTTATTTATTTAGAGTTGCTACATTAATATCAAATCTTCCATCAGTTATATTTATTTTTTCTGAAGGATTATCCTTATTATAAAGGGATGCGGAAAAAGTTCCAGAAATAATAGGGTACGAACTTTTAGTTATATTGATAGTACCTGAATTGGTAGAAGATATATATATATTATTATTATAAGCAACATATAATTGTGATTCTGAACTATTTGAATGTGGCTCAAAAGGTTCTCCATCCGATTGTTCTATATTGTAAATAACTTTATTATCATCTAACTTTCTGATATACATATGTACAAATCCTCCATTTTTATAATTTTTAATATCTAATCTAAAGCTTCCATAAAGCCTTGAGATAGATAAACCATAAGCAGAAGGCCCTCCCAAATTTCGTGTTCCATTTCTAGGGATTAGTACCTTTCCGTTTACTAAACATCCTGCGGTATTGGCTCCGTTTTGAGTAATAGGAGGAAGTTTGTCTTGAGATTCCTCCGTTGTCCGGTCTTTACATGTAGTAAGTAATAAACCTACTGACAAAACTGAAAATTTTAAAATTGTTTTCATAGTTTTATTTATTTAAGGTTTTAGCATTGATATCAAATCTTCCATCGGTAATTTGGATTTTTTCCGAGGGATTGTCTTCATTGTAAAGCGTTGCTGAAAAGGTACCTGAAACTATCGGATAATCGTATTTAGTTATGGTAATTAAACCTGAATTATCAGATGAAAGATATTTTTTATTATCTATTTCATAGAACATTTGGGAGAGAGTTTGAGCTCTCCCTGTACCATCACCATTCGATTGGTTTATAGTAAAGTTTCCTGTTTTATTTTTACTCTGTACATATATATACACGTCTTTTTTCTTCAACATTATACAAATCTATATAATACCCAGGAGTATAATTACTCATGCTAATGGTTAATCCGTAAACAGTAAGGATTGCAGAAACTCCATTTCTAGGGATTAGTACCTTTCCGTTTACTAAACACCCTGCGGTATTGGCTCCGTTTTGAGTAATAGGAGGAAGTTTGTCTTGAGATTCATCCGTTGTCCGGTCTTTACATGTAGTAAGTAATAGGCTTACTGACAAAACTGAAAATTTTAAAATTGTTTTCATATTATGATGTATTTAGGTTATGTGAAATTAAAAAAAAATCTGTAATCACCAAATAATTAAAGCTGATTTTTAGGAAGATAGATTAAAAGGATATTATAGTAAATAGAGGTTAATTGCTCTTTTATCTCCTAAAACCATAAACCTAAAAATCATTATATTTGCGAAAAATACAGCTATGAACCCTTTTATAGAAGAACTTAAATGGCGTGGTTTAGTCCACGATATGATGCCTGGCACAGAAGATTTACTAAACAAAGAAATGACGAAGGCTTATATCGGTTTTGACCCTACAGCCGACTCACTGCATATCGGAAGTTTAATTCCTATTAAAATATTGGCTCATTTTCAGCAACATGGGCACAAGCCTATCGCACTAGTAGGTGGTGCTACGGGAATGATTGGAGACCCTTCTGGAAAGTCTGCAGAAAGAAATCTTTTAGATGAAGCTACATTAAAGCATTATGAAGAATGTATCAAAGGTCAGCTTTCTCGTTTATTAGATTTTGAAAGTGATAGCCCTAACAAAGCAGAACTCGTAAATAATTACGATTGGATGAAATCTATCTCTTTCCTTGAATTTGCTAGAGATATCGGAAAGCACATCACCGTAAATTATATGATGGCAAAAGATTCTGTAAAGAAAAGATTTTCTGGTGATGCAGGTGTTGAAGGTATGAGCTTTACGGAGTTTACTTATCAACTTCTACAAGGGTATGATTTTCTTCATCTTTACCAAAATCAAGGTGTTAAACTTCAGATGGGAGGTTCGGACCAGTGGGGAAATATCACTACGGGTACTGAACTCATTAGAAGAAAAGCACAAGGAGAGGCTTATGCACTTACAGTTCCGCTAATTACAAAGGGTGATGGTACCAAATTCGGAAAGAGTGAAGCTGGTGAAAATATTTGGTTAGATGCTAAAAAGACTTCTCCATATCGTTTTTATCAGTTTTGGCTTAATGCAACTGATGAAGATGCGGAACGCTTTATTAAATTCTATACTTTCCTTAATAAAGAAGAAATAGAAGCCCTTATAAACGAGCATAGAGAAGCTCCTCACGAAAGAAAACTACAAAAGAAACTGGCACAAGAAGTAACCACTTGGGTACACGGAGAAGCAGAGTATCAAAAAGCGGTTAAGGCTTCCGAAATTCTCTTTGGTCGTTCTACAGCAGAGGATTTGGTGGCACTAGATGAGGCCACATTTTTAGATATTTTTGATGGTGTGCCTCAACAGGAATTATCTAGAAAGGAACTTGTTGGAATGAATATTACCGATTTATTAGCGGATTCAGGGTTTTTAAAATCAAAAGGAGAAGCTAAAAGAGAACTAAAAGGAAATGCCATTTCTGTCAATAAATCCAAAGTAAATGAGGAGTTTTGCTTATCTGAAAAGGATTTTATAGATGATAAGTTTATTCTTTTACAAAAGGGCAAAAAGAGTTATTTCATAGTAAAAGCCATTTAATTTTTAAATGATGGATTTGTACCACTTAGTTAGAGAGCCTCAGAATATCACTTCTGAAACTCCAATGCTAGTTCTTCTGCACGGATATGGTAGTAATGAGGAGGATTTGTTTTCATTCGTGCCTAATCTGCCAGAAGATTGGCTTATCGTGAGTTTTAGAGCTCCTAAATCTACACCTTATCAGGGATATGCTTGGTTTGATATTAACCTTATGGACGAAAATAATCTTATAGATGTAGAACAGGCAAAAGTGGCAACGGAAGACCTCTATACCAATATACAGGCTTTAAAACAGCGTTACGGCATTAGTTCTAAAGTACATTTATGTGGGTTTAGTCAGGGCGGTATGTTAAGCTATGCTTTGGCATTTAGATTTCCTTCATTATTTAGTAAAGTGGCTTGTATGAGTTGTTACCCTGAACTAAAATTATTGGAAGGTTATACAAAATCAAAAAAGGAAATAGAACACCTTAGGTTTTTTATTTCGCACGGTACAGATGACGTTATTATTCCTTTGGAATGGGGAAGAAAGGCTGCCGATTTACTCTATGATTTGGGAGCTTACTTTACCTTTAGAGAGTATATGAGTGGACACGGCATCAATCAAAAAAATTATATAGATTTAATGAAATTTATGGGAACACCTTAGGCGTTTCCTTTTTTATTTTTAAATAGAAACCTATTTAAATTCAACTAATTTATCATTAGCTATATCATATTCATAGATTTTTTGTGTTTCAATATCAATATATAGCCATTGTATTATGTTAAACTTATGTTCGAAAGTATATCCAATACCCAAAACTTGATAATCTCTATTGTTTTCTGTTCTGCTTTCAATAGAATATTCTAATTGCTCTTTATTTTGTATAGCTAATTTTATCAGTTCGTTTTTTGTATTTGCGATATAGTATTCTACAGAAAGATATAAGTCATCTAAAGCACTTTGTGTATAACCTTCTTCAGAATAATAATACTTCAATTCTTTTTTATAATCTTTTCTGAATTTAGAAACATTCCCATCTTTAATTTTCTTAATAGAAACTAACCAATTCTCAATTTTTGGTGTTTCCCCTTCACCAGCAATATATATAGTGTCTTTTTCCCATGTAATTTCACACATATCTCCTCTCAATAGATTTCTTTGAGTGTTATTGTCATTTACGAAATCATATTTAACATGACCTTTTTTTGCAGATAACCATGTATAATCTCCATTGTCATTATAATATTCAAACTCAAAAGTGTCTGTATAAAGCTCACTCTTTTTATTAGCTTTATCTGTATTTATTTTTGTCTCTTGAGTCTTATGTTTTTCTTCATTTAAGACCGTTTTGTTATCACAAGATTGTAAAACAAAAAAGAATATTATGAGTTTAAATACAGTCTTCATATATGCTTTTTTATAGATAAAGATGAGTTGGCTTTTTTTAATCAAATTGATTAGGGTGTTGAGTTTTAATATACTCTATACTATCCAATACTTTATTTTTTAAACTTTCTTGATAGTTTTCTAATGAATTAGAAATACTCTCATCCGCCGAACCTAAAATTTTGGCAGCTAATATTCCAGCATTAGTGGCTCCGTTAAGAGCTACCGTTGCTACAGGTATTCCCGAAGGCATTTGTAATATAGATAGCACCGAATCCCAGCCATCAATAGAATTACTGCTGAGTATAGGCACTCCAATTACAGGGAGTGTGGTACAACTCGCTACCATACCAGGGAGGTGAGCCGCTCCACCAGCTCCCGCTATAATAACTTTAAGACCTCTTTCTTTAGCAGTTTTAGCATAATCAAACATTCTTTCTGGAGTTCTGTGTGCAGACACCACCGTAAGCTCATACGGTATCGCCATAGATTGTAAAAAATCTGCTGCTTGTTGCATTATTGGCAAATCGCTTTGGCTGCCCATAATAATTCCTACCATTCTTTATTCTTTTTATATAAAATTAGATTTATTTAGCGCTTACTTTCACTAATGCTTTAATTTCTGTCAATTCTTGTATCAACTGTTCTCTATTATCGGATAAGACATTGATGTGCCCCATTTTTCTACCAGGTTTCGTTTCCTTTTTTCCATAAAGATGAACATAGGCGTTGGGGCGTTTTAGCACTTCCTCCAAACCCTTATAAACTACTGCTCCAGAAGCATTTTCTTCCCCTACTAAATTCAGCATACCCGAAAATCCTCTAGTGGTAACTTCAGCGAGTGGTAAGTTTTTTATTACTCTGTAAAATTGTTCAAACTGTGAGTTGTAATTCCCTTCTTGAGTTTGATGCCCGCTATTATGCAGACGAGGAGCGGTTTCATTTACCCATACTTTCCCTTCTTTATCTAAGAATAATTCTATGGCAAAAAGTCCAGCAGAGTCGGCGGCAGATATAAACTTAGAAACAATAGCATCTATTTGTAATTGAGTATCTTCTGATATAAAAGCAGGACAGATGTTAAAATCTAAAAGGTTGAGCTTAGGGTCTGCCACCATTTCCGTTACTGGGAAAGTTTTTATTTCTCCGTTTTCGTTTTTAGCAACGATGACTGAAAGCTCTTTATCAATATCTACCAATTTTTCTAAAACAGAAGGTGCGTCCCAAAGTTTAATTAAATCGTTCTCATTTTTAATGACTTGTACTCCTTTACCATCGTAACCTCCTTTGTCCAATTTCTGAACAAAAGGAAATGGAAAATCCACTTCCAAAGCATTCTGAATGATTTGAAAATCAGGTGTTGGAATTTGATATTTTTGGTAAAATAATTTTTGAAGCGTTTTATGTTGTATAATTTTAATAATGCTAGAGCTGGGAACAACTTTAACGCCTTGCTGCTCCAATTGTTCTAACGCCTCTGTATTGATATGTTCTATCTCTATGGTAACAATATCTTTATCTTTACCAAAATTGAATACGGCTTCGTAATCATTAAAATCCCCTTGTGTAAGATTTGAAATAGACGCACAAGAACATTCAAGGCTAGGGTCTAGGGTATAAAAATCGTCATCATATTTCAGAGCTTCTTGTATCAACATTCTTCCTAGCTGCCCGCCTCCCAAAATTCCTATTTTCATTTTATTACTTTTATTATAATTTATTTGGATATTTTACTTTTCGTAGAATTCTATTGGAAGCCCATCTGGGTCTTGTGTGAAAAAGAACTTTTTATTCGTCCATTCATCTACCCGAATAGCTTCACAACTGATATTTAATTTTAGTAATTTTTCTCTTTGCTCCTCCACAGAGTCCACAGAAAAAGCCAAATGTCTTAATCCACACGCTTCTGGTCTGGTAAGTCTTTTAGGAGGATTAGGGAATGAAAAAAGTTCAATAACATAATCACTACCAATGCCTAAATCTAGTTTGTAAGAGCTTCTTTCTTCTCTGTACACTTCTCGTAGAATATTTAACCCTAAAACTTCGGTATAAAAAGATTTTGAAACCGAATAATCAGAGCAAATAATGGCAATGTGATGAAGTTTCATTTAATTTTTAAATATTTAAAAATCTATACTGTCTTTTACTACTTTTCCATTTTGGGTATGAGGTAATAATTCTTTTTCAATAAAAGCAGTTATTTTTTCGGTCTCTTGATTTTCAGGGAAAAGCAAATGCACATTAGCACCAGCGTCTAGGGTAAAGAATAACGGCAATCCTGTTGATTTTCTAAATTCCCAAATTTTATTGATAACCTCTAAAGTACCTGTTTTCATAAGGATAAATGCAGGCTCACTCATCATCATCATAGCGTGTAATGTAAGGGCTTCGTGCTCTACTAAGGTAATGAATTTTTCTAAATCTCCAAACTTTAAAATCTCTTTCAGAGGAATAAAATTCTCTCTAGCTTCCTGAAAGCGTCTTTCAGCATAAGGATTGGTGTTCATCAGCCCGTGCCCTACGGTAGAGGATACGCTTTTTTGTCCTTCGTGAATAAGTAATACCCAATCGTTAAACTTTCTGAACACTTCAGCAACTTCTTCCGTAGGATAGGGTACAGCAAATAAGTCAGAGCTGCCCTCCACTTCTGGTATTTCGCCCCAAACCACTAAACCATTGTACAAACTTCTACAAGCACTTCCGCTTCCTAATCTAGCTAAAAAACTGGCTTTTTTCAACCTAAAATCGTGGGTTGTAGTTTCCTTAGAAAAAGCCTCATCTATCTTCATTAGACATTTGGCTATCGCTCCAAACCCCGATGCCGAACTGGCGATTCCTGAACTATGAGGAAAAGTGTTTTCAGTTCTAATTTCGTAGCTTCCGCTAAGAATCCAAGGGAGATAAGGCTCAATAGTTTTAAAATATTTTTCTATTTTAGATGAAAATTGAGTTTCTTCCTTTCCTGCCAAGTAAGTCTTTACTCCAAAAGGTTCATTAGCATTAAAAACGATATTGGTAGTTGTTTTAGCATTATTCAGTGTAAAACTGATGCTAGGGTTAGCAGGTATTTGTTGTGCATACTTTCCCCAATATTTTATCAAAGCAATATTGGACGGACAAGTCTCGGAAACTTGTATATTTTTAGCCTCAAAATTTGGCGTTCCTAAAAATTGTTCTAACATAAAATTTAATTATTAAAGTTAAAATACTTTAAAAATTAAGCATACAACTGCTCTATTAAGTTACTGTATTTAGACATTACTACATTTCTTTTAACTTTAAGCGTTGGAGTAATCTCTCCTGTATGAATTTCAAACTCACTAGGAAGTAATACAAATTTTTTAACTCTCTCAAATGCAGATAATTCTTTCTGAATATCATGTAATATATCATGATAAAACTGAGTTATTTTTTCAGAAGAGACAATTTCATTCCAATCAGTCATAGACAACTTCATGGCTTTTACCTTCTCTTTCAATGCTTCAAAGTTAGGAACTATAACTGCCGTTACAAAAGGTCTGCCTTCTGCCACTACCATAGCTTGTTGTATATAGTTGCTGTTGGTTAATATATTTTCTATGACCTGTGGTGTAATATATTTACCATTGGAAGTTTTCATTAAATCTTTGATACGGTCGGTAATTTTTAAAGTACCATTCTCTATAATTCCAGCATCTCCTGTTCGGAACCAACCGTCCTCAGTAAAGGCTTTGGCTGTTTCTTCTGGAAGGTTATAGTATCCTTTCATCACACCACTACCTTTAACTAAAATTTCGTTGTTTTCACCTATTTTTATTTGTGTGTCACCTATCGGGATACCTGCAGTTTCGTACTCGTAATTGTACGCAGGGAAACAGGTTAAAGTAGCTGTAGTTTCAGTAAGACCGTAGCCCACGGTAATATGGACTCCCATAGCATCAAAAAATTTAAGAATATCAGGAGATATAGAAGCACCACCGCAAGGCATAAACCAAAGATTACCACCTAACTTTTGTTTTATTTTACTAAATACCAGTTTATTAGCTATTTTATTTTTAAGTTCCAATCCAAATGGTACGGATTTCCCTTGTCGTCTGTACTCACTACATTGCGTGCCTGTATTGAGTGCCCAGTCAAAAATTTTCTTTTTAGTAGGAGAGCCTTTCTCCACCATTTCTCTGAGAGCCCCATAAATTTTCTGATAAAACCTAGGCACAGCACACATCATTGTTGGTTTTACTTCTTCTAGGGCGTGAGCTATTAGTTTTGTATTTTCTAAAAAAGAAACTTTAGCTCCTCTGCTTAAACAATATAAAGTCCAACTTCTTTCAAAAATGTGGCTCAGTGGTAAAAAAGCTAAAGAAGTCTCATTTTCAAAATTTTTGAATTTAAAAAAATCAGTGTGAGCATGAAAACAATCTATTAAGTTTCCGTGAGTAAGCATTACTCCTTTAGGTGTACCTGAAGTACCTGAAGTGTAAAGTATTGTAGAGAGGTCACTTTTATCTCTTGAGCAAACTTCAAAATCTTCGCTTCCTTTTTGAGTTAAATTTTCTAAATGAATACTATTAGTATGTCTTAATACTATGTGTTTTTTTGCTGCCACGATAAATTTCAAAGAAGACACTTCGTTCATTATCTCAGAACAAATATCATACTGCTCTTGATTCCCAACTAGCACTACTGAGGCTTCAGAATCTTGTAAGCAATATTGTACTTGCTGCTTTCCGTTGGTACTATAGATGGGCACACTTATGGCACCTAAGGATAAAACCGCCAAATCGAAGATAATCCACTCTGCTGAATTATCGGAATAAATAGCAACTTTAGAACCTTCTTTCACCTCTTTCTCTTTAAGGGCATTAGCGGTTTTAAAGATGGTTCTTTTAAACATAGTCCAACTAAGCGATTTCCATTCATCATATTTCTTAAAACCAATAGCAGGTTTAGAGAGATATTTCTCAGCATTAACACTTACAAATGCAGCTAAATTCATTTAAAATTAAGTTTAAAATTGTATATTCAAAATAAGTGCCTAAAGGTAGGCATTTTTTTCGAAAAATAAATCTTGCAAATATTGATTTATTGATGTAACAAACTCATCATACTTAAAAAAATAGGATTAAGAACATCACAACTATACACTTGTCAATCAATAGTTTAAATTTACAATGATTTTATTTTAAATATTAGATTAAACAAAGCATCAATTTATCCTCAATTTTGGAATAATAATTGTTTACTTTGCACTACAATAATTTATCAAAACAACACCTATGAAAATTAAAACTTTATTAGGAGCGAGTGTCTTAACTTTAGGATTAGTAGCATGTGCTACCAATCCTCTTACAGGAAGAAAATCTTTCCAATTTATGGATAATAGTCAACTGGCTAGCATGTCGTTAGAACAATACCAATCTACATTATCAAAAGCCAAAGTTATATCAGGAACTACAGAGGCCAGACAAGTAAAAAATGTGGGATTAAGAATTAAAAATGCTGCAGAGAATTATTATCGCTCAATCGGAAGAGAGGGAGACTTAGCATCGTATCAGTGGGAGTTTAATCTACTTGACGATCAACAACTAAATGCTTGGTGTATGCCTGGTGGAAAGGTAGCTTTCTACACTGGAATAATGCCTGTATGTAAAAACGAAACAGGGGTAGCAGTAGTTATGGGGCACGAGGTTGCTCATGCATTAGCTGGACATGGTAACGAAAGAATATCGTCAGCAATGGTAGCACAAGGGCTAGGCATGGTAGCTGGAGCTAGCATAAAAAATCAAGCTTTAAGACAAGTATTCTCAGTAGCTTATCCTCTAGGCTCTCAAGCAGCACAGCTTGCTTATGGAAGAAAACAGGAATTAGAAGCTGACGAGATGGGCTTATACATTATGGCTATGGCTGGTTATGACCCTAGAGAGGCCCAACCTTTTTGGCAAAGAATGGAGTCTGCATCTGGAGGAAGTGCATCTAGACAGCCAGAGTTTCTATCTACCCACCCAAATCCTGAACACAGAAGAGCTGATATACAGCTACATTTACCTAAAGCGTTAGAATACTATAAAGCTGCAGGAGGTAAAATATAGTTATTCGAGTTAATTTTCTTATCTTTGGGAAGTAAATAAATTCACTTTGATTATGAAAAGTTTAACAACTGTAGGAATTATACTTTTAGCTATTGCTGCTCTTTTATTTTATTTCACAACTGACTTTAAAATAGAACTTTCTCATCTTATAGGAGTTATGGGTGGTATCGGTATCGGTCTCATTATTGGTGGAGCTATAGGATACATTAGCAAAGGTAGTGCAGTGAGAGAAGCAGCTAAAAGAAAAGAATTTGAACGACTACAAAAAGAGAAAATTGAAATAGAAAGACAAGCTGCAGAATTAGCAGCACAACAAAATACTTATAACAAAAATACTCAGAGTTAATCTCTGAGTATTTTTTTGTTTCTTATTAAAAAAATAAAAAGCGTGTATTAAAACTGATAACCTAAACCTACGATAAAGAAGCTAGGACGGTTGTCGTATCTTACCACTTCATCTGTACTACTAGATACTGTTCTTATAAAATCTCTTTGGTCTTTAGAGAAAGCTCCTTCGTAACGAGCATTGAAAACAAAATCTGATACTCTTACATTAGCACCTATCTGATAGCCTACTGTAAAGGTTTTAGAAATATTTTCTTTAAAATCTTTAAAGGTTTGCTCTGAAGTTAAGTTATAAGAAGCTACAGGTCCTGTAAATAAGCTTAGTTTTTCGCCCAAAATGTTATAACCTACTAGAACAGGAACATCTAGTCTATCACTTTTAGCTTTTAATTCTAAATCTCCTAAAGATGTTTTGCTACCAAATTGTGTATAGTAAACCTCTGGCATTAAAAATAATGAAGTAATAGGTAAATTAATTTTAGCAGATAAACCAATATTAAAACCTGTAATGTTATTACCTTTAGTATTTAATGATTCAGAAATGTTATCCTTTAAATCTGACCAGCTTGGAGAACTAGCGTTAAGTAATGCGTTAGCTCTTACCCCAAAACTCACTTGCCCCATCATCAAAGATGAAGCTGCAATAGCTAAACCTACGAATACTTTTTTCATAATGTTTTATTTTTTATAAATTAGTTTGATTATTTCTTAACATTGTTTCCCTTACTTGCTTAAACAAAGCTGAAGAATAGACAAAGTCTATCAAATGTTCATTTTCTGCCTTAACAATAAGGTCTTTGTTTCCTTCCCACTCTTTAACACCTTTTCTTAAATAAACTATTTTCTCACCTATGGTAAGTACGGAGTTCATATCGTGAGTGTTAATAATCGTCGTCGTATTATATTCCTCTGTAATTTCTTTTATAAGCTCATCTATTACAATGGCTGTGTTAGGGTCTAAACCGGAGTTCGGTTCGTCACAAAAGAGATATTTTGGATTGTTTACAATTGCTCTAGCGATTGCCACTCGTTTTTGCATTCCGCCTGATATTTCGGAAGGAAATTTAGTGTTAGCATTTTCTAAATGAACCCTTCCAATTACTTCTTTTACTCTTTTTCTTTTTTCGGTATAAGTAAGATTAGTAAACATATCCAAAGGAAAAGATATATTTTCTTCTACCGTCATAGAGTCAAATAAAGCACTCCCTTGAAATACAGTACCTATCTCAGAACGAATTTCTTGTTTTTCCGTTCGTCCCATAATGCTTAGATTCCTTCCATCAAATAAAATATCTCCGGAAGAAGGATCAAAAACATTGAGTAAACACTTCAAAAACACTGTTTTACCAGAACCCGATTGACCAATGACAAGGTTTATTTTTCCTGTTTCAAAAGTAGTAGTAATCCCTTTGAGAACCTCTACATCATTAAAACTTTTTCTTAAATCTTTAACTTCAATCATTAGCTTAAAAATAATTGGGTTGATACAAGTTCGGCAATAATAATTGCCACCATAGTCCAAACTACCGCTTGGGTACTAGCTCTACCTACTTCTAAAGAGCCTCCCTTTACATTATAACCAAAATAAGCTGGAATTGTAGCAATAAGAAACGCAAACACCACCGTTTTAAAAAAGGCATACCATATAAAATAGTCTGGGATATATCTTTGTATACCTGTAATATAGTCGGCTTCTGTCCAATTACCTGTGGCAACTCCGGCTAAATAACCTCCATAAATACCGAAAACAATACTAATGGCTATGAGTAACGGATTAAAAATAACATTGGCTACTATCTTTGGAAGAATCAAAAAGTTAGGGGAATTAACACCCATAATATCTAAAGCATCTATCTGCTCCGTTACTCTCATCGTTCCTATACTAGACGCTATATAAGACCCTACTTTACCTGCCAAAATAAGGCTAATAATAGTAGGCGAAAACTCTAAAATAAGCACCACCTTAGTAGCATAACCTATGAAGTACAGTGGAATGGGAATGGTAGACGCCTTAAAGTTATTATACATCTGTATTGCGACTACGGCTCCCACAAATATGGAAGTAAATAATACCAAACCAAAGGAGTTAACGCCTAAATCGTTAATCTCTCTCATCAAGAGTTTAAAAAAAATATTATGCTTCTGTGGGCGTTTTATTACTTTTCCTAGTAACAAAACATATTCTCCCACAGAGGTAAGCATTCTTTTTGACAACTTTAACATTTTGCGAAGTTAATATTTTTAATTTAGATTTTCAGTAACTACTGAGCATTTTCGTCTCCTCTGATAATCAAAAAAATGGTTTTTAATATAATTACAATATCTAAACTTATGCTCCAATTTTTAATATAAAAAACATCGGCTAGTAGCCTTTTTTTCATCTTTTCATCTAGATTTCCTCCACCATCACCTCTCAAACCATTCACTTGAGCTAACCCTGTTATTCCAGGTTTTACTAAAGTTCGTGTACTATATTGCTCTATTTGAGATTTATAAAAATCATCTACAGAAAGCATATGAGGACGTGGTCCTACCACAGACATATCTCCAAACAGAACATTTATAAATTGAGGCATCTCATCAAGGCTGGTTTTTCTAAGAAACCGTCCCACTTTTGTAACTCGTTTCTCACAAGATTGACGGTCATCAACCATTGTTCTGAATTTAAAACATTGGAAGATTTTCCCCCGATAACCATATCTTTTTTGTATAAATAAGATAGGGCTGCCGCTTTCTAACCAAATAAAAAATGAGATAATAGGGAAAAGCCAAATACCTACAAACACCAATACTAAAATTGAAAACAAAATATCAAATAACCTTTTAATTATTTGATTACTAACAAAACTTAGCGGATATCTTTCTGGAATAAGCACAGGCGATATTCCAAAATATTGTAGATGGTAGTTAAAAAAACTTTGGTTAAAGGTGTTGGGCACTAAGTTTACATTAACTTTATGTATTTCCGCCAATTTTAGAATTTCTTTTATTTGGTTTGCTTCATTTTCTGAAGATAAAAATAATGTATCTATACCATTGGTTTTCCAAAAAAGAGTAAGCTCTTGCTCGGTGATATTTCCATTAAAACTATATACTTTATAGCCATAATCCTTACGCTCTAGAAGAGTTTGTTTTAAAATAGTAGAAAGATTATCAGCTGAAAAAAACATCACATTTCTGTGATTTTTACCTAAACTTCTGTAATATTTAAGAAGAAAGAAAGTAAACGACTTAAATGATAATATCATAATCAAGAAATACCCCCAAAAAGTTAATTCATTTTGACTGAAATTTACTTTTGTAGACAGTAGTTCCAACATCCATATTCCTAAAAAGAAAAACAGAGCATGTTTTAAAATTCTCTCTAAATGAAGTGTATAAGTAAGTGTACGAGGAACATGATACAAACGAGTGTAGCCACTCAATAGCCCCCAAAACACGCAAACAATAGACAAGAAAATAAGGCTTTCAGTTCTCCACAGCCATTCTCCTTCTTTGTTAGGGAAAAGTATATAAAAACAACTAAGTATAGCAAAAATATCTGCTCCTATAAATAAAAATTTCAAATATCTAGAATAGCGGATATTCTGCATTCGTATACTATGGGATATTAAGATATTTGTGTGTTTGCACTGAAGCCTGCCATTTAGGATTTTCTAAAATATAATCGGTTATTTTAGGATACATTTCATCTCTTTTACTCCATTCGCTTTGGAGATAAAATTTACAATTTTGAGATACTTTAGAGGCTTGCTCTTCAGCAAACTTAAAATCGTGATTATTGAAAATAATTACTTTTAACTCATTTGCCTTTGCATATATACTTTCTCTAGGCAAACCTGTTTTCTTAGGAGAAAGGCAAACCCAGTCTATATGCCCAGTCATTTCATAAGCACCAGAAGTTTCTATATGTATAGTACACCCTAAGTCTTTTAATTTTTTTGTAAGTATTTCTAAATTCCACATAAGTGGCTCTCCACCCGTCAAAACAATAGTTTTAGAATGGTTTGCTGCTATTTGGGCTACTTCTTCTGCGTCCATTAAAGGGTGCAAGTTAGGATCCCAACTTTCTTTAACATCACACCAATGACAACCAACATCACAACCTCCTAAACGAATAAAATATGCCGCTTTACCCGTATGTGCACCTTCGCCTTGTATCGTGTAGAAATGCTCCATTACAGGGAGTAGCTTTCCTAACTTTAGTAATTCTTTTTCAGTATTAGTCATCATTAAAAACCTATTCTTTTGAACACGTAAGTTGTAAAAACCTACATAAAAGATTATAAACACAAATCTGCTACAAAAGTAGTGATTTTAACTTAAGCCACTAGGAAATATTAAGGAAAAACGCAATAATATCGTAATAATAATAGAAGACTTATACCTCAAATACTTCTAAAAGTCCTTCTGGTAATTGCATGGAAATTACTTTTTCATCTCTATTAACTTTCAGAATCCAATCTTTGATAATAGGAATAATAACCTCTTTACCTTTATTATTAAGGATAAAATAATGTTGTGCGGTTTGGTCGTTAATCTCTTTGATTGAACCACAAAAGTTCTCAGCCTCATCAAAAACATCAAAACCTATTACTTCGTGGTAATAAAACTGATTGCCCTTCAATGGAGGTAAAGTAGAAAGTGGTAAAAACACATTTTTGCCTAACGCTTGTTCTATCATAGCATCAGACACATTTTTAAAAGTAATGATTTTAGAGTCTGATTTTTGCCACTGTTGTTTTTCTATAAAAAAAGGAACCAATAATCCGTTGATTTCAACGAATATTGATTCCAATTTGTTGTAAAATTCGGGTTGGTCTGTATCTAATTTTAAGATAACATTTCCCGAAAGACCATGCTTACGAGTGATTTTTCCAAGAAAATAGCAATCCTCCTTTCGCATGATTAAATTTTAATTCTTAAGCTTCTGCTTCGTTTTCTTCAGCTGCAGGAGCTCCTGTACTTTCTTCAGCAACTTCTTCTGCTGGTTCTACAGTAGCTTCAGCTTCTTTTCTAGCATTTAGTCTAGCCTCGCTTACTTTTTGCTCAGCTTCTAGTGCAGCTTTCTTAGCTTCTTCTTTAGATTTAGCTAAGTTTTCTTTTTTACCTTGTACTTTAGCTTCTTTTTCTTCTAACCAAGCATTGAATCTTTTCTCTGCTTCAGCTTCATCAAAAGCACCTTTAGCAACTCCTCCAAGTAAGTGTTTCTTGTAAAGAGCTCCTTTGTAAGATAGGATAGCTCTAGCAGTATCTGTAGGCTGAGCCCCTTTGTTTAACCAATCTACCGCTGCATTTACATCTAAATCAATAGTAGCTGGGTTAGTAATTGGGTTGTAAGTTCCTAGTTTTTGGATGAATCTACCATCTCTCTTTGCTCTAGAATCTGCAACCACGATGTGGTAAAACGGTTTTCCTTTTTTACCGTGTCTTTGTAATCTAATTTTTACTGACATAAAATATTGATTTTATGGGAACTCGTCCCTGTTAATAATTAGTTGGCAAAAGTAATATTTTTTTTTGAATTAGCCAACACAAAATTTACTGTTTTATAATTTGTGTAACCTGTTGAGTATTATCACTTAAAGTATATTTTATAAGATACTTACCATATATAAGCTTGTCTAATCTAATTTCAACATAATTTGAATTAGGAAAAACCTCCATTACCTGAGCTCCAACTATAGAATAAAAAGTAACACTTTTAACCCTAGTTAATGGATTTTTAGTTTTTAATACAATGAAATCCTTAGCTGGGTTAGGGTAAGCTACCACAAGAGCATCATCAGATTTTTGTTGATTATTGATATAATCTCTTACATTCTGAGCCTTCAGCGTGGAGGGTAATCCAAAAAATGCAATTGATAAAAATATAGAGAATAAAAATTGTTTCATAGTATTGATTTAAAAATATTTACAAATATATCTAAAATAAAATCAGCTTACAAGATTTAATTCTGCTAAAGTCTTGTTAAATTTGCACAACAAATACAATTCCAAAAATGATTATATATTCAAGAAATAGAAGATTAAGACGAAATGACAGCCTAAGAAGCCTTGTAAGAGAGAGCCATCTTTCAGCATCTGATTTTGTAATGCCTATGTTTGTGATGGAAGGAGAAAAGAAACAAGAGGCTATCCCTTCTATGCCTGGTATCTATCGTAGAAGTATAGATTTAACGGTGGAAGAATGCAAAGAGCTGTTCGCTTTGGGTGTGAAAGCGGTTAATATCTATATGAAGGTTTCAGACCACCTCAAAGATAATGTAGGAACAGAAGCATGGAATCCTAATGGATTGATGCAAAACACTATACGAGCTATTAAGGAAGCAGTTCCAGAAATGGTAGTGATGCCTGATGTAGCTTTAGACCCTTATTCTATCTACGGACACGATGGTATTGTAACTAATGGTGAAGTGGATAATGATGCTACGGTGGAAGCTTTGGTTAAGATGTCTATTTCTCAAGCTGAAGCTGGAGCGGATATTGTAGCACCAAGTGATATGATGGACGGCAGAGTAATGGCTATAAGAGAAGGACTAGAGGAAAACGGGTTTCATAATGTAGGTATTTTGTCTTATGCAGCTAAATATGCAAGTTCTTTCTATGGACCTTTCAGAAGTGCGTTGGATAGTGCTCCGAAGGAAACCGCAAACATTCCTAAAGATAAAAAAACTTATCAAATGGATTTTCATAACACTAGAGAAGCTATAAATGAGGTAATTAAAGATGTAGAGGAAGGAGCTGATATTATTATGATAAAACCAGGTATGCCTTACTTAGATATTGTTTCTAAAGTTAGAGAGCTAATAGATATTCCTATTGCCGTGTACCAAGTGAGTGGAGAGTATGCTATGCTAAAAGCCGCTTCGCAAAATGGCTGGCTAGATAATGACAAAGTCTTAATCGAAAGCCTAACTTGCTTTAAGAGAGCTGGGGCTGATATGATTTTCACCTATGCAGCAAAAGAAGCAGCAATGCTTCTACAAAAATAAAACAAAATAGCGACCTCAATCTCAAAGGTCGCTATTTTATTTAAAGTACTTTAAGTTCTAAATCTATACTCTTCCCAAAAAACTTTTTAGATATTTTTTCAAAATTTTTGGTTAAATCAGAAAGGTAAAACTTCATTTCTGTTGTTTTCTGTTCAGAATTAAGTAAATGATGTTTTTCTAAAGATATTTTAATGTAATTTGCTACAATACTAGGCGAATCAATCACTCTTACTCTACTGCCATAATATTGCTTAATTTCCTCTAATAATAGTGGATAGTGTGTACACCCTAAAATCAGTGTTTCAATGTTTTTTAATTTACTATTACTCAAATAATGATACAAAATAGAATGAGTGATAGGGTGATTTTTAAAACCTTCTTCTATCGCTGGAACTAAAAGTGGTGTGGCTAGTTCATCCACCTTGATAAATTTATTAAAGCGTCTGATACTTTTCTTGTAAATACCTGCATTTACAGTAGCTTTAGTTGCAATAACGCCTACATTGGTGTGAATTTCATAAGCTATTTTCTCCGCAACAGGATTAACCACATCAAAAACAATAGCTCTATCCCCTACCAATTCTTTAACCTCTTTCAATGCATTAGCCGTAGCAGAATTGCAAGCAATCACAATAGCTTTACAGTTTTGCTCCAGTAAAAACTCAGCTATTTTTTCTGAAAATCTAACGATGGCCTCTTTAGATTTATCTCCATAAGGTAAATGTTTGGTATCCCCAAAATAAATGATATTTTCGTGAGGCATTTGCCTTTTGATTTCTTTGGCTACAGTAAGCCCTCCCACACCAGAATCAAACACACCTATAGGTTGCTGAGGAGAGAGGTTATCTACCAACATTAAATGATTCGTATGTTTCAATGCTAATTCTTTAGATTGCAAAAATAAGGATTTTTAAAGTTGAACCTAAACTATTGTTAATAATAAAATCCTAAAAATAAATATTTAAGGTCATAAAATCAGCCAATAGTATCTCATACTTTATTAAAAATAAAAACTCCTAGACATAAAATCTAGGAGTTTTATATTTAAAAACAAGGTAAATTCTAAATTAAATATGTATTACCTCGCCATAAGCTGCAGCTACAGCTTCCATAACTGCTTCTGACAATGTAGGGTGTGGGTGAACAGATTTCAAAATCTCATGCCCTGTAGTTTCTAATTTTCTAGCAACTACTGCCTCTGCTATCATTTCGGTAACGCCATTACCTATCATATGGCAACCTAACCACTCACCATATTTAGCATCAAAAATTACCTTTACAAAGCCATCTGTATCTCCGTTTGCAGTCGCTTTTCCACTAGCAGAGAATGGGAATTTCCCAACCTTAATATCATAGCCTTTTTCTTTGGCTTGTTTTTCGGTAAGACCCACTGATGCTATTTCAGGAAGGCAATATGTACACCCTGGAATATTACCATAGTCTATAGCTTCTGTATGTAGCCCTTTGATTTTTTCCACACAAGTGATTCCTTCCGCAGAAGCCACATGAGCCAAAGCTTGAGTAGGAATAATATCTCCTATCGCATAATAACCTGGCACTGAAGTTTGATACCATTCATTTACTAAAACTCTACCTTTATCTGTTTTAATTCCAACTTCTTCTAGTCCTATATTTTCAATATTGGCCGTAATACCAACTGCTGAAAGCACTACATCAGCCTCTAATGTTACATTACCTTTAGCTGTTTTTACATTAGCTTTAACGCCGTTACCAGAAGTATCCACAGATTCTACAGAAGCGTTAGTCATTACCTCTATACCCGCTTTCTTAAGAGATTTTTCTAAATGTTTAGAAACCTCCTCGTCCTCCACAGGTACAATATTTGGCATAAATTCTACAATAGTTACTTTAGTCCCCATAGTAGCGTAGAAATAAGCAAACTCTACTCCTATAGCTCCAGAACCTACTACTATCATAGATTTAGGCTGCTCTGGTAAAGAAAGTGCTTGTCTATACCCTATTACTTTTTTACCATCTTGAGGAAGGTTTGGCAACTCTCTAGAACGAGCTCCTGTTGCCAAGATGATGTGCTCAGCAGAATATTCTTTTGTAGCGCCATCTTTTTCCACTAAAACTTTTTTACCTTTTTGAACTTTAGCCGTACCGAAGATAACATCTATCTTGTTCTTTTTCATAAGGAACTCAATCCCTTTGCTCATCTTACTCGCCACCCCACGACTTCTCTGAATTACATTAGGAAATTCAAAACTAGCTTCCACTTTATTAAGACCAAAATCTTCTGCATGGTTGATATACTTAAACACTTGTGCCGATTTCAATAATGCTTTTGTAGGAATACAACCCCAGTTAAGGCAGATACCTCCTAAGTTTTCTTTTTCTACAATAGCTGTTTTGAAACCTAACTGTGCTGCTCTAATGGCTGTTACATAACCACCAGGACCACTCCCTATAACTATAATATCGTAATTCATTGATTAAAAATTTAGTGCGAATTTACAAAAAATTATTGATATTAAAATTTCTAAAAAAACACTCTCCCACACACCTTTATTCATTTCAAATATTAACTCAACAAAAAAGCCGAAAGAAAAAATATTCTCTCAGCTTTTTATAATAATTACTCCCAATACTTACGAATGTCTAATCCACTTCCAAAGTTCTTTTAGAGTTGCTTTATTACCATGCATTAGTATGCCTACACGGTATATTTTTGCAGCAATAAAAACCATCAAAAGTGTAGTGATAAATAATAACGCAACCGACAATACCAACTCCCAAATAGGCACTCCGAACGGTATCCTTGCAATCATAGCTACAGGAGAAGTTAACGGAATCATAGAAAGCCAAAAGCCCATAGGACCATCAGGATTATTCATAATAGAAATACTACCATAAAGCCCAAACATTAACGGAACACTTACAAAGACTGTAAACTGTTGGGTTTCGGTATCGTTATCTACCGCCGAACCAATAGCAGCATAGATAGAACTATAAAAAATATAACCTAAAAGGAAAAATACAAGAAATACCCCAATAATAAGCCCATAATTAAGCTCCAACAAAGTATGAGATATATGAGCCACTACCTCCTGTATATTTTCCATTTGTTCCAAAGTGTTTCCGGTAGACATTGGGCTAAAACTTTGATTAAAAAATACTGCTGCTGTTACCGCCATACCTATCCATATAACAAACTGGGTAAGTGCTACTAAAGTAACCCCTAAGATTTTACCCATCATTAAATCAAATGGTTTAACTGAAGAAATAATAATTTCTACCACACGGTTATTTTTTTCTTCCAAAACACTACGCATCACTCTTACACCATAAATCAAAATAAATGTAAAAGTAGCGTACATCAATAACATACTCAACCCAGATTTTACACCAAACGCAAGGCTATCGTCCTGCTGATGATTATCTAAAACATTGGTAGTTTTAAGTTCAAAAGATTTATCTAAGTCGTTCACTTGAGTTTCGGTAATTCCAAGTGCTTTTATTTTTTCTTTCTTAATAACTTCCGACATAGAAGATGCCAAGGCTTTCCTTACATCAAAACCTATTTTCTTATTTACCAATAGCTGAGCTTGATTCTGTAAAGCTTCATAATCTTCCCCTTGCATAGGAGGAATAATCAACACTCCATCAATAGCTTCAGAAGTCTTCAACCCTTCCTTCAAAGATGCCTCGGTGTTAGGAGATGCATACACAAGGGAAACATCTTGTGGAGCTTTCATTCGGTTTTCAAACACGCCACTTTTATCTATGACAGAAAACTGATATTCCGTTTCGTTAGCTTTAAACATCAATCCTATAACAGCCCCGAAAGCTATCATTAAAATCGGAGCCAGCAAAGTGAGTACAATAAAAGATTTCTTTTTAACCTGAGTAAGAAATTCTCTTTTGGTTATGATAATAATATTTTTCATACGATATTAGTTTTGTACAGCAGTAATGAACACTTCGTTCATACTAGGTATTTTCTCATTAAAACTTCTAATGCTTCCTAGCGGCATTAGTTTTGACAACAATTGGTTTTGTTCGCCTTGATATTTTAAATTAAAACTAACAAGTCCATCTTTTTCTTGCCAATCAGAAGGCGAAAATTCAGACTTAAAATTTTCCAACAATTCAGAATTAGAGTGAGCGAGTACAACTTCGTAAACATTTTGTTTAAAACGCTCTCTTACCTCAAATACTTTTCCGTCTAAGATTTTTTTTGAATGATTAACCAACGCTACATAATCGCACATTTCTTCCACGCTTTCCATTCTGTGCGTAGAGAGGATAATGGTTGTCCCATTATTTTTAAGATTGATGATTTGGTCTTTAATGAGATTAGCATTTACAGGGTCAAACCCAGAGAAAGGCTCATCTAAAATAAGTAGTTTAGGGCGGTGCAGTACCGTTACCACAAACTGTATTTTCTGTGCCATACCTTTGGAAAGTTCGGAGAGTTTCTTTTTCCACCATTGGTCTATATTTAGGCGTTCAAACCAATATTTAGCTTGAGTAAGCGCCTCATTTTTAGACATACCTTTAAGCTCTCCAAAATAGAGAATTTGGTCTCCCACCGTCATATTTTTATAAAGACCTCTCTCTTCTGGCATATAACCAATCGCCTTAATATGGTGAGGACTTAAAATTTCGTTATCTATAAAAACTTTACCACTATCCGCTTGAGTAATCTGATTGATGATTCTAATAAAAGAAGTCTTACCTGCTCCGTTAGGTCCTAACAGCCCGTAGATGCTCCCTGTAGGAACTTCTATACTAAAGTCAGACAAAGCTACTTTTCTGCCTGCATCATAGGTTTTTGTAATATGTTCTGCTCTAAGCATTTTTATATTTTTATTTTAGTTAGTACAAAGAAAAGCGTTTTTGTTACAATTATCCTAATCGCTCATAAAAAAAGAGACCTTTAAAAGTCTCTTTTTATCATTATTATAATTTTAGTTAAACAAATCTCTTACTTTATCAAAGAATGTTTTTTCTTTCCCTGAAGGTTCGGCTTTCATTTCGCCACTGTTCAGTTGTTTTTCAAAAAATTCTTTTTGTTCCTTTGTAAGGTTTTGCGGCGTCCATACATTGATGTGTACAAACATATCTCCCCTACCATAGCTGTCTATGCTAGGAAGCCCTTTACCTGCAAGTCGTAAAATCTTACCTGATTGTGTTCCTGCATCTACCTTTATTTTAACCTTGCCACCTACTACTGGGATTTCTTTAGAAGTACCCAACGCTGCTTCTGCAAAAGAAATATATAACTCTTGGTGAAGGTTATCTCCTTCTCTTTTGATGTTTGCATCTTCCTCTTCCTCTACCACTACAAGCAAATCACCTGGTGTTCCACCGAAAGGAGCGTCATTACCTTTACCTCTTACACTTAGTTGTATGCCATCTCTAGCTCCAGCTGGAATGTTGATACTCACTTCCTCATCAGCCTTAATAAGCCCTTGAGCATTGGCTCCTGCTGGTATTTTATCTGCTACCTTACCGATACCATTACACGCCCCACAAGTGGTTTGCGTTTGCATCTGTCCAAACATTGTGTTCATCACTTTCATTTGGACACCGTTACCGTTACAAGTAGGGCAGATCTTAGAAGTTACCCCTGGGGCAAGTTTCATTTTTTTGATTTTGATGGTTTTCTGAGTCCCATTCATCATCTCTTCTAGGCTTAGCTTGATACGAACTCTAAGGTTAGTACCTCTAGCCTCTTGTCTCCTAGCTCCGCCACCGAAACCTCCAAAATGACCACCAAAGATATCTCCAAACTGGCTGAAAATATCTTCCATATTCATACCACCACCGAAGCCTCCACCACCAAAACCTCCGCTACCGCCTACTCCCGCATGACCGTATTGATCATATCTAGCTCTCTTATTCTCATCGCTAAGAACTTCGTAGGCTTCTGCTGCTTCTTTAAATTTTTCTTCAGCTTCTTTATCTCCTGGGTTTTTATCTGGGTGATATTTAAGCGCTTGTCTTCGGTAGGCTTTTTTAATAGCGTCTGCCGTTGCGTTTTTTTCTACCCCTAATATCTCGTAGTAATCTCTTTTTGACATTATTTATTTTAGTTTTATAATAAATGAAAGCTTCATTTATAATGTAAGATTTATTGTCCTGTAACTACTTTAGTGAATCTAATGACTCTATCGTGCAGCATATATCCAGACTCTATTACATCTACAATTTTACCTTTTAAATCTTCGGTAGGAGCTGGTATTTGGGTAATAGCTTCGTGGAAATCTACATTAAAGTCGTCTCCCGCATTTACTTCTATAGGTTTTAATCCTTTTTCTGTCAGTTTATTTTTGAATTTTTGATAGATAAGTTCTACTCCTTTTAAATCTTCTTCTTTCCCTGTTTTTGCTATTTCTTTTAAAGCTCTTTCAAAATCATCTAGAATGGCAAGCATATTCACCATCATATCCTGATTAGCATATTGAAAAAACTCCATTCGCTCTTTAGAAGTTCTTTTCTTATAGTTTTCAAACTCAGCATATAGACGAATGTAACGATCTTTCTCCTCTGCCAAAAGTTCTTCTGTTGTAGGTTCTTTTGTCAGATTTTCTTCGCTGTCAGTATTTATATTTTGAGTTTCTTCACTTGTATTTTCTTCAGAAACATTAAGTTTTTCTTCGTGCAAATCTTTGTTCTCTTCCATTCTTTATTGGTTTTATTGCTTGGGTATTGTCAAAGATGTTGCCAAATTAAGATTTAGGACAAATTGACAGACAAAAAGTATATCCGTTAGACTATCTCAGTATAAACTAAATAAATATTCAAGACAACAATAATAAAACTAATGATGATAGCAGCGTACTTCAAAAAACCTTGGTTAGCAAATACTCCCATCTTAAGTTTGTTATTAGTCAGCATTACCAACGGCACAACCGCAAAACTCAACTGTAAGGAAAGTATAACTTGGCTTAATATTAAAAGGTCTGCCGTTCCTTTTTCTCCATAGATAATAGCCACTACCAATGCTGGTATTACTGCTATCAACCTCGTAATCAATCGTCTTAACCAAGGTTTTAATTTAATATTGAGAAAACCCTCCATTACAATCTGCCCAGCCAAAGTGCCTGTAAGGGTTGAGTTTTGCCCAGAAGCCAACAAAGCTATAGCAAACACAATACTAGCGAGGCTCGTTCCTAAAATTGGAGACAAAAGTTGATGAGCGTCTGTAATGTCAGCAACATCTTGATAGCCTGTGTGATGAAATGCCGCCGATGAAATAATAAGTATAGCTGCATTGATTAAAAATGCTAACAACAAAGAAATATTACTATCCAAAGTAGCGAATTTAATAGCTTCCCTCTTCCCCTTATCATCTCTAGAATAGTTTCTAGTCTGTACAATACTGCTATGCAAGTACAAGTTATGAGGCATTACAGTAGCTCCTAAAATACCTATTGCTATGTAGAGCATACTTGGATTAAATACAATTTCTTTCTGTGGCACTAAACCTTTCAAAATAGGAAACCACTCAGGATTACTTACCACTATTTCGTATAAAAAACAAAAGAAGATAATTGCTATCAGACCACCCACGACACTTTCTAGCCATCTAAAACCTTTGGCTTGAAGCATCAAAATAACAAATACATCTACTACCGTAATGGCTATCCCAATGGTAAGTGGTATCCCAAACAAAAGATTAAGAGCTATGGCAGCCCCTATTACCTCCGCAAGGTCTGTAGCCGCTATGGCTATTTCAGCAAAAATCCAAAGTAGAAAGTTAACAGGTCGAGAATAACTATCTCTACAGGCTTGAGCCAAATCTCTTTCGGCAACGATACCTAACTTTAAAGACAAATGCTGTAATAACATCGCAAAAAGATTAGAAATAAGTACTACCGATAGTAAGATGTATCCAAATTTAGCTCCACCAGCAATGCCTGTTGCCCAGTTACCTGGATCCATATAGCCTACCGCTACCATAAGCCCTGGACCTACAAATGCTAAAAATTTCTTCCAAAAACCTGCATCTTTAGGTACCTCAATACTAGAAAACGATTCTGACAAAGAATTACCAGAACGCTCTTTTTTCCACATTCTATCTTTGAAGTATTTTTTCATCACTCAAACAAAAGTTAGATAAGTCTAACAAAATTATAAAAAATATCTAATCCAGCAAAAAAAATAGAGAGACTACTCAATTATAAGTAGCCTCTCTATTTCTATTTAAATGTAACTTTTTTTAAAATCTCCAACCGACAGTAAACACAAAGTTATTTCTTACTGTTTTAACATCAGAAACAATACTTCTCTTCTGTGTTACACCATCTCCTTCGTTAAACACACTATTCTCCACTGGAGAAGCGTAATCTCCCGCATAAAATGGATTAGCAAACTTAGAACTTGCATTCTGATAGGCCGCATCTACATAGAAAGATTTAAAATTATACCCTAGTCCCAGACCTAAAGTCTGTCTATTTGAAAGATATAAATTACTAAATGTTCTATCAGAATATAAATTACTTGTTGGATCAATAACACTTAAAGACGAAGTAGAGAAAGGATTAGATTGATATGCATAACCTCCTCTAAATCTCCAGTTATCTAACCTGTATTCCGCACCCAATCTTAACTCAGAAGTATTAGAATACACTTTATTAAAAAACTCATTTAATTGCTTCTCTGCATCTCCCTGTACATTATACTGAGGCTTTGTAACACCTAAAGTATAATCCACATTTACTACAAAATTCTTGTTAGCTATATAAGCACCACTCAGAGTAGCTTTCATTGGAGTACTCAACCTTCTATTCTCATTGCCCAAAGCCGTTCCCATAACTCCATTATTATCAAATCCATAATAGTTATAAGCCCTCTCTATATTCCACCAAGTAGGAGACTCTAATGCTAAACCTACACGAAAGTTTTTATCTATTTTACCTATAACCCCTGCTGAAATTGCTACCCCTCCGGAAGATTCTTGAAAAGGAGTATCTTGTTTTTGGTATAGCCCCTTAGTACCTGCCGTTTGAGACTGCATTCTAAAAAAATCTCCTTGCTCTATATTTGCTGAATGGAAGTGTACTCCACCACCTACATACCACTTATGGTCGTAATTACCACCAAATGCGAAGGATAATTTTGAAGTATGCCCTACTCTATTATAAGCATGTCCATCGTAAAGTAGTAAATCCGTTTGCGAATTACCATTACTATCTGTATAATCTATAGCTTCATTTATAGTGTGATTTTCAGGAGTTCTAATATAGCTATCAATATCCTTAGCACTATAATTAAACCCTAGGTTAATAAACTTCCATTTAGAATTATTGCTAGTTTGCATTACAACAACCCCTCCTAAATGTCCTAAATTAGTTTTCTTATAAACTTCATCATAAGATTTATTTGCTAGAGTTGAGGTATTTTTATTTCCCAAAGCATTAAGCGTTCCAGAAAATTCACCCACAATATTAACAGCTATACCTGCAGGGTTAACATTTATAGAAGAAGCATCTCCTCCCATTGCTCCCATTGCTCCTGCCATACCCATGTATTTTGCAGAACCATTAGGTTGTGTATCAGAATAAACATCTACCGTATTCCTAATTACAGAAACATCTTGAGAGTAAAATAAAGCTCCAACAGACAGCCCTAATATTGAAAATATCTTCTTATTCATTATCTTAATTTTATTTTTTAGCATTCAATTAAATAAACTATCTAAAACCACCTGTTCTAAAACCTCCCCCTGATCTCATACCACCTCCTGAGCTACCAGAACCAAAACCGCCACTTCTATTGGAACCTCCGCCCCAGCCAGAATTGTTTCTAAATCCATCGTTTCTTGGTATAGATTGTGTACGAGGTGTCATTCCTCTGTCCTGATAATTATAGTTCGGCTCAGATCTTCTCAATGTTCTTGTTTGAGGCATTGAGTAGCCATTATTACTGTTATTACGGTTAATCCTGTTATCTCCTCTTCCAAAGCCTGAGTCTCTAAATCCGCCAAAGTTTCTTCCTGAATTACTATTGCTATTTGGATTTCTATAAATTGGATTATTGAATCCTCCGTTATTATATCTAGTAATACTGTCTACACCACTTCTTCTATAATTGTACTGACGAGGAGCTACTCCCCAATAAGGATTCCCCCATGCTCCGTAGCCACCCCAATATGGGTTGCCCCAACCTGTTCCCCAGTAAGGATTCCAACCAAACCTTCCACCCCAATAAGGATTTCCCCAACCCCATCTGTTCCAACCTGACCCCCAGCCCATGCCGAAGCCCATATTCCAACCCCAGCCTGAACTCCAACCAAAGCCCATATTCCAGCTATTCCAACCGCCAAAACCTCCCCAATAAGGATCCCAGCCAAAGCCTGTTCCCCAGAAAGGCGTATTCCAACCCCAGCCAGTATAGCGTCTTTCAACTCCTGCAAAGGCACCCCAATCTGAATCGGATTGTACAGGAGTATCCGTCCATTCTTGATATTTGTTATTTTGATTTTGCTGTAATTGTCTAGAGTTTTCTACCACTCTATAATCATTACTATAGTCGTAGTAATCTCCTACATTATTACGGTCATTCACAACTACCCCTTCCGGAATTACATCTTTACTTGGATCATAATAAACACCATCAGTCTCTGTATAACCTCCCATTTGTGCTCCACAAGAGGTCAACAAAAAACTAACAGAAGTGGCTAATGCTAGTCTAACAGCCCATTTTCTTTTTAAGAAATTATAATCTATTTTTTTCATAATCTTATGTAGGTTTTATTTATCTTTGTGCTTGAATTGAGGTGGATATAGCTAAAACTATACCAAAAAAATCTCTCAAATTACAAATCATAACTTAGGTGTTATTTAACCATTTAACTAGATACACCTACAAAATTATAAAATAAAAGTTAAAAGTAAATTTATGGCAAAATTAACATCAAGAAGCGAGGACTATAGCAAATGGTATAATGAGTTGGTAGTAAAGGCTGATTTAGCCGAAAACTCAGGTGTAAGAGGCTGTATGGTAATTAAACCCTATGGCTATGCTATTTGGGAAAAAATGCGTGACGAACTAGATAAAAAGTTTAAAGAAACTGGTCACGAAAATGCTTACTTCCCTATTTTTGTTCCTAAAAGTCTTTTTGAAGCGGAGGAAAAAAATGCAGAAGGTTTTGCCAAAGAATGTGCTGTAGTAACCCACTACCGTCTAAAAACAGACCCCGAAAATCCACAAAAACTTATGGTGGATCCTGAGGCCAAATTAGAAGAAGAACTTATTGTAAGACCTACTTCTGAGGCTATTATTTGGAATACTTATAAAAACTGGGTACAATCTTACAGAGATTTACCTATCCTCATCAACCAATGGGCTAATGTGGTAAGATGGGAGATGAGAACAAGACTTTTCCTAAGAACTGCCGAATTTTTATGGCAAGAAGGACATACAGCTCACGCTACAAAAGAAGAAGCTATTGCAGAAACAGAGCAAATGCTAAATATTTATGCTGATTTTGCTGAAAATTTTATGGCTGTACCTGTGGTAAGAGGAATAAAGTCTCCTAGTGAAAGATTTGCAGGTGCAGAAGAAACTTACTGTATCGAAGCTCTTATGCAAGACGGAAAAGCTTTACAAGCAGGAACTTCTCACTTTTTGGGTCAAAACTTTGCTAAAGCATTTGATGTTAAATTCACTAATAAGGAAGGCAAAATAGAGTATGCTTGGGCAACTTCTTGGGGCGTTTCAACAAGGCTTATGGGTGCTTTAATCATGTCTCACTCTGATGACAACGGTCTAGTACTTCCACCATCTTTAGCACCTATACAAGTAGTTATTGTACCTATATTTAAAGGCGAAGAACAGCTTAAACAAATAGATGAAGTAGCCTACGAACTACAATCTAAACTAAAAGCCTTAGGCATTTCTGTAAAATATGATAATAGAGACACCCAAAAGCCAGGTTGGAAGTTCGCAGAATATGAGATGAAAGGTGTCCCTGTAAGAATAGCAATAGGAGCAAGAGATTTAGAAAATAAAACAGTAGAAATAGCTAGAAGAGATACCCTTTCTAAAGAAGTTAAACCTTTAGATAATATAGAAATTTATATCCAAGAACTTTTAGAAGAAATCCAAAAGGCCATTTATAACAAGGCTCTTAAATTTAGAGACGAAAACATCACTAAAGTTGATTCTTACGAAGAATTTAAAGAAGTTTTAGAAACCAAAGGAGGCTTTATTTTAGCACACTGGGACGGAACGGAAGAAGAAGAAGAAAGAATAAAAGAAGAAACTAAAGCTACTATCCGTTGCATTCCTCTAGAGGGAGAAAAAGAAGAGGGCGTTTCTATGATTTCAGGAAAACCATCTAAACAAAGAGTGCTTTTTGCTAAAGCCTACTAATTATTAACCTATTAAAAATTTAAAATTATGTCAATCAATATCATAGAACTTATTAAAGGGCAATTCGGACACGGCGTTACCAGCCAACTTGCCTCTCAATTAGGCGAAAAAGAAGAAGCTGTCTCTAAGGCTACCAATGCACTTATCCCAATTGTATTAGGTGGAATTATATCTCAGTCCGACAAATCGTCTCTTTTACAAGAAATTACACAATTAGCTGATACCAGCATTTTATCTAAACTAAGCCAGGAAAGCTCTTTTGCTAATGAACTTCTTAGCAAAGTACTAACGATGGTCTTTGGAGATAAAATAAAAAGTATCACTTCTGGAATTTCCTCTTTTGCAGGGATTAAAGAATCTTCTGCCGATGCTCTTTTAGGATTTACCTCACTAACTTCTTTAGCAACCATAGGAAGATATGCAAAAGACCAAAATTTAGACAGTAATGGACTTGAAACTCTTTTAAATAAAGAGAAAACTAATATATCTAATCTTGTTCCTGTAGGTTTCTCATTAGGTGCTATAGGACTTGGAAATCTAGAAAACAAAACAGAAGAGGCTAAAGCTACCTTAACTGAAAATATTCAAGATAAAGTTTCGGACATTAAAGATGGATTTTCTGAAAAGTTAGATGAGTCTAAAGAAAAACTTGCACAGTTTAAAGACAATACTTCCGAAAAGTTATCTGAAACTTCAGATATAATTAAAGATAAGGTTTCAGACTTGAAAGAAGATTTATCTGAAAAGTTAGATGAGTCTAAAGAAAAACTTGCACAGTTTAAAGACAATGCTTCCGAAAAGTTATCTGAAGCTTCGGATTCAATTAAAAAAGGTTTTTCTGATTTCAAAGAAAGTGCTTCTAACAAGTTGGATAACTTAAAAGAAAAGGTAGAAGAAAAAACAAGCGAAGACGTTAAAGAAATTTCTGTATGGAAATGGCTTCTCCCACTAATACTTCTAATACTTATGGGATGGTTTGTTTGGAAACAAATTAACAAAAGTAACCAAGAGGCAGCTACTAGAGAAGTCCCTGTTGAAAAAATAGACTCTATAAATAATGCTAACACTCAGCAAAATATAGATTCTGTAAACTCAAAATAAATCTAAAAAAGCCGTTTCAAAATTGATTGAAGCGGCTTTTCATTTTAAACTAAAACTACTCCTTAACTTTTAAGAAGTTCTATTACGCTTTCTGGATTTTCTGCAGAGAAAATTGCATTTCCTGCAACAAGAACATCAGCGCCTGCCTCAAACAGCTTAGAAGCATTGTCTGTATTTACTCCGCCATCTATTTGGATTAAAGCTGTAGCATTTTGGTCTAAAATTAAATCTTTAGTTTGCTTTATTTTTTTGTAGGTGTTTTCTATAAATTTCTGTCCACCAAACCCAGGATTAACACTCATCAACAATACTAAATCTACCTCCCCTATAATATCCTCTAATACACTTACAGGTGTAGATGGATTAAGCACCACTCCTGCTTTAGCTCCCTTACTTTGTATCAGTTTAATTGTTCGATGTAGATGAGTACACGCCTCGTAATGCACCGAAACCAAATCGGCTCCGTTATCAATAAATTCTTCCACATATTTCTCTGGCTCTACAATCATAAGATGCACATCTACAAACTTTTTAGCGTGTTCCTTTATCGTTTTCATTACAGGGAAACCGAAAGATATATTAGGCACAAACCTACCATCCATCACATCTACATGAAACCAATCGGCTTGGCTACGGTTAAGCATTTCTATATCTCTTTGGAGATTACCAAAGTCGGCGGAAAGTAAAGATGGAGCAATTAGTTTTGTTTTCATTTCTAAATTTTAAAATTAATTGGTATTTAATTATTTATAATAAAAAAAGGATAACGCTAACAATGCATTATCCTTTTATAGTTTTTATTTTCCTAAATAAGACTTCAAAATCTTACTTCTTGAGTTGTGTTTTAACCTTTTGATAGCCTTTTCTTTAATCTGACGAACACGCTCTCTCGTAAGGTCAAAAGTTTCGCCTATTTCCTCCAAAGTCATAGGGTGTTTGCCATTAAGCCCGAAGTAAAGCCTTACTAAATCTGCTTCTCTAGGTGTAAGTGTTTGTAACGCTCTTTCAATCTCTATTTGTAAAGATTCTAGCATCAACTCTTTGTCTGGGCTAGGAGATTCCCCTGAACGAAGAACATCATAAAGGTTAGAGTCTTCTCCTTCTACTAGCGGAGCGTCCATAGAAAGGTGTCTTCCGCTGTTTTTCATAGACTCCTTAATATCCTCCTCACTCATATCTAGAACCTCTGCCAACTCCTCTGGGGAAGGCGGTCTTTCATTCTCTTGCTCTAAGTGAGCGTATGCTTTATTAATTTTATTGATTGACCCAATCTTATTCAACGGTAAACGAACAATTCTAGACTGTTCCGCTAAAGCCTGTAAGATAGACTGTCTAATCCACCACACTGCATAGGATATAAATTTGAAACCTCTCGTTTCATCGTACCTCTTAGCAGCTTTCATCAATCCTAAATTACCTTCGTTGATTAAATCTGGTAATGATAAGCCTTGATTTTGATATTGTTTAGACACAGAAACTACGAAACGAAGGTTAGCTTTGATAAGCTTTTCTAGAGCTACCTTATCTCCAGCACGAATCTTTTGTGCCAGTTCCACTTCCTCATCTGCAGTAATTAGGTCTACTTTACCTATTTCCTGCAAATATTTATCTAATGATGCCGTTTCCCTATTGGTAACCTGCTTGGTAATTTTAAGTTGTCTCATAATATTTTTTGCTCAAAAAAAGAGTTACGGTATAGTGTACGACCATACCACTAAAAAGGTTACACTAAAAATGAAAAAAGTTTTCAGTTTTTCTTTTTATTTATTTTAAATGTTTCGTAATCGCTTCGCTATCAGGCTTAGTAGTACTTAGATAGCTTTCTATTATTTTCCCGTTTTCGTCTAGAAGAAATTTGGTAAAATTCCAAAGTATGGTAGTATCTTTAACTCCGTTTAATTCCTTTTTAGTAAGAAACTGAAAAATAGGCACTATATCTTCTCCTTTCACAGAAACCTTAGCTGCCATAGGGAAAGTTACTCCATAGTTCACTTGACAAAAAGTTTTAATCTCGGTATTAGTCCCTGGCTCTTGCCCTCCAAAGTTATTAGCAGGGAAGCCTACTACCACTAGCCTATCTTTATATTTTTGATAGAGCTTTTCCAAGGCTTCATACTGAGGTGTAAAACCACACTCAGAAGCTGTATTTACAATAAGTATTTTTTTGCCTTTGAAATCCGCAAAATTAATTTCTCCACCATCTAGACTTTCCACTTTATAATCGTAGATACTTTTAGGAAACTTAGAAGTGTCTAGTTGTACCTCATTTTTTTTGCTAGAACATTGCACTAAAGCAAGTGCGGAAAGTATGAATATAAAGAGCTTTTTCATTATATCTTATTTTATTTTAAAGGTATTGTCAGGAAATGCCTTATTAACTTCTATTTTATTGAATAACATCACATAATCTCCTTCTTTTTTAGGAGTAGAAGCCTCTATTCTAAAAGGCATTGTAAGCCCATTTACCTTTTTAAAGTCTGAATATAAAAGCGTTTCTCCTTTCTTCACCTCTTTAAGAAGCATATGGTTTTCAGTATCAAAATAATACAGAGTTTTATTTACATTTTTAGTAAGCTCTACCTTATAGCACAATCTTTCCCCTACTTTATCCTTACCCAAAATCACAGCTGTGAATCCTTTAGCTTCAAAATCAATAAAATCTGTATCAAAACTTTCAGGTTGGTAGCTCTCAAATTCCTGTAACTTATTGTTAGCATAGTTCATTGCATAGCCTTTTTTACCATCATAAGCCTCTATAACACTCTCTTTATTATTGATAATGATAGATGTTTTGGTAAGGTTAGGACGCTGCTGATAGATTTTAATAGGATACTCTTCCTGTATTCCCAGAACCACTTTACCTTGTAACATTATGGAATTTAGCAACTTCCATTTGGTAAGTCCTCCTGTCAGTTCTATATTTTTGTCTATAATTTCTTTAGCTGTTTGCGTATAAAAAACCTGTGCTAAAGCTAATAATACAACTAATGCTATCTTTTTTATCATTATTTTCTTTTTTAATATTAAAGTCTAAGCAACTGCTTCGCCTTTTCTAAATCTTCTGGAACATCTATGCCAACACCAACGAAATCGGTTTCTATCATTTTTATTTTCATGCCATATTCCAAATACCTGATGCACTCTATTTTTTCTGCTATTTCGAGAGGCTTCATCGGTAAACTAGAAAACTCTAGCAACGCTTCCCTTCTAAAAGCATAAACGCCTATATGTTTAAAATATTGCAAATCATCTGTTTTCTCTCTAGGAAAAGGAATAACGGAGCGACTGAAATAAAGAGCAAAACCATTATTATCCGTAATTACTTTTACATTATTAGGATTTTCTATATCGTCCCACTGTTCTAGTTTTATTTTAAGCGAAGCCAAAGAAATACTCTTATCCTTATCTTCATCAAAAACTGAAATCAATTGTTTTAGAGGTTCTTTTTTAAGAAACGGCTCATCACCTTGCACATTTACAACAATATCACATTCAATATCTTTTACGGCTTCGGCTATTCTATCACTTCCTGTTTCGTGTACACCCGTCATTACTGCCTTTCCACCGTTTTCCTTAATTTCATTAAAAATAACCTCGGAGTCCGTTGCTACAAAAACTTCGTCAAAAAGCCCTGTTTCCACCACATTTTGATAAGTTGTAGAAATAACAGTTTTATCTCCCAACAATTCCATTAGCTTGCCAGGAAATCTACTTGCTTGATAACGAGCAGGAATTACAGCAATTATTTTTTGTTTCATTCTTTTTTATTTATAATTGAGAAACATTTCCGTCTTTGAAAAGATAGATTTTTTTGGATTTTTTAATGTGCTCTTTATCCTTCTCATCTTTTTCCATCTCTTCAGTTTTCATGATAATCTTACCTTTAATTCCGCCCTTATCTTTTGGAAAAACATACTCTTCTGAATGATAAAAAACATCAGCATCAGCAACGGACATCAGCACTGGTAACGCCACCATTTTATCCCCATTTAATAGTATATACTGCTCATAGCTCGGAATGCCACACGCCTCGCCAGAAACACTCGCCAACAGAATATCTGACACTCCATCTAACCCTTTGTTTCCTTGCCATTTAAAGGCTACCGAAGTCAAACTTTCTGTCCCTACATTAAATGAAACTTTTTGTACACTTTGTTTATCTTTCAGCATCACAACCTCTAGTTTAACCTCATCTTTCTCCGTAGCAGAGGCTCCAAAAAGAAAATCATAGCCATCTCTAGACCTGTATCCTAAACTTAAATTAGCTCCCCAGATATGCCCAGATTTGGGTTCGCCTTCTTTTGTGTAATTTATTCTGTACCAACTTGCAGAACGTTTGCCTAAAGACAATACTTGCTCTGTCTTTTGGAGAATTTTCACTACCTGCCCTATATCTAAACTATCTACCTTAAGCGATTGTAAGTTAGGTTCAGCTCTTACATTGGTCTTATCTATCAAAACTTTTTGGTTGCTATTTTCTTCAAACATAAATACCCACTGCCCTTCTTGAGCAAGAAGAAAAGAACTTATACTAAAGAAAACCAGTAAGAATAACCTAGAAAAGCTTTTCATTATTTGAATGTATATTATTTAAGCTTTGATAAAGCTCCTTCTAATACAGGTAACATATTTTTAATATCTTCTAAAGAACAGCCACCTACTGAAGCTCTAAACCAAGGGGTTTCTCTGGAATTACCAAATGCCGAAAATGGCACTAACGCCATACCTGCCTCTCGGATAAGATAAAACACAACATCAGTGGTATCCTTCAATACCTCTCCATCTAGAGTGGTTTTTCCTACATAATCCATCTTAATGGTAAGATACAATGCACCCATAGGCTCTACACTATCTACTGCAAAGCCTTTGTTTTTAAGCTCTTGAATACCTTGATGTAATGTATTTAAGCTCAGCTGTATTCTTCCTTTAAAATCATTTACATAAGCATCTACCTCATCTGTTTTAGATAAGAATTTAGCTGTAGCTTCTTGCTCTGGCTTCGGTGCCCACGCTCCAATATGCGTTAAAAAAGCTTTCATCTTATTGATGATTACCGAAGGACCAAAGCCCCAACCCACTCTTACTCCTGTAGCTGCAAAACATTTAGACGAACCATCTATAAATATGGTATAATCTTTCATTTCTGGCACTAAACTCACAGGGTTGAAATGCTCATGACCAAAAAATAACATAGCGTAAATTTGGTCGTACATCAAATAGAGCGGTTTTTCGTTTTCGCCTCTTCTTTTATTTTCAGCAACTACCATCTCGCAGATTTCTCTCAGTTGTTGTTCGGTAAACATAGTTCCCGTAGGGTTTGAAGGAGAACAAAGAGCCAATAATACTGCTCCTTCCAAATGAGGTTTTAGCTCTTCTGCAGTAGGTAAAAAGTTATTTTCTTTTTTAGTTTCTATTTCTACTTTTTCTGCAGAAGTAAGATAAGCATAGTGGTTATTATTCCAAGAAGGAAGAGGATAAACTACTTTATCACCTGCATCTACAACACTCATATATGCCGCATAAATAAGCGGACGAGAACCTCCAGCCACTAATATTTCCTCTGGTGAATAATCTAACTGATAACGCTTCTTTAAATCCGAAGATACACTTTCCCTAAGACTTAACAAACCATTAGCCGGAGGGTAATTAGTTAAATTATTTCTGTAAGCCTTTTGTATTTCTTCTTTTAGAAGAGAAGGGATAGGATAAATATTAGCGTTTAAATCCCCTATAGTAAGATTAGCTATCTGAGCTCCTTTAGCCTTAAGCTCATTAACTTCGTTTCCTATTTTTACTATTTCTGAGCCTACTAGATTAGCTGCTAAACGAGATACTTTCATAAGAATTCTTGTATATGTAGTGTTATTATTTATACCTTATTTGATAATTTATGCTAGACCTAAATCTTTTTTGATAACTTCTATTTTCGCATTAAGAGTTTCTACCTTAGATTTGAAATCTTTCTCTGATTCTATTTTGTCTAATGCACTAAAATAGAATTTAATTTTAGGTTCTGTTCCTGAAGGTCTTATCGCTACCTTTGTACCATCTTCTGTATAGTAAATAAGCACATTAGACTTAGGAATATCCGTCATTGGTTGTTTCTCGTTTTTATTCAAATCCCAAGCGGTTTGCTCCTGATAATCCTTAACTAAAACCACTTTAGAACCTGCCAACGAGGTTACAGGATTATTTCTAAAATCCGTCATCATTTTTTTGATTTGCTCTGCACCTTCTTTTCCTTTTTTCACCACATTTACAAGAGCCTCTTGGTAAAGACCTAATCTTTGGTAGATTTCTATCATATACTGATACATCGTTTTACCTTGAGCCTTGCACCACGCTGCTATTTCACAAGCCAATAGTATAGAACCACAAGAGTCTTTATCTCTCACAAAATCTCCCGTCATAAAGCCAAAACTTTCTTCTCCTCCACAGATAAATTTCTGCTTACCTTCTACTTCTCTTATCATTTTACCTATCCATTTAAAGCCTGTAAGCCCTACCTTACATTCAACTCCATAGGATTTTGCCAAATCAAAAAATACATCAGAAGTTACGATAGTAGAACCTATAAACTCTGTGCCCGTGATACGACCTTGCTTTTGCCATTGAGACAAAATATAATCCGTAAGAATCATATTGGTCTGATTTCCATTAAGGAGTTGCATTTCTCCATCTAGATTTCTTACCGCTATCCCTAATCGGTCTCCGTCTGGGTCTGTACCTATTACAATATCTGCATTGGTAACCTTTGCTAAATCCATTGCCATAGTTAATGCCGCTGGCTCTTCTGGATTTGGACTTTCTACCGTAGGGAAGTTTCCGCTAGGAATCATTTGTTCCTTTACTAAATCTACCTTGGTAAAACCAGCCTTTGCTAAAGCCTGTGGAATGGTAGTATAAGTAGTCCCGTGAATAGAAGTAAATACAATATTAAGATTATCATACCCCAACTTATCTTCTTGATAAAGAGAGTTATCCATACACGTTCTTATATAAACTTCATCTTGCTCCTCTCCTACCCATTCTATAAGACTATCATTACCATTAAAGTTGATGTCTTCATATTTAGTATTAAGTACTTCATTGATGATTTCTGCATCATTAGGTGGCACTATCTGTGCTCCATCATTCCAATATACTTTATACCCATTGTACTCTGGTGGATTGTGTGAAGCGGTAAGCACAATACCTGCATTACATTTTTTATCTCTCACCGTAAACGAAAGCTCTGGTGTAGGACGATGCTCCTTAAACAACAATACTTTAATCCCATTAGCCGTAAGTACATCTGCTACTATTTTACCGAATTCTTTAGAGTTATTTCTTACATCATACGCTATGGCTACCTTTATCTCTTGGTTAGGGAACTGCTGATGCAAATAGTTAGCAAGCCCTTGCGTTGCTTGTCCTAAAGTATATTTATTAAGTCTGTTAGTTCCTACTCCCATAATTCCACGCATTCCACCTGTACCAAACTCCAAGTTTTTATAAAATGCATCTTCTAGCTCTGGTGAGTTAGTATCTATCAATTGTTTTACAGTCTGTCTAGTTTCTTCATCAAATGCCTCTGTAAGCCAAAGTTTAGCTTTATCCACTGTATTCATATCTTTATATTTTTATGTTAAAATTAAGGTTTTTCTTTATTTTCTACTTTTGTGTCTTTATCTATTTTGAGCTTTCTTATTGGATTTCCGTAATAGACCAGTTTAGCTGTATTTTCTACCTTGCCAGAAATTTCTTCTTTAGTATTGATTTCTGCATAGTTCCCATTTTTAGACTGAATATCAAAATAATCTACCGTCCAATAAGGAGCTATAATACTCGCTGTATCCGAGATTTTAAGCACAGCCTCTTTAGTAACGCCTGAAAAATTAGCTCTTGATTTCTCCGTCATTTGCACTTCTGCTTTAGAAGCCTTTATTGCACCTATAAATTTCCCCTGATTCTTTAGATTGATTTTCAAAGTAGGCGTTTTAATATCTCCAGAAACATTCATTTCCACAGAGTCAGAAATACTTATCTGTTTCAATGGTGTTTTGGAGTAAACCGTTACTGTGTAAAAATCTACATTTCCAGTAGGTCTTTTCTCAATGATTTTAAGTGTACTATCTTCAACTTTAATTTTCAGATTGCTAATAAGGTTAGGATAAGTTTCTACATTAACAAAGTTCTCCTCCCCTTGAGTGAAAAACAACCTGTATTTACCTTCTAGTTCAAGTTTATTAAAAACTTCCAAAGGTGTATCTTCAGATTTTATTTCTCCTTCTGGAGTTACCTTTCCACAAGAGCTCCACAAGAATACCGATACCAAAAGATAAATATAATGTTTCATCTCACTCACAATTAAATAATTTCTTCTATGTGATAATTTTTATGTTCTCTATTAGTTCTGATAATCAGCTCTCCTAAAAAACCTGCTATAAACAGTAAAGTCCCCATTATCATCATCGTTAAAGCTATATAAAACCAAGGATTATCAGCTATTAAATGCCCATAAACACCTTTGGACATATCTATCAGTTTAGACACACCCAACCAAAGAGACGATAAAAAACCAATAATAAACATCAGTGTGCCTACCGCTCCAAAGAAATGCATTGGTCTGCCTCCAAATCTACTTACAAACCAAAGTGTTACCAAATCCAAGAAACCTCTTATAAATCGTTCTGTGCCAAACTTTGAACTTCCGTAAGGTCTTGCTTGATGTTGTACCTCTTTCTCTGTGATTTTTCTAAAACCTGCATTGGCTGCTAACACAGGAATATATCTGTGCATATCTCCATATACATCTATGGACTTCACCACTTGCCTTCGGTACGCTTTAAGTCCACAGTTAAAATCGTGTAGAAATACCCCCGAAACCTTTCTCGCCGCCGCATTGAATAGTTTAGACGGAATATTTTTAGTCATTACATTATCGTAGCGTTTCTTTTTCCAGCCACTCACAATATCATAGCCTTCATTAACCACTTTATGATATAAAGCCGGTATCTCTTCTGGAAAATCTTGTAAATCAGCATCCATAGTAATTACCACTTCTCCCTTCACCCTTGCAAAAGCCGCATGAAGTGCTTGGGATTTTCCATAGTTTCTAGAAAATTTAATCCCTTGAATATTAGAATTTCTGTTTTTAAGAAACATTATTGTTCCCCAAGAACTATCGGTACTCCCATCGTCCACAAACCAAATTTCGTAAGATAAACCAGCCTCACTGCAGACATTTTCTATCCTATTATAAAGTTCTTCTAAAGATTGTTCCTCATTAAGAAGAGGTATAACAATAGATAAATCCATTTTTTCTAAAAAATAAGTTAATAAACCGTTTTGCTTCTAAAGAAACTTCCAAAGAAAACAGACAATATCAAAAAGAAAGCACAATATCCCGCAAATACCAAAGAAAAATGATATAAAGAAAACATATCTTCGTTTCTCTTTACTTTCTCTTCAATTCGTTTTTTACCTTCTTCATATTTTTGTTCTAGTTCCTTTGCTTCTTCCGTATTAGGCTTAGTTATTTGTTTCGCTTTAGTATATTCTTCTTCCAAAGAAGCTCTAAAACTCTCTATATACTGATGATTTAAAAGCGATTTAACATCTTTATCAACATAACTGATAAACACAAAGATACTGGAAATAGATAAGAATCCCGCCAAAAACATCGGTGCAAATGCTTTTCCAAAAGCTTCCTTAAAGGTAAGTCTAACTTTTTCTTTTTTGTAAGAATAAACAGAAATAAACGCCCCAACACCAAAAATAAGAGGCAGAATGAAAGAATTAGCTATCATTGTAGTGCGAAAATAATTAACATCCATAAAGAAAAAATACACCACAAAAAACACCAATAGGATTGCTCCACTCATCGCTAATCCGTTATTGATTGTACTTTTACCCATCTATTACTTAGTTTAAATTACAATTTTGAACTGGTAAAATTACGGATTATTTTTGAGAAACTTTCGCTTATTCTCTTGCATTTCTAATTTAACTAGGTAAGTCTTCTTCTAAATATTTCTCTATCTTTGCACCCTAATAACAAAGGCGGCTTGTTGCTTTGTTTTTTCTTACGACTAAACAAAGAGGAAAGTCCGGACACCATAGAGCAGCATAGCGGCTAACCGCCGTCCACAGTGATGTGAGGACTAGTGCAACAGAAAGCAAGTACAGTACGGCTGTAGTGAAATCAGGTAAACTCTATGCGGTGCAATGCTAAGTATATCGGCAACTAAGGGTCGCTCGTCCAATGCCGAGGGGTAAGCAGCTAAAGCTTAATAGCAATATTAAGCGTAGATAAATAACAAGCGTTCTAAACTTGTTTTAGAATACAGAATCCGGCTTATAGCCTTTGTTATTTTTTCAAAACAAAAATCCGCCTTCGTAAAAAAGCGGATTTTTTATAATTTATTTTGGCATCTACATACTATTTGACACTAAGTCATATTGTAAATAAAAATCTATTTTATAAAAAAGAAAGTTACCTATATAGGTAACTTTTTTAATAAATCGTTATTTCATAGATTTAATTAATGATTACTTTTTATAATCTGAAAACTCTTTTATGTATTTATGCTCGTTCGAAGCCGTTGCATTGGTTAAAAGAAAAATTTTCATTTTAGAAACTAAATCTATTTTGACATAAAAACGATTTCTTATTGTTAGTTTAGTTATAATTTATGAAATAACGAAATTAAAATGGGATAAATCAATTTTTATGGTTTATCCCATTTTTTTTTT
>NZ_LEKU01000022.1:0-116755 GCF_009932355.1 Riemerella anatipestifer
CCTCGCTTTTGAATGGACTTCAAAAAATCGGTAAGTTCTTCACCGCTTTGGAATTGTTTAAAAAAATCGTCGTTTAAAAAATCTGCTTTGTTCATCGTGTATAAAAATTTAAAGTTAATAAAAAAACTATCGAGGGTTGCAACCCTCGATAGTTTAAACTTTACACACTTTGTGAGATACTACTCTTAAGAAGTTAATTAACTCTTTTATAAATAAAGATTTTTTTTCTTTATATGAAGTTATATCAGATATGTATTGATTTATAAAAGTTATATTTTTGACTTCTAAAAATTCTTCATAAACAATATTGTCAATTTCTAATTCTAAAAAAGAATTGTCTTGAATTAAACATATTGTTTTAATATGTTCATCTATTTTAAATTTTGAAACAATTGTTAATTGATTAATTAAGTTGGTGATTGCTTTATATTTTAAAATTTCCTCACTTTCTAAATTATCTTTACTATCAAATGAAATACTTTTTATATAAAAATCTTTTTCAGGGATTTTGAATCTATTTTCGATTACAAATTCATCAAAAGTGGCATAATACCCTATTTTTTTTAGTTCTGAAACAATGAAATCAATTTTAATCGTTTTGTCAAGGTTTTTGTGTAAATCAGAAGCAAGTATTATAGTAGAGTCTATTTTAATATACTGAATTAATCCTTCGTCATATATTTTATTTATAACAGGAATTAACTCGGATTCTAACTTTAACTCTACGATAAATACATCCGAATCTATTTTAGATGTATTTTTATTTAATTCAATAATTTTATCTAAGATATTATCCATTAGATTTAAAATTGAGATTTTAGTTCTTCCGGAATATCAGTAATTGTAATTTTTGTTTTATCACTATTTATTCTTATAGACTTTCCTAAAAGTTGCTTATTAAATTTTAAAGTAAAATCGGGTGTTTGATAATCAATATATTTTAATGAGCGTAATGTTCTACTATCATACTTGATAACTTCACTATTTCCAAATCTTTCATCTGATGCATATTCTAAAAAATGATGAGGATTTTCTTCATCAAATAAAAAGGAAATTTGCGAAAGCAAGATTTCTTTTTTATTTCTATTAGCGTTTTGACAATAATCAAGTATTTTGCTTTTTATTTCTTTAGCTATTTTTTCTTCATAATCATTTTCTTTTAAGTAGCTGTTAATAGTATTCAACAACAGAGTTGAAGATTCTGTTGCTGTAGTTTTATCTAAACATCCAATGAAATTTTGGAAATAATCTGATATTTTTTTCTTTCCCCGTATAAATGTTAGATAAGTTTTTATCTCGTTAAATGAATTTTCAGAAAGTTTCCATCTAGTTAGATTAATAATACTAGCCAAGTCCATTTTATTCAATTCTAAATTCTGAATTTCTTGAATTGCAAGTTCTATTTCACTTAAATTGTAGCCTTTTTTATTATCAATTGATAAAACTAAAATATATCTTTCATTATTATCTGTTATTGTAAAGTCTGCAAAAATTAAAAATCCACCAGTTGCTGGTGCTGAGTTTTCAATAACTTTTTTATAATAAGTCATTGAATCAATTGTAAATTGCATAAAGTCAATTTTCTTTTCCGAATATTCTTTAATAGCTTTTTGAAATCCATTAAACTCAAAATTATCTTCAAAAACACCATGAGTTGGTACTGATCTTTTGTTAAATGAATCTCTGACATCAGCAATAAATCTAACCTCTGACTTTCCAATTTCTATTTCTTTTTCGGCTAGCTTTATTGTTGATTTTTTATTCCCAGCTATTTTATTGATTTTATGAATTACAATGTTTGATAATTTAATATTATGACCCTTTTCTTTTAAATTTATCATTTTGTTTTCTTGGTAATTTGTTTTAAATTGGTTACATTTAATAAACAAATATACAAATTAAAGAATATCTAGCTAATAAGCCTCATAATCTCCAGAGCTACTCTTAGAGCTTCTGTACCGTCTTGTAGAGAGACTTCCACCTCTTTGTCATTGGTGATGGCTTCTGCAAAACTTTCTAGTTCGTCTAAGATGGCATTGTTAGGCTGTATGTTAGGATATTCAAAAATAATTTGGGATTTTTCGCCTTCGGCATTTTCAATAATCATATCAAAGTCAGAAGGGTTTTTAGGAGCGTCTTTCATTCTAATGACTTCGGCTTTTTTCTCTAGAAAATCCACGGAAATATAGGCATCTTTTTGGAAAAATCTGCTTTTTCTCATCGCTTTCATAGAGATTCTGGAGGTGGTTAAATTAGCAACACAACCATTTTCAAATTCTATTCTAGCGTTAGTAATATCAGGGGTTTTGCTTACAATACATACACCACTAGCGTGAATATTTTTAACCTTAGATTTTACAAGACTTAAGAGAATGTCCAAATCGTGAATCATCAAGTCTAATACGACGGAAACATCGGTACCTCTAGGATTAAACTCTGCCAACCTATGTATTTCTATAAACATAGGGCTTTGTATGTAGGGTTTGGTCGCAATAAAAGCAGGATTGTAGCGTTCCACGTGTCCTACCTGTGCTTTAATACCTTTTTCGGTACATCTACGAATAATGTCTTCGGCTTGTTCTAAAGTTTGAGTTACGGGTTTCTCTATAAAAAAATGCTTGCCGTGGTCTATTGCTTTTTGGGCATAATCGTAATGAAATAGAGTAGGCGTTACAATGTCCAACATCTCAATATCGTTGAGTAAATCCTCAAAATTCGGATAGTATTTATAACCAAATTCGGCTTCTAGTCGTTTGCCATTTTCTGCATCAGCATCATGAAATCCAACTAAATTATATTTTTCTGACTGTTGTAATAATCTTAGATGTATCTTCCCAAGGTGTCCTGCACCTACTAGTCCAGCGTTTATCATAACCAAAATTTAAGTACTTCAAAGATACTAATCTATTTATTTATAGTGAAAAGAATAATTACAGTTTTTATCATCATTAGTGAATTGTTAAAAATAATTGATATTTAAAGTGTTGTTATTTAGTGGGTTATGTTTAGTGTGGTCTGCTTGACTTGACAAAGGGGTTTCGTAAGTTGTATATTTGCAACCGCAAACGGAAAATCATTTTCCGTTTTTGTATTTAAAATTTAAACATATTTATATAATGAAAACTTCTGATTTTAATTTCAATCTACCACCAGAGCTTCTTGCGGAACATCCTTCGGAGCACAGAGACGAGGCAAGACTTATGGTTCTTAATAGAAAAAATCAAACCATAGAGCATAAACTTTTTAAAGATGTTATAGATTATTTTGATGAAAATGATTTGTTTATCTTTAATAATACTAAAGTTTTCCCAGCGAGACTATACGGAAATAAAGAAAAAACTGGAGCTAAAATAGAGGTTTTCCTTTTAAGAGAACTAGATAAGGAAACTCGTGTTTGGGATGTATTGGTAGATCCTGCTAGAAAAATAAGAATTGGGAATAAATTATTCTTTGACGAAGATGAGTCTTTAGTAGCCGAGGTTATAGATAATACAACCTCTAGAGGAAGAACACTAAGATTCTTATACGATGGAAGTTACGAGGAGTTTCGTGCTAAATTAAAGGAGCTAGGAGAAACACCTCTACCAAAGTATATTAAAAGAGAAGTGGAACCAGAAGACGCAGAAAGATACCAAACAATCTATGCTAAAAAGGAGGGAGCGGTAGCAGCGCCTACTGCGGGGCTTCATTTCTCTAAACACCTTATGAAAAGGTTAGAGATAAAAGGGATTAACTTTGCTGAAGTAACACTACATGTGGGCTTAGGAACTTTTAACCCAATAGAAGTGGAAGATTTATCAAAGCATAAAATGGAGTGTGAAGAGGCGTTCATCGACCAAAAAAATGCGGGTATTATCAACAAAGCTATAGATGAAGATAGACGCATCTGTGCAGTAGGAACTACTACGATGAGAACCATAGAAACTTCGGTTTCATCTAACAGAAAGTTAAGTGCTTACCACGGTTGGACGAATAAGTTTATCTATCCACCATACGATTTTGCGGTGGCTAACTCTATGATTACCAATTTCCACACGCCAAAATCTACTCTTATTATGATGATTGCGGCATTTGCAGGTAAAGATTTTGTAATGCACGCCTACGAAGAGGCAGTTAAAGAAAAGTACAAGTTCTACTCCTACGGAGATGCAATGCTAATTCTTTAAAATGTAAATATAATTAACTTGAAATAAGGTAATAAGCCTTTTCGGAGGCTTGTTACTTTTTTATTATCACTCATTTCTGATAGATGAAAGATATTCGTACCCTTAGTTTAGATGAGCTTAAAGATTATTTTACTTCCATTGGGGAGAAGCCGTTTCGTGCCAAACAGGTTTATGATTGGTTGTGGAGCAAAAATGGGCATTCTATTGAGGAAATGACAAACCTCTCCAAAAATCTTAGAGAAAGGATAGCTCAAGACTTTGTAATTAAACCCGTAAAAGTAGATTTGCTCCAGAAAAGTAAAGATGGAACTATAAAAAATGGTGTTAAATTACACGATGGGCTTATGGTAGAGAGTGTGCTTATCCCTACCGATACACGTACCACAGCTTGTGTTTCGTCCCAAGTAGGGTGTTCGCTTAATTGTGAGTTTTGTGCCACAGCAAGGCTAAAACGAATGCGAAATTTAGAAGTTGCAGAGATTGTAGATCAGGTGGCACTTATAGACCAGCAGAGTAAGGCGTATTTTGATAGACCGCTGTCTAACATTGTGTTTATGGGGATGGGAGAGCCTATGATGAACTATAAAAATGTAGTGGAAGCCATCAGAAAAATTACAGAGCCTGAAGGTTTGGGTATGTCGCCACGAAGAATTACGGTATCTACCTCTGGGATACCTAAGATGATAAAAATGTTGGCAGATGAGAATCTTAAGGTTAAACTAGCCCTTTCTCTACATTCAGCAATAGAATCTAAACGAAACGAAATAATGCCTTTTTCTACCAAATTTCCACTGACGGATATTATGGAATCTTTACAGTATTGGTACGAAAAAACAGGCTCTATCATTACCTTAGAATACTGTATTTGGAAAGGGATTAACGATACCGATGAAGATATAAAAGCACTTATAAAATTCTGTAAAAAAGTACCTACCAAGGTTAATCTGATAGAATACAACTCAATAGGCGATGGCAAATACGATAGGAGTAATCCTAAAGCTATTCAAAACTATGTAGAACAATTAGAACGACACGGCATCACGGTTATGATTAGAAGAAGCAGAGGAGGAGATATAGATGCCGCTTGTGGGCAATTAGCTAATAAGTCCACACAGGAGTAGTAGAAAAATATTTAAAAAAAATAATCACCTTAATAACCAGTAGTTTAAGGTGATTATTTTTTTTATTTGCCAAATTATGGTATATTCTATATTATTTGCTTTACCTTTGTACCATCATTTAATGAAAACGGCTCCTTATGCCACTTTCTGATTAAAGTTTTTTAGAAAAATTATTCTTAATACTCCCTCAGTTTTTGTGTTTTTAGTTGCCATTATCAATAATAAATAATAGCATATTAAAACAAATAACAATCTAAAAAAACATTTAACACCACCTTATTATTATGCGAAGGTAGTGTTTACTTTACGCCAATAGTTCTTTGGCAAAATTATTTATGAATTTTACACAATTATCATTATCAAGTCCTATTTTAAAGGCAATATCTGACGCTGGTTACACAACCCCTACTGCAATTCAAGAAAAAGCAATTCCAACCATTTTAGAAGGTAGAGACCTTATAGGGTGTGCTCAAACGGGAACTGGTAAAACAGCTGCTTTCTCAATTCCATTATTGCAAATATTGTCAGAAACACCTAAAAAAGGCAAATCTATTAGAGCGTTGATTTTAACACCAACAAGAGAACTGGCTATTCAAATTCAAGAAAATATAGAACAGTATAGCAAGTTTTTAAATATAAAACATTTATCAATTTTTGGAGGCGTACCTCAAGGGAAACAAGAAAGAGCCTTGAACCAAGGCGTAGATATTTTAATAGCAACTCCAGGGCGGTTATTAGACCTAATGCAACAAGGATTGCTTAGCCTATCTCAAATAGAAATTTTAGTTTTAGACGAAGCCGACCGTATGCTAGATATGGGATTTGTAAACGATGTTAAAAAAATCCTTACCAAAGTGCCTAAGAAAAGACAAACCTTATTTTTCTCGGCTACGATGCCTAATTCTATAAGACAATTTGCAGAAACTATCTTAGATAACCCTGCTGAAGTTACAGTAACTCCAGTATCTTCTACGGCTAAAACAATAGAACAATCCGTTTATTTTGTAGAAAAAAATGATAAAACCAACCTACTGATAAATATTTTAAAAGATACATCAGAGCTAAGGTCGCTTATTTTTACAAGAACCAAACACGGGGCAGATAGATTAGTAAAACAATTAGGTAGAACAGGAATTTTTGCAGTAGCAATACACGGCAACAAATCTCAAAACGCCCGTCAAAAAGCACTTAAAGATTTTAAAGATAACCGTATCAGTGTCTTAATCGCTACAGACATCGCTGCCAGAGGGATAGATATAGATGAGCTACCACAGGTAATTAACTACGAGCTTCCCAATGTGCCAGAAACTTATGTGCATAGAATAGGTAGAACAGGTAGAGCAGGAACTTCAGGAAACGCCATTTCGTTTTGTGGAGCAGAAGAAAGAAAAGATTTGAAAAATATACAAAGGCTAATAGGTTTCACTATGACCACCGCACCTGCAATCTAATAAAAAAATAAAACTATGGGAGATACTTATTCTAAAAAAGAGAACGATAAGAAAAAACTTCAGAAGCTTAAAGAGAAAGCACTTAGAAGAGAAGAAAGAAAACATAATAACAATAAAGGTAAAAGCCTAGATGATATGTTAGTATATGTAGATGCCAACGGGCAAATTACAAATACACCACCAGATTTATCAGAAAAAGTAGAAATTTCGTTAGAGGATATTCAGCTAGGAGCAGCCCCTCACGATGTAGATGAAACCTTTAACAAAGGTACGGTAACTTTCTATAACGAAGAAAAAGGCTATGGATTTATCAACGACCACCGCTCCAAAGAAAGTATTTTCGTACACGCTAACCAACTATCCGAAGTCTTAAAGAAAGACGATAAAGTAAGCTACGAAAAAGAAAAAGGACCAAAAGGCTACATTGCCATCAATGTTATCAAGATAAAATAAAAAATAATATAATTAACTTAAATTCAATTACAATGCAAGAAGGCACCGTAAAATTTTTCAACGAAACAAAAGGTTTCGGATTTATTACTCCATCTAACGGAGGAGAAGATGTGTTTGTACACACAAGTGGTTTAAAAACTAAAGTTCATGAAAATGATAAAGTAGTTTACGAATTACAACAAGGTAAAAAAGGGATTAACGCTGTTAATGTAAAATTAGCATAGTATCATCTTCTTTTTATCCTGAAAAAATAGCAACACAAACAGGATTAAATAAAATATAGCTAGTAAGAACCGTTTCATTTTTTGAGACGGTTTTTTTTGTTTTATAAATTAAGGTTTAGCTTAATATCTATACAGGTTTATGTAAAACTGAAAACTTTCTTTTGTGTATTTGGAAAAAATAGTTAATTTCACAAAAACTAAAAGCCTGCTTATGAGAAAGTTTTATCTAAGTATTGTTTTTCTTTCAAATGCTTTACTGGTCTTTGGTCAGCAAGTTGCTTGGCAAAAAGATTTCCCTATTTCGTCTCAAGATTTTCTTTCTGGAGTTACCATAACTTTGGATCGTCAGTACCTTATTTCGGGAAGTACCATAAGTACTTTTGGAGATGAAAACCCTAGCTATAATTTTCATTTAATTAAACTCAACCAACAAGGGCGTCCCGTATGGGAAAAATATTATGGCGGAGATCAACACGATTATCTTTCTACAACAATAGCGACTCAAGAGGGTGGGTTTTTAATAGCGGGGGCTTCCTATTCTAGTTTTGGTAAGGGAAAAACAATGCAAAATATTGGTGGAGCAGATGCATGGGTTATCAAACTTTCTGAAAATGGAGAAGAAGAATGGCAAGCCTCTGTGGGAACACCTTATAATGAGGAAGTGAGTTCGGCAATACAAACCACAGATTTAAGCTATTTTGTAGGAGGTAATGTAGAGCTTCAAGATAAAGGATTTGGTTCTAAAGATGTGTGGGTTTTAAAATTAACCCCAAAAGGAGCTATCGTTTCTCAAACGGTCTTAGGCGGAATAGGGTTAGATGAAATAGAGCAGATGATACCAACGAAAGATGGAGGTTGTCTTGTAGCAGTTTATAGTAGAAGCGGAGACTGTACTGGATTACAAAAAGAAATCAAATCTAATTACGAACACTTCATCAATGCAGAATTAGGGCAAAAAAATAAAAATAATTCTAAGGAAACAGCAGCTGATTTCTTTAAAATACCAACGCTTCTGTATGCTAAAACCACCGAAAACTATGGAGAAGGTGATTATTGGGTTGTGAAACTGAATAAAGCAGGGGAAGTGGAGTGGCAAAAAAGTTTTGGAGGCAAAGATGACGACCGTATTAAGAATATAGTTCTTACAGATAGTGGCTATCTGATAGCGGGAGAAAGTCGAAGCGATAACACAGGAAATAAGACGACCAAAATAAAGGAAGGTACAGATTTGTGGGTAGTAGCATTGGATAGCTATGGCGATGAGCAGTGGCAAAAATCTTTTAGCTTTGGAAAAAGGGATGTCTCTATGAGTCTTAACGCCCTATGGAATGCAGAGCATACAAAGGTTAAAGGGTTTTTGTTAGGAGGTTATACTCAGGCAGAGGAAAAGGCAGATTCAAAAGCGGAAACTTTCTGGATGCTTCATCTTGACGATAAAGGTCAAGAGGTTTGGCATAGGTATATTTCAGGGACTTCTAAAAGACCTCAGGAAAGGCTTAAGCAGGCACTTTTTAGTACCGAAGGGGCTTATATTCTAGCAGGAACTAGTGCTGAAGAACTGGGTAAAGAGAACTGGAAAATTGTAAAATTAGAAGATACTCAGATAAAAGAACTGATAGAAAAACAAGATTTAAAGGTATATCCTAATCCTGTGGGAGACTATTGCTATGTGGAGATAGGGCTAGATTTTAAAGAAGCAGAGATAAGTCTTTATGATATGAGTGGCAAGCAAATCCAAAAAATAAAAACCATAAACTCTATTCATAAATTAGATACCCACGCTCTTCCACAAGGCGTTTACCTCTTGAATGTTAAAACTGAAAATAATAACCTTAGCACTAAAATTTTGAAGAAATGAGATATATGGGAAAAATTTACTTATTAATAGCCATCGTATTACTTTTCTTTTTTAATTTATTTAAAGGACAAAATTTAAGTAACTACGATTTGTTACCACCTTCTCCAAGTGCTTATAAATTTAGTTTACATAATAAAGTTTATGACGCAACGTCTACTGGAGAATTTAATTACAACCTACCATTATTTAATATAGAATATAATGGCTTTAATTTTCCTATTACTGTTAACTATGTAAGTGGCTTAAGTTTAAACGATATCGGTGGAGATTTGGGAGTTTCTTGGGAACTTTATGCAGGAGGAGTAATAACTAGAGTAATTAGGGATGAGGCGGATGAAAATTCCCCCAGATGGTTACCTGAATATATAGACTTTAAGCGAAATGATTTAATTAAAATAAATAGTGCAGCGTCAGGGCAAAAGTTAGATACCGAATATGACCCTTTTTATTTTAAACTGCCTAATGGAGATAGTGGTACTTTTTATATTGATGAAAATATGAACATATTACATAATTCTTCTGATGGTTATGATATAAAGATATATAAAATAATAGATAATAGTATTATAGGAGAGTTAAGTTACTTACTGAAATTTGTATTACTTGATAATAAGGGGAATCAATATATTTTTGGTGGTACATTGAATAGTACGGAATATACTGTGTATTCATCATCTTCAAATCAAGGTAGCCATACTCCTTTGAAAAAAAGAGGGCAAACAGCTTGGTATTTAACTAATGTGTCATCTAAAAATAATATTAGCATATCTTATGAATATGATAAAAGAAGAATAGAATATTATTCTAATAAAAATGCTAATATATTTCTTTCCGAAAAATGTAATTGTGAGGGAGATTCTGTAGGAGAAAATTATTTATACAGTGAATCAAAAGAAGTAGGTTATGTAGAGCAAAATAGACCACAAATAAAATATATAAAGTATAGTACATTTGTTGTTAGTTTCTTGTATGATAAAAAACGAGAAGATTTAATATCGTCTGAAGGAGGATTATTAACGGATATCATTTTTGAGAATAGATTAGCAAATCATAAAATTAAACATTATACTTTTGAGTATAAGTCTTATACCACTCCTGTAGAAGGCTACTATTCTGGTGGGAACTATGAAACTAGATATTTCTTATCAAAAGTACAGGAAAAATTAAGTAATGAGCTATATTCTTTTAATTACTATAAGCCAGAGGATTTACCTAGTAGATTTAGTCTATCAAGTGATTATTATGGCTATTATAATGGATATAGTAATACAACCCCATTTTCTAAAATAAATAATAAAAATGTAGAAGATTATGTTTCTTTTTCAGTTTTGGCTCATAGATATATCCCAGGGAATCAATTTTCAGCAAATAAAGAAGTTAATCCGCAAACTGTTTTTTATGGAGCTATCAGTGAGGTAATATTGCCAAATAAAGGAAGAATATCAGTTTATTATGAATCTAATCAGAGCACAGGAGAATTTAATGTGGAAGAGTCTGATAAAAAAGAGCTAAAAGTAAAGAGGATGTGTAGAGAAGAAACTATAAAATCGAAATCGTTAAAGATTGTATCTAATGGCTCTGATATTAATTTTTCAACAGGCTCTAGCATAGATAATTATAATTGTGGCTCACCTGATCCTTTGCATGATAAATATTATCTTACTTTTACAAACCTTACAACAGGACAAATAATTAGGTCTATTAGTAGAAGAATAGGAGAAAATATCACTAGTTCCAATGAAAAATGTTTTGGTTATGTTGGTGAAGAGTGTCCTATAAAAACTGTAGCTAATAATGAATATGAAATTACTTTAGAAGTTTCTTCTAAATTTAGTGAAGTTTATGCAGGGGTTTCTTTGGATTATAATAAAAGGCAAACGCAGAAAGAGGAAGTGGTAAATCATTCAGGATATAGAGTGAATAAAGTACTAATAAAAGATGATGTGAGCAACAGCGTTGAAACTAAATTCTATTACAACGAAATAAAAGATAAAGATTCATTAAAAACTACCATTCAAAATCTCAATATTCCCTATTTTTATAGAAAGTATTTTATTCAAAAAAATTGTATTGATGAATGTGGATGCCTTAATAAAGCTAGAGAGATTGATAAAAATATATGTATAAATGATGTATTGCAGAAGAACCCATCTTTACAGAAGAAAAATTATATATATACATCATATAATTTACAGAATTTTTATAATAATACTTATAATAAACCTTTCTACTCTGTAGTAACAGAAGTTATCGAGAATAATTCGGCAACTGAGAAGAAGTTTATACTTCCCAATGCTATTGCTCCTGTTGTTATACAAGGAACCGTAATTCCAAACATCCCATACTCAGATATAAGGAATTCTTTTGGTATATTGGAAGGAGAAAAATATTATATGTTTGATAACGGAGTCAAAAGATATAAAATAATCAAAGAGGTTAAGCATGGGTTTGAAAATTTTGGAAATAATTCTTTGAAAAACTTCTATTTTAGACAAGATTATCCCACTCCTCCAAGAACATTAAATCCTCATTTATATATTGATAATATATCCATTTCTGAATATCGAAGACATTTAGGTAGATTTAGAAAGAAATCTTTAACAATTATAGATTACTTAAATGAAAATAGGCTTATGACTACGACTCAATATAACTATGACAACCCTTCTCACTACCAACCCACTTCCCAAACCACCACTTTCCCAGACGGTACAACACAAACTACGGAGTATGATTACGCCCACGAGAAAGGCAATCAGTATCTGATTGATAAAAACATGGTAGGTATTCCTTTAGAAACTAGGGTAAGCAAAAACGGGAAGCTCATTTCAAAAGTAGAGACGGTTTATCCGTTGTCACAGGCTGATGCCAATACTTATACAGAAGGGCTTCCACTGCCTAAAGAAACAAGAACATTAGATTTAGGCATTTCTAGTAAGAATCATCAGAATATCACTTATACCAAATATGATAATAAGGGTAATCTGCTAGAATATAAAATCAACGGGATCACTCCAGTAGCCATTGTTTGGGGATACAACCAAACCCAACCTATCGCTAAGATAGAAGGAGTGGGTTACGACTATATTAAAGATTGGATATTGGATATCGTTCAGAAATCTAATCAAGATAAAGATACTGCAACAGAGAAAACGCTTTTACAAGCACTAAATGCGTTTAGAAACAGAGACGAACTGAAAAACTTTCAGGTAACCACCTATACTTACGATCCACTTGTAGGCGTTACGAGCATTACGCCCCCTAGCGGTATTACCGAGTATTATAAGTACGATGCAGCTAACCGCCTAGAGAAAGTAGTAGATGCAGATAACAAGGTGCTGAAAGAATATAAATACAATTACAAACAATAAAAACTAGACTCTCATGAAAAAGCATTTATTTTTATTGTTTTGGCTGTTCTCTTTAGGGAGTTGGGCACAGAGTTTACCCTCCACGGAGAATTACATTTACACTAAAATCTGTTTATCTGCAGATTGTGTAAAGAAGTCGGAGACGGTACAATACTACGATGGACTGGGCCGACCTAAGCAAATAGTAGGTATAAAAGCAACGCCGAAAGGACGAGATATCGTAACTCCTATTGAGTACGATGCTTTTGGCAGACAAGCCAAAGACTATTTACCCATTCCACAATCGGGGACATTGGGAGGCAACATTTATGCTAACCCGCAGTCCAACGCTTCGGCGACTTATGGAAGCGAGAAAATCTACGCTGAGAAAATATTTGAAAATTCGCCATTAGACCGTGTTTTGGCACAAGTGCAGGTGGGTAACGATTGGAGCAACAGGCCCATTAACTTTGGATATGATGCTAATACCACTGCCGATGCAGTAAAAAAATATACCACGAGTACCACATGGGCTGATGGTGCTACGGTATCGATACTTACTTTGAGTGGTGTTTATGATAATGCTCAACTGTATAAAAATACCGTAACCGACGAAGATGGCAACACGACTATAGAATTTAAAAATGGAGAAGGTCAAACCCTCCTTGTTAGAAAAACGGATGGAACTCAAAATATAGACACCTATTATGTGTATAACGAGTACAACCAGTTGGCATTTGTTATTCCACCTTTAGCAGCTGCAAAACCAAGTCTTAGCACCTCAGACCTAGACGCACTCTGCTACCAATACCGCTACGATGGCAAAAACCGATTGGTAGAAAAAAAGCTGCCAGGGAAAGGTTGGGAGTGGATGGTGTACGACCAGCAAGACCGCTTGGTATTATCACAAGACGCACTACAGAGAGGGAAAGAGTGGTTCTTTACCAAATATGATGCCTTGGGTAGGGTGGTTTACACAGGGCTGTTTAGCAATACCGCTTCTAGGGTAAGTATGCAGACCGCCCTTAGTAATATGAATGTGAATAGAGCCAATAACGAAAGGCGTACAGACGCTCCCTTTACGCTTAATGGGGTTACAGTCTATTACACTAGAGAGGCATTTCCTAAGAGCAGTTTTAAACTGTTATCCGTTAATTATTACGATACCTATCCAGCAGATGCTCCAGCAGTGCCTACTGATATTATGGGGCAGGAAACCTTAAAACCTACCATAACCAATAATAGGAGTACTAAAGGCTTGCCTACCGCTATTTATTTGAAAAACTTAGAAGACGATGCTTGGACGAAAACCTATACCTATTACGATACCAAAGCCCGCCCTATAGCAACTCATAGCATTAACCATCTAGGAGGCTATACCAAAATCGAATCTTTGTTAGATTTTTCTGGCGTAGCACTAAGCCAAAATACTATACATAAAAGAGATGCGGGAAGCTCAGAGGTGAAAGTAGCAGAACGGCTAACTTACGACCACCAGAATAGGCTTTTGCAACACTACCATAAGGTAGATAGCGGAGTAGAAGAGCTATTAGCAAACCATACCTACGACGAGCTGAGTAGAGTAGCGGTGAAGAAAGTGGGAGGGAGCATAGAAGCACCACTCCAACAGCTAGACTATAGCTACAACATCAGAGGTTGGCTTACCAAGCTCAACCGCCCTGAAGACTTGGGAACAGACTTGTTTGGTTTTGAATTAAGGTATCAGAATCCTGTAGCTTCTGATGCTAAACAACAGCCCCGCTATAATGGTAATATAGCTCAGATGGATTGGGTGAGTCGCCAAGATGGACAACTTAGGCGATACACCTATCAGTACGACCCGCTCAATAGGTTGCGGAATGCCTACTACTCTAAACCTAACGCTACGGTACCCATTACCAATGCTTACAATGAGTACCTTGCGTATGATGCTAATGGCAATATTACCACTCTGCACCGTTTTGGAGGTTCTGACCAAAATATGGCGGTAAAAATAGATGAGCTCACTTATACCTATAATGGTAACCAACTGACCAAGGTAGTAGATGCAACGCGAAACATCAGTGGCTACCCGTTGGGAGGTAATGCAATAACCTACGATGCCAATGGTAATATGACTAGCCTGCTAGATAAGAAAATAAGCCGAATAGGCTACAATACGCTTAACTTGCCTAACCAAGTGCAGTCCGCAGCAGGGAACTTATCTTATACCTATAGAGCAGATGGAACTAAACTTAAAAAAGCTATAGATACGGATGTTACATACTATTTAGACGGTTTTCAGTACAATACTTATACGGAGACTTATAACTTGTCAAATCCAGTGATTTCAGAGCCAAAGCTTTTAGAAAATACTACCCCTAGTATTCCTGAAAAAACAAATAATACAAGGTTAGTTAAAGAAGTTAAGCTCTCTTTCTTTCCAACAGCTGAGGGGTATTATGATTATCTTCATAAGCGTTATGTGTATCATTACACAGACCATTTGGGAAATGTGAGGTTGTCTTATTACAAAGGTTCTAGTAATTTGGTCATAGACAAAGAGTCTAATTATTATCCCTTTGGATTAGAGCATACAGGGTATAATGGTTTGTTGGGTAACCAAAGTTATAATTACAAGTACAACAGCAAAGAACTCCAAACCGAGATAGGCATGTATGATTATGGAGCAAGGTTCTATATGCCAGACTTAGGCAGATGGGGAGTTGTAGACAATAAGGCGGAAAAATACTCCACGACATCGCCGTATGCTTATGCTCTTAACAACCCTATATTATTTATAGATCCTGACGGAAACGAGGTGTATTGTCCAAGTTGTAAAACTGATGCAGATTGGAATTTATTCAACACATATTGGGATAATATGATTTCAATGGTGGGCGGTAATATATATACTGGTACGAATATCCCATCAAATATCCAAGTAAAGGGAAGTTATACTGAGGATTTGAAATTCCGTCCAACAATAACTGTAAATGGACAAGTACAGGATTTACCTGCCATTGAAAATAGGAGCAGATTAGATGTTTTTTCAGAATTCTTTACCCCAATTATTGAAATTCCTGCAATTGTCTTAACAAAATCAAGTTGGTTTTCTAGGAATATTGTTAATCCTATTAAGTCTCTATTCTCAAGCGAAGGAAAGGCAAGTAAAATTGCAGAACCAGTTACAAATACAATTTATAAGCGACCTAATAATGCGACGACTTCAGCACAACGTGCAAGTGTTCAAGGAGAGCCTTGTGTCTCGTGTGGAGAAACAGCACCAAAAATGGTTGCAGATCACAAAACACCATTAGTAAAGGAGCATTATCAAACAGGAACAATAGATAAATCTAAAATGAAATCAGTTGATGCTGTTCAGCCACAATGTCCCACTTGCTCTGCAAAGCAAGGAGCGGAAATGAGTAAATATTCTAAAGAAATGAAAAAAATAATAGAACAAAGAACAAATGGACAATAAGTATTTAGAAGAACAACGGGCAATTTGCAAAAAATACGGTCAAGATTTTTTTAATACTAGCCTTGAATTAAAGATTGGAATATCTGATAATTTTGATAGTGGAGAAATGCCTTTAAATGGGTTGAGACATTTTCCTGAAGGAGATACTTCAGGTTGGTATATTTGGGCAGGAGAATATTCTACATCTGACAATTTTTTTAAACCAATGCACATTTTTCATTTATTTAAAAGTTTTCCTGAAATAATAAAATATTTAGGTCTTCCGCCGGGAAATAGATTTTTAGTGGATAATCAAGGATATGAAGATGTTTGGTTTGATGACAATTTATTAGTTTTTGACACTCAAAAATCATAAAATATCCTCGCTTTTGCGAGGGACTATTACTTTACAAAACGGCTGTATTTTTATTAAAGAAGTCTTTAAATTTTCGGTATGCTTATCTCTTGTTTGTTGCATCGGTCTTGCGTAAAACTTCCATCCCGATAGAAATTTTCCTCTATCGGGATGGAGATTTTTTTCCATTGAGGAGGAAAAAAGTTTGGAACGGGGAAGAAATTTTGTTAGCTTTGGATAGTAATAATTTTTTAATTGTAATATTATGAAATACAATTTGGTACAAAGATAAAAACTCGGAGATGCGGAAGCCTCAAAGAATTGGTACGCCCAATAAGAGAAAAAGAATCTGAAATCTATAGTAATACGATAACCTACGACGCCAATGGTAATATGATTAGCCTACTAGATAAGAAAATAAGAAGAATTACTTATAATATTTTAAATCTACCTAAGGCAGTGGATATGATGAATCCCTCAACGGGACGCTTGGCACTTGAATATGGACATTATATAAGCTATGGATATAGAGCCGATGGAGCTAAAATAGGTAAGGTTTTAAATTATAGTAGTGAGTATGTAGGTGGTAGTTACTCAGAAAAATGGGATTATTTAGACGGTTTTCAATATCGTTTTTTTAAATATTTAGGCACTAGAGAAGAACCTATTTTAGAGATAGATTTAGAAACAGGACAAACGATAAAGAAAACTAAAGGTGAGTTTGTATTGCAGTTTTTCCCAACCTCTGAGGGGTATTATGATTATCTCCATAAGCGTTATGTGTATCATTACACAGACCATTTGGGTAATGTGAGGTTGTCTTATTACAAAGGTTCTAATAATTTGGTAATAGACAAAGAGTCTAATTATTACCCCTTTGGATTAGAGCATACAGGGTATAATGGTTTGTTGGGTAACCAGAGTTATAGTTACAAGTACAACAGCAAAGAACTCCAAACAGAGATAGGCATGTACGATTACGGCGCAAGGTTCTATATGCCAGATCTAGGCAGATGGGGTGTTGTGGATGGATTAAGTGAAGGAAGACCAAATATGTCTCCTTATCGTTTTAGTTTCAATAACCCTGTAAATTCAATAGATGCAACGGGTCTTTGGGAGGATTGGGTTTATAACTATGATAGAAACGAGATATATTGGAATGATAATGCAACGAGCCAAGCAACAGCTGGAGTGAATGAGACTTATCTTGGTAAATCTGGAACATATACAGCGGAAGACGGCTCTACAACTGCATTGTATTCTGATAGGTCTCATGTCAATAATTCTTTGCTTGGAGGACTGGGAATAATGAACAATCTAGATCCTTTAATACAAGCGGGAGAAAATGGACCCTACCAAAGTATTCTAGCTTTTGGTACTTCTGGGGACGGCTCTTATATCAGAGAAACACCGTCTTTGAATTCTCTAGAAGGAGCAATGAGTAGTCCATCAGGACAATTGGCAGTTGCAGGATTATATGGGTTACAAGGAGGGCTTATGGGAATTGGTGCAGAATTAGTCCTGTCAAAAATTGGTTTAGCAACTAAACCATCTCTATCTACAATTGGTTCTATTGCAGGTGATGGTTTGGGTAGTTTAGGAGTACAAACTTCTTTTTCATCAGGAGGAGTTAGTATGGGACAAGCCATAGAAATGGTACCGTCAAACTTTTCTTATATAGGTGGATTAAATAAAGGTGATGGATTTAAGTTTGCGGATCCTGCAACGAGAGGAAGTAATCAAATTTTAATAGAATTTGGTAATCCTGCTTCAAGAGATGTTTTACACAGAGGACCATACATAAAAGTTAATCAAGGTGGTTCTTATATAGAGAGAGTTCCATTACAAGGTAACCCAGTTCTAAATATAGGAAGATGATGGATATAGAAAGAAGAATATTCAAAAATGTATTATGGGATACAATAGAAGATTATACTAAGTTATTACATCTTTTGCCTAGTATATATAACGATATTAGTGAACAATATGATTCTGACTTAAAAGTAGCAAAAAAGATATTATTATTTTTTGTAGAAAATAATTATGTTGCTTTGTTCTATGAGGATTGGAGATATCCCAATAATTATTTTGAAGTTCCGAAGGATAAATCGTTAAAATTATTGATAGAAAACTCATCTTGGGAAGTACCTACCCAAAATGATTTATGGATTACCGTAAGTGCTACTCCAAAGGGAAAAGAATTATATTATAGTGATAGAGTAATGGATGAAAGCTTTAAAGTTCCTCAATTATTTTAAATGTGGAAAGAGTAATATATTTTTGTGTATTAGAGTTAGACTTATATCTTGTTTGTTGCATCGGTCTTGCGTAAAATTTCCATCTCGATAGAAATTTTACTCCATCTAGGAGGAAAAAGTTTGGAACGGAGAAGAAATTTTGTTAGCTTTGGATAGTAATAATTTTTTAATTGTAATATTTTGAAATACAATTTTTTACAAATAGAGAAACTCGGAGATGCGGAAGCCTCAAAGAAGTGGTATGCCCAATAAGAGAAAAAGAATCTGAAATCTACAGAATACGATAACCTACGACGCCAATGGTAATATGACTAGCTTGCTAGATAAGAAAATAAGCCGAATAGGCTACAATACGCTTAACTTGCCTAACCAAGTGCAGTCCGCAGTAGGGAACTTATCTTATACCTATAGAGCAGATGGGGTCAAAGTTAGCCAACAGAGGACTATATCTAATGGATTTATCCGTAAAGACTATATAGATGGCTTTCATCATGAGACCAAAGAGGAGACTATGTATATAGGGATTCCTGTAGAGCCACAAGAACCTATATTATTAGGGGATAGTTTTGAGAAAAAGCCTACACCACCTTCTTATGGCACCCAAACGAATATTACGCAGCGTCTATTGTTTTTCCCAACAGCTGAGGGGTATTATGATTATCTCCATAAGCGTTATGTGTATCATTATACAGACCATTTGGGAAATGTGAGGTTGTCTTATTATAGAAGTAGCAATGGTAATCTTACTATAGACAAAGAGTCTAATTATTATCCATTTGGATTAGAGCATACAGGGTATAATGGTTTGTTGGGTAACCAGAGTTATAATTACAAGTACAACGGCAAAGAACTCCAAACCGAGATAGGCATGTACGATTACGGTGCAAGGTTCTATATGCCAGACCTAGGCAGATGGGGTGTTGTGGATCCTTTGGCAGAGAAGATGCGTCGCCATAGTCCTTATAATTATACATTTAATAATCCAATTAGGTTTATAGACCCAGATGGAGCAGCACCTGAAGATCCACCTTCTTGGTGGAGAACAACAAAATTTGTACTGCGAAATCCAATCATTGCTCAAAATATTGGATATTATGAGAAAGGTTCTCAAAATATTTCTACAAATGCTCAAAGATTTGCAGGAAGGCTTGGTTTTACACCTGACAATCAAATCGCAGTTGAAGGTAATGCTGTAAATGCCTTTAGGCACGTATTGTGGCAATCTCAGATAACAGCTCAATATGGTGCAGGTATAGCAAAGCAAGCAGGTGATGCACACGAAGAAAATCCAAATGCAGCAACAGGCAGTAACTTTAAAACTACTTTTAGCACATTATTAGCAGCTGATGAAACAATTGATTTGATGAATAACGTAATTGGTAGGGCTATAGGTAATGCAACAAAGGGAAAAGATATGCAATTTAGGGCATTAGTTACATTAGAATATTTTAAAGAAAACGGTTTATGGACAGCAACACCTATAACAAATGATAAGGGTAAAATAGCAGGCTATACTATTGGACAAACCAAGTTAACACAAGAGCAGTACGACAATGCTAAAAAAATAATAGGTGGCTTGAATGCAAATGGACGTACAGCCGATGAACAAAAAATATACGATAATAAAATTAAAAAAGCACAAGAAAATATGAAGAGTATGGCAGAAGGTGCAGGATATTAAAATCATAAGAAATGAGAAAGTATTTATTAATATGCAGTAGTTTATTATTATTTTTCAGTTGCTCTAAATATAAAAAGTCAGAGTTTGAAAAAGGAATTGAACTGAAATATGAATCTGTCTGCAAGGGTTCTGATAGTTGTACTATAAACATTAAAGAAACCACTTCTTTTAGTTGGGATAAAATGTTTGTCTTTAAAACTTCTGCAAGCCTTGAAATCATAAATGAAGCATTAGGGTTTGCTTATCCGTATTATGAAGATGTTGCAGAAAGAGTAATATTTGTAAAGAATAATAAAGTTGTATACCACGATGATTATTACCCAACTTTCGATGACGATGTATATACTTCATTAGTCTTTGATTTATCAAATGGACTAACTTTCAAATCATTTAGTCCAGATAGTGCAATATTCAAAATTGAGAAAAAGGAAGTAGAAAACAAGCAAACTTATTTTGTTTTAAGTCAATAAGAAAATTGGTCGTGTCGTGTCGTTTATGAGAGTTACTGATGCTAAAATAAACTAAAAAATGTACTATCAAACTGTCATAAAAAGGAGAAATAAGTTTCGGGGTTTCTTTAGACCTACGACGGAGACACGACGGAGCGATGACGGAACGGTACATAATAAAAAAAGACTGTCAGAGTGGCAGTTTCTCCCAACCTCTGAGGGGTATTATGATTATCTGCATAAGCGTTATGTGTATTATTACACAGACCATTTGGGAAATGTGAGATTGTCTTATTACAGAAGTAACAATGGTAATCTTACTATAGACAAAGAGTCTAATTATTATCCATTTGGTTTAGAGCATACAGGGTATAATGGTTTGTTGGGTAACCAGAGTTATAATTACAAGTACAACGGCAAAGAACTCCAAACCGAGATAGGCATGTACGATTACGGTGCAAGGTTCTATATGCCAGACTTAGGCAGATGGGGTGTTGTAGATCCGTTAGCAGAGGAGACTATGGAGCTATATTCTTATGTGAAGAATAACCCTATCATGCTTATAGATCCAACAGGAATGGAAGCGGAAGATCCAGAAGACCCTCCAAAAAAATCAAAGTATATAGGACAGATTTATAAAGATGGTACGGGTACCTTTGTAGGAGGAAAGGATGGCTCTTGGAATGCAACAAGAAATGATGGTTCTAAAGAAACTATAATACCAGAGGTGATTATTACAAAAAGTAATTCGGGCGATTTTGTTAAGAATACTTTGGATAAAGTAGGAAATGTAAATGATGTTATTGATAATACAGGAAGCTCATTACAAGCTAATTCTGGATTAACCAGATTAGGATCAAATCGGAAATTATATTTTGAAACGTTAAATGGAGGTGTGTTTAAAGGTAATCAATATGTGTCTACTATATCCGTTGCTAAATATGGTTCAAAAATGACTAGAATAACTGGTCCTATAGGACATACTATAAGTGTAGGGCAAATAGGCTATGGTATTTATAAAGATGGAGGGGATTTTGGTAATAATGCTAAAATTGCTACTGGAGGTGTTGCTGGAGGAACTATAGGCGGTATTGGAGGTGCTTGGGGAGGAGCAAAGTTTTTTGGAGCTATAGGACTATTTATAGGAGGACCTCCAGGAGGTGCTATAGGAGGTGTTTTAGGTGGAATAGTTGGAGGAGTTGCTGGAGGATATTATGGTGGAGAATATGGAGAACAACTTACGAAAGAGTATATTAAAAAATAAATTATTATGGAAAGATTTTGGAATTATATACATGTCAGTGTTTTTAAGTTTGCTATCTCATTTTTCAATTTGTTTTCGAAAATAGATCCGATTAATCTTATATTAAGAATACCTTTTATAGTTAGAGCATACGAGAAAAGAGGAATAAAAAATCCAAGTAAACAGATTGATAATATTATTTTCAGAGACAAGGAGGCGGGTTGGATAGTTACGTGGGCTGGTATTCAAATGGGAGGATTGTTGGTTTTGATAGAATATAGTTTGTTTAATTTTTTACAGGCTATTTTAGGTAGAATGTTAATACAATATATTTGGGAGAATATTGTTTACAAGTTATTATTTGTGTTTGGATCTTTAGTTATTCCGGGCATAATTAATTATTATTCTTTATGGAAAAATGAGAAATATCTTGATTATTTTAAAAAATTTGAAAAAGAATCGAGGTCTACTAGAATTAAATGGTTTTTAATTAGCATAGTTGTAATTGTAGGAATTTTATTATTGTTAATATTTAGCTTTTGGCTTTTATCGGTCGTGTATCAAAGTTAGTGATGCTAAAATAAATTAAAAAATGCACTGTCAAACTGTCATAAAAATGAGAAATAAGTTTCGGGGTTTCGTCGTATCTACGACGCAGACACGACGGAGCGATGACGGAACGGTACATAATAAAAAAAGACTGTCAGAGTGGCAGTTTCTCCCAACTTCTGAGGGGTATTATGATTATCTCCATAAGCGTTATGTGTATCATTATACAGACCATTTGGGAAATGTGAGGTTGTCTTATTACAAAGGTTCTAATAATTTGGTAATAGACAAAGAATCTAATTATTATCCATTTGGCTTAGAGCATACAGGGTATAATGGTTTGTTGGGTAACCAAAGTTATAAGTACACTTTCCAAGGGCAAGAGAGGCAGGATGAGACAGGTTGGCTTAGTTTTAAGTGGAGAAATTACCTGTCTGATATGGGAAGATTTTTTAATATAGATCCTCTTTCTGAAAAATATGCGTATCAATCTCATTATAATTTTTCAGAAAACAGAGTTGTTAATGCAAGAGAACTTGAAGGATTGGAAGCTATTCCAGCAGATAATTTCAAAAAATCAGATCAAATGCTGGTTATTTCTGCTATTGGTCGTGCTGATGGAATCTATGGGGATGGGATTAAAGATGGGAAAACGCTTTATAGTAATTTGCCATCTCATTTAAAAAACGATGATGGTCTTGCCTTTATAGGTTCTAAGTATCAAGTAAACGGTCGTGTAATCACTTATGCTGGCTCGGATACTGGGATTACAGCTCATCATATCGCACAAACAATTGTTAATTATCGTTCTGTTAATCCAGAAGGTAAAGTCGCTTTAATTGGTCATAGTTTAGGAGGAAAAGATGTTTTAGTAGCTTCCAATTTGTTGTCTAATAATTCGGAGGTAAATAATCAGGTAAATTTGGTTATGGCATTAGAAGCGGCTTCAATTGATGGTAGAGGAAGTGCATTTTCTTTGAAATTGAATGGGAATGCACAAAATATAATTAACATTAATTCCTATAATTCTTCAATGAAAAATGGAGGTGGATTAACTACTAATTCTTTTCAAAATTCGACAACGATAAACCTTCCGCAGGGAACAGATCATACAAATATGGATAACTCGTTTGGCTCCGTATATTGCCCCTATTTTAAATTATATGAATAAGGGAATGAATCCTGTTGACTTGATAAATAATATCAATTTCAATGGGATGAGAATTTTAAACAATGGTGATTTGGATCCTAATAAGAAAAAAGGAACATCGGGCTCTTAAATTTATTATTATGTTACATAGAATGATATTACCTATTGCTATTTTAATTTCTTTCTTGTCAATTGGGATAAGTTATAATAATTCTCCAACACACAGTATTTTTATTTTTTTAGTTAAAACTATCGAAAATAATTTATTGAATGGTTTTTTCATTAATTTTAAAGACTATCCAATGGATTTCAGTTTGATAATAATAGAGATATTTTTAGTTTTCTCATTCTTTATTTATTCAGTTATATTAAATGGAAAAAAAATAAAAATAATGTCAGTAATCCTTTTAATGATTGTATGGTTGAAAAATTTTATTTTGTTAGATTTTGTTATAGATCAAAATAAATATTTTTTTTCATCAATTCCTTTTATAATATTGTCTTTATATTATTTGGTTCTGATGATTTTAAAAAAGGAGATTAGAAAAAATGATTCATGATAAAAAATATAGAAAGGAAATTATATACAAAGAGTCTAATTATTATCCCTTTGGATTAGAGCATACAGGGTATAATGGTTTGTTGGGTAACCAGAGTTATAATTACAAGTACAACGGCAAAGAACTCCAAACCGAGATAAGCATGTACGACTACGGAGCAAGGTTCTATATGCCTGATATCGCTCGCTTCGGAACTCAAGACGCTTTAGGAGAGATGTATTATAGTCATAGCCCTTATGGTTATGTTGCAAATAATCCGATTCGATTTATCGATCCTACGGGAATGTGGATTGATATAAAAGATGGAGATAATACATATCGCTATAACAACGGAAAACTTTATTCTCAAAATGCAGAAACAAAAAAATGGGATATAGAAGTAACTGTAACAGGAGATAGTTATGCAGGTCAAATATTATCTGCCCTTAATTCAATTACAGGAGGGGATAAAGATTCTTTTGGAAGTATATTTTTAGGACTTTTTGCAAATGATAACATTAATACAACTATACAATCTAGCGAAGGAACAAATTTTGAGGGCAAAAATGGAGCATTTACGGATGGCTCTGGAATTGTAACTGCTTTTAACCAGGAAGTTAAACCTTATACATCAATGTTTGGGGAAAAAAGCAAACAAACTCAAAGTCCATTCCATGTAACATTATTTCACGAGATTGGACATTCATTTTTAAATCAAACATTTTCACGCTCAGAACTTGGAAAGTCTTGGGTGGATGGTATAAAAAATGGACTTCCTAAAGATATATCTCAGGCTGAAATAGCAGCATCATATATGGAGAATCTACTTCGTTCCGAACAGGGTTTGCCTATTCGAACAAGTTATAGCCCAGATGCACAAAGTGCTAGTACTTTGGTTGATATCAAAAGTATTAAATGGCAACCTACCGTACGAAGTACAGGACCTGATAATTTTAAGATCAATTTAAATACCCGAGTATTTACAATGCCAAATCAAGTTCAAGTGATATATAACAAAATAATGAATAGTAAAAAATAAGGAAATGAAAAAATGTATTTATTTATTACTCTTATCATTGTGTTTTAATTGTAATCCTTTGTATGAAGAGTATAAGAATTTAAATAAAGAAATATCTAAAAGTAAATTGTATAAAGAGCAACTTAAAATTTTAAGACCTATTCTTTCAAAGCAGAAAAAACCTGTTATCTTAATAATTAATTGGAAAAAGAATATTTTGAAAAAAGATGGCTCTTTATATTATTCGGCTTTGTTATATGACTCTTCAAACAAAAAAATAGGGCTATTTAGGACTACAGAAAAAAAACCAGAAGTAGTAATTGCTACAGAGGATTTATCTGATAACCATTTTAAAGAACTTTTACATATATTGGATAATTACCTTAATGGTAATGAAGCATATTTGCTATCTCTTCAAGATTCTTTCAGTTGTTCTGAGAGCACTCCGTATTATATTTATGATTTTATAAAAAATAAGAAACTTGAGATAAATTCCTTCTTTTTTAATAAAGATGGTAAAATAATACAATAAAACAAATGCAAAATTGCAAAGTCTCTCTACTTCGTAGCAGATAGATAAAAGGAACCCTCTCAAAGCGAGGTTTTTATTGAGCTATATTTTTATTAAAGAAATCTTTAAATTTTTTGGTGATGCTTATCTCTTGTTTGTTACATCGGTCTTGCGTAAAATTTCCATCTTGATGATATGGGAAGATTTTTTAATATAGATCCTCTTTCTGAAAAATATGCGTATCAATCTCATTATAATTTTTCAGAAAACAGAGTTGTTAATGCAAGAGAACTTGAAGGATTGGAAGCGGTTCTAATTAATGACAATACTGTTGAATGGAGAGTTAAAGTTGAAAACAATCTTGGTTATTACTATAGTGAAACTCTTCTAAAAGATGCAGGAGGTATTTTAAGTCAAAATGGATTAACTGTTAAGGTTATTGAAGATTCTAATGCGAAGTTTACAGTTAACTTATCTCCTGCCATAATACAGAATACAAAAGATGGTCTAGTTGTAATAAATGGTTATACACAAATGGATGGAAATGTTTATGATGGTACTGTAGTCTCTAAAGATAACCCGAGAACACTTGCTCATGAATTGGGGCATAAAGCGGGATTGCCGCATATTTTTGATGCTGAAAGTAAAGTTTCTAATACGGAGGAAAATAAAAAAAATCTGATGAATTCAGGGGCAAATACTATAGAAACATTGCAGGATAGTAGTGGAACTAATTTAGTACCATCTCAAACTATGGATATGAAAAATCATATTAAAATTACTAGTGAAAATAGAGAAAGGAAAGAACAAGAACTTCAAAAATAGAATGCAAATGAATCCCTTTAGAATAATATTTTCTTTAATATTTTTATTGACCATTGTATCTTGTCAAAGCAAAAAAGTTATCAATTTTACTAAGTATAAAAATATAACTCAAGGAGATAAACAAGAAATCAATAAATATATTTTAGAAGCTGAAAAAATGATTTCCAAAAAGGAAAATGAAATTATTTTAATGTTTCAATATAATTGCTTTTTTGAGTATGTGGTTACAGTAAATAATATCTACAAAGAGGATTTTCCTAAGGATCCAGATAAAATTCATTATGGACAAAAAATCATAAATTATAATAAAGATTTAGGTAAAATTAAGATAAAGTTATCTGATGGACAAAATTTTTCAATATTACAGAAGAAGGGATATGACTATATAACAATATGTTACAATAAAAAAACAGAGAAAATTTATATACATTATTATGATTACCCTAAAATTCTAATAGAGGAATAGAACATCCAAGTGTTTCTTTGAGTAGTTTAATATTATGGATTGCGAAAAGTATCAAGGAGATTGAAGATATGTTCGGAATGTAATAAAAAATTATCTTTTTTAGTTTTCAGTTGTTAAGAAATGGTTAATAGTTTAAAATATTTAAGTTTAAATCTCTTTTGTTCAAAAATATGGAGAGAGTTTGTTTTAGAATAGCCAAAGAAACTAATTATTATCCCTTTGGATTAGAGCATACAGGTTATAATGGTTTGTTGGGTAACCAGAGTTATAATTACAAGTACAACGGCAAAGAACTCCAAACCGAAATAGGCATGTACGATTACGGAGCAAGGTTCTATATGCCAGACCTAGGCAGATGGGGTGTTGTAGATCCGTTGGCGGAGAAGATGGCTCGCTATAGTCCTTATAATTATGCTTGGGATAATCCAGTTATGTTTGTAGATTATGATGGAATGTTTGCTACGCCTCCAGACGATTATATTGATGCTTCAACAGGTAAATATTTAGGGAGTGATGGAGCTGTAACTAAAAATATTCGAGTAATATATAAAAATGATTGGAATGATATAACATCTGAGAATGGAGGCTCCTTGTCAACAATAGCAACACAGGCTCTACAATCTAGAAGTTCAATAGTTACCGTTAATAATACTCAAATAAATTCGGATATAAATAATGCTAATAATGAAACTATTGCAGATCAAACCAAAGAGCGACAAGTTTGGGTTGGTATTGAAGTTATGAGAGGGGAAGTGCCAACAGCACAAGTTACTTCTGTTAGAGGTCCTGATGGAGTAGATGGAAAAACGACTATAACAATGGATCAACGAAGAGATGCGCTAGGGAATATTGTGAAACAAACATTTACAGGTACTAAATTGATTCCAATTGCTCAGGTACATACACATAATACTACGCAAGATCCTAATCTTATAAATTTACCAGGAACATCTGCTTTAGATAAAAGTACCTCAAGTTCGTCCACTGGATTTAATATTCCAATATATGCTATAGACTCTTATACAGGAGTGCAAGCGAATGGAAATGCAATACATAGAGTTATGCCAAATGGTGCTGAAACTAAGAATATTGGTACTACTAATGCAAATAATATCGGTCAAGAATCATTAATCCATTTTATAAATAGACAAAAATATCCATAAATGAAAAAAATCCTATTAATCTTACTATTGAATTTTTACTTGTTTAGTTGTTTTTCACAAAAGAAAACTTCAGATATAATATATTTCCTACCTAGTTCTGTCACCGAAATTCTTAACCAAGAAATTCAAAAAAGAGGTATAAATAATAAAGTCTATATAGTTTTAGATAAAGAAAATGTGGATACTTATGTTTTATATTTGAATAGCCTTTCTAATTCTTCAGAAAGTTTTTGGATAGATAATAGTAATCGGTCTGTTTTTGTAGACAAAAATTTAGTTCCTCTTTATTTTTATACAGATGAATATTTTTCATTTGCAGAAAAAGGAGAAATTGTATTGAAGAAATTGGGTACGGAGGAAAGTATAAAAAAAATAATAGCAATTCGAGAAAATACATTTTCTATAAAATTTAAAGCTAATGGGGAAGTTATAAAGTGAAAAACAAAATAGATTTAGGTATTAGAATGAAAACAAGTGAGATTTTTCAGAGATTATTTGAAAGTGATTTAATAGATAGTGAATTAGGGATAATTGAACTCTTGGAAGAAATTTTATTAGCTTTGGATAGTAATAATTTCTTAATTGTAATGTTTTGAAATACATATTGGTACAAAGAATAAAGCCGGTATGCCTAATAAGAGAAAAAGAATCTGAAACCTATAGTAATGCGATAACCTACGACACTAATGGTAATATGACTAGCTTGCTAGATAAGAAAATAAGCCGAATAGGCTACAATACGCTTAACTTGCCTAACCAAGTGCAGTCCGCAGCAGGGGACTTATCTTATACCTATAGAGCAGATGGAGCTAAACTTAAAAAAGTTATAGATACGGATGTTACATACTATTTAGACGGTTTTCAGTACAATACTTATACGGAGACTTATTACTTGTCAAATCCAGTGATTTCAGAGCCAAAGCTTTTAGAAGATACTACCCCTAGTATTCCTGAAAAAACAAATAATACAAGGTTAGTTAAAGAAGTTAAGCTCTCTTTTTTCCCAACAGCTGAGGGGTATTATGATTATCTCCATAAGCGTTATGTGTATCATTACACAGACCATTTGGGTAATGTGAGGTTGTCTTATTACAAAGGTTCTAATAATTTGGTAATAGACAAAGAGTCTAATTATTATCCCTTTGGATTAGAGCATACAGGGTATAATGGTTTGTTGGGTAACCAGAGTTATAATTACAAGTACAACGGCAAAGAACTCCAAACCGAGATAGGCATGTACGATTACGGCGCAAGTAGTTTATCAATCGTTAGGAATAAGCAGTTTGAAAAATATAGAATTAGAGCATTTGGATATTAAGAAAGGAGAAATCTATGTTCCAAGTGGTACAACTTTAAATGCAAGGACTTTAAAACTTCAATCTTCACAAATTTTAATCATGCAGGATTATTTACAGTTCCATCATGAAACGATTGTACAGCACATTAAAGCAAATGAACATAAATTATTCCCTCTAGGAGAAAAAACAAAGTTTTCGAGTATCACAAAGCTATTATACGAGGAATTGAAATTGATAAACTACAAAGTCCAGAGCTTACATCACGTTAGGGCATCAGTTATTGGAAATTGGTTAAAACAGTACAGTTTAAGGAAAATCCAGATAATGACAAGATATAGAACAATTTTAAGTACAGAACATTATTTTCGGGACAATCTGGAAAATCTCCCTCCTTTTTAATAATATTATTGTCAAAACAAATATTTTGATGGAATATTTTGCATTTTTGTATAACTGTAAAAAACTAAAAATATTTAACATGTCAGAAATTGCAACAAGTGATAAAATTTTTCTACATTATTTAGGAGAAATAAATTCAACAGATATAGACTTTATTAAAGAAAAACTAAAGGAGGTTAATATTGAATTTATGGCAAGAAATAGTAGTGGAAGCACACAAAATAGTTTAGATGCTTATTCACTAGATACATTTTATGTTGTTGCTGCCCCATTTATTTATGATTTATTGAAACATGTAGGAGAAAATACTGTATGGGAAAGTTTAAAAGCAATTTTTATTTTCACTAAAAACAAAATTAAGGATAAAAAACTTAATAGAGTAACCAGTCAGGAAATAACCCAAAAGCAGATAAAATTTGGATTAAGAGCTAGTTTAGATAAAAATACATCTTTTAATTTTGAACTAAGTGGAGATTTGAGTGATGAACTTTTTGAAAAATCATTAGATAAAATGTTAGACTTTCTAAGAGAACAAACACTTAATGAAAAATATGAGTTTCCTGCTTATGCAAAATTTTCGGAACAAAATGAGGAATGGGAAGCAGAATTTGAAAGTGATTATATTAAGAAATTAGCAAATAATCCAAATAAATAACTTTTCATTTTGTACTATTTTATTAATCTATATGGGGGGTGCAATTTACCAACCCACGAACAAATACTATTGGAAGCGATACGAGGAAATACTTTTTTGATTCAAATTGATAGCTCAATTTTTTTAGATTTAATTGGTATTGTTAATAATCGCAATCTTCCAAAAAATAATATAGAAAGAGCGATAAACTTTATTGAATATCAACAAACTCACAAAGTTGATGTTTCAGCAGCACTGGCTGTACAAGAATTAGTGTTAGATAGGAATTCTAAAAAATATAATATAGAAATGTATAGTGATTATGCTAATAAATTTCTTTTTTCATTGAACCTCTCAAGAAAACAAATATTGAATAGAAGTTTTTATTACGATGAAAATTTTTCAAAAAAAAGACATGAAATACCTCCTATGGATTATGGAGATATGAGAGTGAATATTTGCAATAGGTCTTATGTAGTATTATTGAAAATAAGAGAAATTGTATTCAAAAATGGTGTAAATGAAAGGAACGCTTTAAAAAACATTCAAGAACTGTTGCATTGGATGAAATATGAATTAGGTATAATGATGGCATTTGAATTACAATTGGCAGTTTATATTTTGGGAGGAATTAATGATTTTACTGAAATGATATGGTTGAAAAAAGATAAAACCCAAACTTTTCAAAGATTATGGGGAACAGCAATGGACATTTCCTTTTTTAGATTTCTACAAATAATGGAATCTTTCAAAAAAGAATTAGGTATAAATGATATTTCAATCTTTGCAACTAAAGATAAAAAACAATTTAGACTTATTAAAGCTGTTCAGACAACCACTATAATAAAGAATCTTCCTAACAACCCAATTTTATCACAAGTTGAATTGGATATTTCAGGTACATTCTATGGAAAAAATGAAAGCGAGTTTAGATTAATCAGCAATGAGTATTCAGGCTCTATTGATAAAAAAGAATACATATTTAATGAGGAAAATTTGTTATTAAAAATTGAAGAGTTAGAAAAAGTTAATAAAGATTTATAGAAAATATTTGATAGGCTAGAGCCATAATTTTAAAATAATGAAATTAAGAGTATTATACTTAGTCTTACTATTACTATTAATCTGTACAGGTTGCATATCTCAAGAACAAAAAGATGAAGAGCAAATCAAGAAAACCGTTTTAAAATATTGGAAAGCGGTAAGAGAAAATAATTTACCGATGTATAATAGTTTAATTTATGATGCTGATAAGTATCCTGGTGGCACTTCATCTGAATTGTTTTTTTTGAATAAGCACTATAATGAGATTAATGCTAAAAAAGACTTATTAAATGATGTTAAGATAAAGGATACTGTGGATGTCTTTCTTCCAAGTGTTAGTATGAAATATGTTCAGTACACCTATAAAAAGGAGAATGATAGTAATAACCTTAAAAAACCTTTGATAATTACCTTAATGTTTTATAAACCTGTGGGGCTTGATAAAATATATAATTCAGTAATTTTACAAAACCATATTGGTTGGGAAAATAAAAAATAATGCGATTGGAGGTTTAGTAATAGCCCAGAGTCTAATTATTATCCATTTGGATTAGAGCATACAGGGTATAATGCTAAGTAGATATAACTAAAAAAGGGGCTCTGAGAAGCCCCTTTTTTAGTTTTTGATTTATATAATCTATTGATTTATAGATGAAATTGCAGAGAGGAAGGGATTCGAACCCTCGATACAGTTACCCGTATACTACCTTTCCAGGGTAGCTCCTTCAACCACTCGGACACCTCTCTAAAATTGAGTTGCAAATATAGAAAAAATAATCTATTCCGCCATTTCTCCACAAATATTTTTAGAAAAAACATTGCTAAAACTTTCATTAGAATACATAGGATTACCTACAATATGCATTGCTTTAGTAATTGCAGTTTCAGCGGTCATATCCTTACCACTAATAGCCCCTATTTCACTAAAGATATTACTGTTTTCGTACTTACCGAAGGAGATTTCACCCGAAATACATTGGCTAATAATCACGATTTCGGTATTATTATTTCTAATTCTTTTGAGAGTCTCTATCGTTTGTTTATTGTTGAAGATAGTTCCAGAGCCAAAAACTTGGAGAATAAGCACTTTAACATTATCTAGATTAGGCAAATAGTTCCAGTTCATACCAGGGAAAATCCTAAGGAAAAACACCTCTTCTGATAGATGATAATCTACACTAAAAATTTCAGATTTCGGTCTTAAAAGCACTTCTTTATCCACATTAAGATGTACGCCAGACTGTCCAAGTATTGGGTAGTTAGGGCTATGGTAAGCATCAAAGTATTCGGCGGAATATTTAAGAGTTCTATTACCTCGTAGGAGTTTATATTCAAAATAGATAGCTACTTCTTGTATTACCGCTTTGTCATTTTCGTACAAATTAGCGTAGTAGAGGCTAGTTAGTAAGTTTTCTTTGGCATCTGTTCTAAGGTCTCCTATGGGCAGTTGTGAACCAGTTAAAATAACAGGTTTGTCAAGATTTTTAAGCATAAAACTAAGGGCAGACGCTGTGTAAGACATAGTATCTGTACCGTGTAGAATCAAAAAACCATCAAATTCAGAATACTGTTCTTCTATATATTTAGCGATAGTTTTCCATTCTTTTATACCCATATCAGAAGAATCTACTGGAGTATCAAAAGAAGTTACAAACACCTCACATTCCAATAAATTAATTTCAGGAATTTTGTCAAAAATATGATTAAAATTAAAGGGATGGAGGCTACCAGTGGTATAATTTTTTTCCATACCTATTGTCCCTCCAGTATAGATGAGTGATATTTTTCTTCTCATAACTAATTAAAACGCTCGTGCAAATATAATTAGATAAATTTTAAACCAATATCTTAGATGTGGATAATTATTATAGTTTTGTTTATCAGATATATAAAGTTTTTCTTCTTTTCCTCTATTTGGAGAATAGAAAAAATATTATATATTTGCGTTTAATGTGTCACTTAGAGAACATATTTAATTTGAAAACCGAAGGGCAAGGTCCTTCACAAAGATATTGTTATTATTAGAACGAAGCCATTGGCTTCGTTTTTTTTTATAATTTTTTTAAGTTATGCTTACAATTTCAGATTTATCCACAGAGAAAATTAGGTCTCTTTTAGAGGAGGCGCAAGGGTTTGCTAATGGTAGAATAGTTAAATGCCAACAAGAAGTTTATGTATCTAATCTTTTCTTTGAAAACAGTACGAGAACCAAAACAAGTTTTGATGTAGCCGAAAGGAAATTAGGACTCAATGTGGTGCCTTTTGATGTCTCTACAAGTTCGGTAAACAAAGGCGAAACGCTTTACGATACGGTGAAAACTTTGGAAAGTATTGGAGTTGATTTAGTGGTCATTCGCCATAGTCAAGACTTTTATTTTAGGGAGTTGGAGACTATTAACATTCCTATAATTAACGGAGGAGACGGCACGGGCAATCACCCTTCGCAATCTTTGTTGGATTTGATGACGATTTATCAAGAATTTAAAAAGTTTGAAGGATTAAAAGTGGGGATTGTAGGCGATGTTAAACACAGTAGGGTGGCTAACTCAAATGCAGAAGCACTCAGAAGACTCGGAGCTAAAGTCTACTTTTCGGGACCGGAAGATTGGTTCGACGAGGCCGAATTTATCAACGGAACTTATCTGCCTATAGATACTTTGGTCAAGGAGGTAGATGTGGTGATGCTTCTTCGCATTCAGCACGAAAGACACGGAGAGAGAATGAAACTCTCTTTGGACAAATACCACCAAAAATATGGTCTTACTAAAGAGAGAGCTGCTAAAATGAAACCAACTTCTATCATTATGCACCCAGCTCCTATCAATAGAGGAGTGGAAATAGAGTCGGATTTGGTGGAAAGCCCTCAATCCAGAATATTTAAGCAAATGGAAAATGGCGTTTACGCCCGAATGGCGATCCTAAAACAGGCTTTGGAAGACAAAGGAGTGATGTTTAAAACAATATAATCAATCTAAAAACTAATGGAATTGGTTTTTGAAACTATATAAATCTAAAAGTTGAAAATGAAAAAGAAACTAATTTTAGAATCAGGGGAAGTGCTTCACGGCTGGGGATTTGGTGCAAACCTTAACACCGAGGGCGAAGTGGTTTTCAATACAGGAATGACGGGCTATCAGGAGCTAATTTCCGACCCGTCTTATTGCGGACAAATAGTGTGTATGACCTATCCGCTTATCGGAAATTACGGCATCAATCGTGATGACTACGAGTGCATAGAGCCTTCTATTAAAGGACTTATTGTGAAGGAGGTGTGTGATTTGCCTTCCAACTTTCGTTCTCAAATGGCTTTAGAGGAGTTTTTCAGTAAAAAAGGCATTGCAGGTATTTCGGGGATTGATACCCGAAAACTGACCCGAATTATCCGCAATCACGGCGTACTCAAAGGCAGAATTGTAGATGTGGAGGCCGACGAAAACCAAATAATAGCCGAATTAAAAGCCCAATCGCTTCCGACCAACCAAATCGAAACGGTATCCACCAAAACACCTTTTTCTGCACCGGGGCGAGGGTTTAAAGTAGTACTAATCGACTTCGGAGCCAAGTTGGGAATTATTAGAGAGCTATCCCAAAGAAACTGCGATATTACGGTGGTTTCTCACGATACTACGGCGGAAGAAATCCTACTAATGGCACCGGACGGCATTATGCTTTCCAATGGTCCGGGCGACCCGCAAGATGTGCCTCACGCCCACGAAACGGTGCGAAAACTTTTGGGTAAAGTGCCTATTTTTGGGATATGTATGGGGCATCAGGTGGTTGGCTTGGCTTGTGGGGCTAAAACGTTCAAACTGAAATTTGGGCATAGGGGAGGCAACCACCCTGTTTTGGATTTGAGAACCAATAAGGTGGCGATGACTTCCCAAAATCACGGCTACGCTATTGACCAAGAAAGCCTTAAAGATACCGATTTAGAAGAAACCCATATCGCCCTTAATGATAGAACCAACGAAGGCGTGCGTCATAAAAAATACCCTTGTTTTTCGGTGCAGTATCACCCCGAAGCCAGTCCGGGACCAGAAGATGCCAACTATCTGTTCGATGAGTTTGTGGAGATGATGAAAGAATGGAAAAAGTAAATATAGTTGAGCAAATAAAGTATATGATATGAATTGTTATAATCATTCTGAAATTACAAGTGTAGCAGCTTGTATAGATTGTAATAGAGGGCTATGTGTAGATTGCTCCAATCTTTATACAATCCCTATATGTAGGTATTGTAATGCGAATAGAATAAAGAAAGAAAAAAGAGAAATTATTAAAGATTTTGTATGGATGTTTATGTTTGCTTTGGTATTAGCTTATGTCCTTACATCATCTATGCCTTCTACAGGTAATGTTTATATTTCTCTGTGGTTTACTGCATTTTATGCAGGATTGTCTATCTATAATGGTTGGAAATTTTTAAGTAATATCACACCTAATATGTTTTTGGTGCTTCCACTTATTGGGTGGCTAATTTATTTTTGTGTAAAATATGTGTTGGCAAGTTTTGTGGGTATGATATTAACGCCATTTTTGATTTTTAAAAAAGTAAAACGCTTATTAGATATTAGTAAGATAGAGGTTTAAAATTATAGATAGTAGAAATTACAATAGTTTCCTGAAAATGGTAATAACTTCAAAAAATTAAAATCATTCTGTCGCAATAGAAGTGGAGAGCTAAAGTTTAGTTTTAGATTCTTTCGCAAAAGGCGATGGGAGCAAAAAAAGAAAAAAAGCCCTTTCTCAGATGGCGAAAGCTTCAAAAAACAACCGAAAGTAACCTATTCGTAATGTGACTGGGTAAAAAATGAATAGAATAGTCTCTCGCAGGGGTAGAAGATAGAAAAAATATAATTTTAATCTAAAAAAATAAAAATGAAAAGAACAGATATAAAAACAATATTAGTGATTGGTTCAGGACCAATCATCATCGGACAAGCCGCCGAGTTTGATTATTCGGGAACACAGGCGTGTCTTTCCCTAAAAGAGGAAGGCTACCGCGTGATACTCATCAACTCTAATCCTGCAACCATAATGACCGATGTAGAAATAGCCGATAAAGTCTATATTGAGCCTATTTCCTTGGAGTTTGTCAGCCAGATTATTCGCAAAGAAAGACCAGATGCTTTGTTGCCTACATTGGGCGGACAAACAGGGCTTAATATGGCGGTAGAATTAGAAAAATCAGGGATATTAGAAGAGTGCAAAGTAGAAGTTTTAGGAACGAAACTTTCAGCAATTAACCAAGCCGAAGACCGAGACTTATTCCGTGAACTGATGCGAGAACTCGGAGAGCCAGTCCCAGAATCGGATATTGTGAATACGGTAGAACAAGCCCTTAACTTTGCTAATACGATTGGCTATCCAGTCATTGTTCGCCCTGCCTTCACGATGGGCGGAACGGGGGGTGGTATCGCTTCCGATGAAACAGAGCTTAAAGAAATTGTGGCGAATGGGCTTAAATACAGCCCTGTAACCCAATGTTTGATTGAGAAATCCATTGCAGGATTTAAAGAGATAGAGTACGAAGTGATGCGTGATGCCAACGATAACGCCATTGTGGTTTGTAACATGGAGAACATAGACCCAGTAGGTGTACATACAGGTGATTCTATTGTGGTCGCACCTTCGCAGACGCTTTCGGATAGAGAGTATCAACTGTTAAGAAACGCCTCGCTAAAGATTATTAGAGCTTTGGGGATTGAGGGCGGCTGTAATGTCCAGTTGGCTTTAGACCCACATTCGTTCAATTATTATATCATCGAGGTTAATCCGAGAGTATCCCGTTCTTCGGCGTTGGCGAGTAAGGCAACGGGCTATCCAATTGCCAAGATAGCGGCTAAAATAGCGGTGGGGCTTACCTTAGACGAAATTATGAACCCCGTTACGGGCAAAACTTATGCGTGTTTTGAACCGGCATTAGACTATGTGGTTACCAAAATCCCAAGATTTCCATTTGATAAATTTGAAACGGCAGACCGCCGCCTTTCCACTCAAATGAAAGCCACAGGCGAAGTAATGGCGATTGGGCGAAACTTCGAGGAGTCTTTACAGAAGGCTATTCGCTCGTTGGAGACAGGCATCAGACACTTAGGATTAAAAACCAAACAAGCGGCACAGCTTACGCCAGAAGAAATAGAAAGACGCATCAGAGTTTGCGATGACGAGCGATTGTTCATCATTGGTGATGCTTTGAGGAGAGGCTACGATTGGGAGCAAATTGTAGAATGGAGCAAGATTGATAAATTCTTCATTTGGAAACTTAAAAAACTGGTGGACTTTGAGAAAGTCATTGCCGAAAATAAATTCAATGCCGAAACGCTTAAAGAAGCTAAAAAGTTAGGCTTCTCGGATTTAAACATTGCACACCTTTGGGGCGTTACCCAAAGGGAAGTTTTCAATTTCCGAAAAGAAAACGCCATTATGCCAGTCTATAAAATGGTAGATACTTGTGCGGCAGAGTTTGAGAGCGAAACGCCTTACTTCTATGGTACTTACGAGGAGGAAAACGAAAGCGTAGTAACGGAAAAAGAGAGTATTGTGGTCTTAGGTTCAGGACCTATCCGTATTGGGCAAGGGGTGGAGTTTGACTATGCCACCGTGCATTCCGTTTGGGCGATTAAAGAGATGGGCTACGAAGCCATTATCATCAACAACAATCCCGAAACCGTATCCACCGATTTCTCTATTTCGGATAAACTTTACTTTGAACCCCTCACAGAGGAAGATGTGATGAACATTATAGAACTTGAAAAGCCTAAAGGAGTGGTGGTTCAGTTCGGTGGACAAACCGCAATTAACTTAGCGGACAAACTATCGGCTCACGGGGTTAAAATTTTAGGAACCTCTTTGGAAGATTTAGACCGTGCAGAAAACCGAGATAAGTTTGAAAAAGCCCTTCAAGAATTGGGTATTCCTCAACCTTTGGGTAAAACTTCTACTTCTAAAGAGGAGGCGATTGCCATTGCGAATGAGATTGGCTATCCTGTTTTGGTGCGTCCGAGCTATGTCTTGGGGGGTAGGGCGATGGAGATTGTCTATACCGAGCAAGAGCTTACCCATTATATGGAACACGCCGTAGATGCCAGCCCGGAACACCCGGTACTTATAGACCGCTATGTAACGGGCAAAGAGGTAGAGGTAGATGCCATTTCTGATGGCGAAACGGTGGTAATACCAGGGATTATGGAGCATATCGAAAGGGCAGGGGTACACTCTGGCGACTCTATTGCGGTGTATCCACCACAAAATCTTACGGAAAAACAAATCCACGATTTAGAAGACTATACTATACGATTAGCGAAGGGGCTTAATGTTGTGGGATTGATGAACATTCAGTATGTGATAGACCAAAGCGGAGAGGTGTTTGTGATTGAAGTTAATCCTCGTTCCTCCAGAACGGTGCCTTTCCTCTCTAAAATTACCGATGTGCCTATGGCAAACCTTGCCACTAAGGCGATATTGGGCAAATCTTTAGCCTCGCAAGGTTATACTAATGGGCTCGTGCCGAATAAGGACGGCGTTTTTGTGAAAGTACCAGTATTCTCGTTCTCTAAACTGACTAAAGTGGATATTTCTTTAGGACCAGAGATGAAATCCACAGGTGAAGTGATGGGGAAAGATGTTACCTTAGAAAAAGCCCTTTATAAGGGAATGATAGCTGCAGGTAGAAAAGTGCCAACCCACGGAGCGATACTCTTTACGGTAGCAGATAAGCACAAAGAGGAAGCGGCTGTTTTTGCGAGGAGGTTCCACGAGGTAGGCTTTAGAATCTGGGCAACGGAAGGAACGGCGAAATACTTTGAAGCTAAAGGCATACCAGCCAAAATAGGCTACAAGATAGGCGAGGAGGAAGTGAATTTGATAGACCTTATCCAAAAAGGAAAAGTGCAATATGTGGTTAATACCACTACCATAGGTAAGAAAACGGAGCGAGATGGGTTCCAGATTCGCCGTATGTCGGTAGAAAATGGGGTGCCTTGCCTCACTTCTATGGATACGGTGGAAGCTATCCTAAAGGTGATTGAGTCTATGAGTTTTAAGATGCAGGCAATGTAAATGAACCAAAAGCGAGGAGAATTTCCTCGCTTTTTTAGTTTAATTCAATTAGATTTTAGAATAAATCCCTTGGGCTATTTGACAATTTCTACTAGATATTAAAATCAATCCTCTAGGTATTAAATTAGACCCTTTAGGTCTTACATTAGACCCTCTAGGTATTAAAGTAGAGGTTTTAGGTATTAAATTAGACCCTTTAGGTCTTACATTTGAGCCTCTAGGTATTAAAGTAGAGGTTTTAGGTATTAAATTAGACCCTTTAGGTTTTACATTAGACCCTCTAGGTATTAAAGTAGAGGTTTTAGGTATTAAATTAGACCCTTTAGACCGTAAATTAGACCCTATAAATTCTTTTGATTTTAAGCGAAGTTTAGGATTAAAGCCCTCAATCTAGGCTTTAAATAGTGGTAACATTTCTGCAAAGGAGCCGCAGCGGTGCGTGGCAAGTGGGGTAGTGATGAGCCATTCGGTAGAGGTATAGGTAAACTCATAGCAAGAAAGGTTGGCTTTGGTGTGTTTTTTAATGAAACTCAATAGCAGTTCTTTTTCTCTTTCTGGGGCGTTGATGAGTGGCATTGCGTAAGTTTCGGCTAGTGGAGTGTGTAGTGGTAGCTTTAACAAGACATCTTCTGCCATACCTGCCGTTAGTTTGCCGTGTTCTAGAAACCAAATTTGGTCAGAGAAATCCTTTGCCAATCGCCAATCGTGGGACGAGAATAAAACAAGTTTACGGTGCTGTTGAGCCAACTCTCGTAGGAGCGTCAGGATAGCCGTTTTGTTGTATTCGTCCAGATGGGTGGTGGGTTCGTCTAGTATCATTACAGGTGTGTTTTGAGCCAAAGCTCTGCCTATAAAAGCCTTCTGCAGGTTGCCATCGGATAGGGTGGTTAGTTTTTGATTTTTATAACGCTCCAGCCCAAGGTGGGTAATGATGTTTTGTATTTCGGCTTGGTCTTGCGAGGTCAGTTGAAAATAATATGGGTAGTGAATGAGTTTGCCTAAAGCCACCAAATCGGTTACAGTATAATTTTCGGGAAGGGTGTATTTAGAAAAAACAATGGAAACTAGCTGTGCCATTTCCTTTGGAGCTAAAGTGGCAATAGCACTATGATTGATGAAAATCTGCCCCGCTAAAGGCTTGAGCTGGTTGAGTATAGATTTTATTAAAGTGGTTTTACCAATGCCATTGTTTCCCATAATGAGAACCACTTCGCCTAGGTGAGCTTGGGCGTTGATGTCTTGGATGAGTGGCTGCTGGTAGCCAATATTGAGGTTGCGAAGTTCCAAAAACATAGTTTAATACTTAGAGTGTTGCTTCATCATCATTACTAAAATCACTGGGATTCCGAATAAGGAAGTGATGATATTTAAAGGCAATTTACTGATTTCGGACAGGATAGAAAACAACTCCATAATAGCAATGCCTAGCGTGAGGTTAAGCACCCACTGATGCCAAAGTAGAGCAGGACTGAAAATCATTCTACAAAAATGAGGCACTACAATACCTATAAAGAGGATAGGTCCAAGGAAAGCCGTTACACTAGCAGAAAGTAGAGATGAGGCTAAAATCACCGATACTTTAAGAGCATTGGTATTGATGCCGAAACTTTTGGCATAAGCAGTTCCTAGAGTGCTACCGATGAGCGGTTTTATACTTCGGAAGCTAAAGATTAGCCCAATACCGATAAGGGTAACGAGGATTATAATTTGGTTATGGTTGAGTTGGTTATTTGCACCAAAGCTCCAAAGAATGTAGTTTTTTAGGCTTTGATTTTCGGCGTACACTTGCAAAATGGAAATAATGGCTCCTGCCAAAGCGGAGATTAAAAATCCAAAAATCACAAGAAAGGTGTTGTCTCGAAATCTATTAGAGAGGAGTATGAGGAAGAACATCAATCCCAAACTGCCTATAATGGCTACGAGGCTGATAAATCCGTTTTGTAAAAACTCGGGAATGAGAAGTTGATGCGAAAAAAAGATATAAAATGCCACACTCAAACTAGCGATGGAAGTAATGCCCAATACCGATGGTCCTGCCAACGGATTTTGGAAATATTCTTGCAGCAGAAAGCCAGAAGTAGGTATCGCCATACCAGCGAGGAGGACGGCTAAAGTCCTATTGATTCTCAACGAAGCAATATCTGATTGAGGTGTGTTTTGGAAAAAATCTTTTAGGCTTAAATCTAGATAGCCTACATTCAAATTGACGATAACCAAAACGATTATCGCCAATAGAATACTAACCATTAAAATACCGAATTTGCCTCTAAGCATCAGTTTATTTTAAGAATGTAGCAAGGAGCTGGTCTAGGTCTTCTTTAGACATACTGCCTTCTATTTCTTCGGTTTTGTTACCTTTTCTAACTAGAGTAAACGGAATGCCTTCTCCACGCCAAATTTTAAAATTCTGACTGAAAAAAGCATCATCAAATTGTTGTCCGTCAAACAAAAGGATATGTTTAGAAAGTTGTTGTTCTTCCCCGAATTTTTTAACTTCTGTGTTCCAATCTTTTTTATCGTCTATACTCACAAAAGTAAATTTAACGGGCTTGCCATCTAGCTCCTTCATTTTTTCTTTGAAATGAGGAATTTCCATCATACACGGTCCGCACCAAGTTGCAAAGAAATTAGTTACATAGATAGTGTCGTTTTCTTTAGCCTTTATTAGTTGGCTAAGTTCGTCTTTAGAAACTTCTTTAAGAGTTTGTTCTACCTTGGTGCTATCGCTAGAAGAAGAGGTGGTTACAGTTTCTGTTTTTTTGTCGTTGCAGCTTATTACTAGAGCCGTAAGTGCGAGTGTTACTAAGATTTTTCTCATAATTTTTTTATAAATTTGTCCACTATTATGAATGAATTAAATTCGAAGACTAAAACCCCCGATTTTAAAGGGCTAAAGGTAATTAAAAAAGAAGAAATTACCAAAAATGCCTTTCTTTTGGCGTTAGAATATGGGGACAAAGAGCATTTCCGCTTTAAATCTGGGCAGTATGTAAAGCTAAGGCACGAAGGCGAAGAAAATGATTATAGCATCATTAACGCTCCTTATGAAAATAAGTTGGAATTAGTGCTGAAAATCAATACACCTCAATCTTTTGCACGGAAGATATTTAACCATTACTCGGTTGGGGATATTATTGAGGTTTCTGCACCCAAAGGACGCTTTACTTTGGCAGATAAACCCAGTGAAAAGCGTACTATATTAGGCTATGCAGGTGGGGTAGGCATTACGCCTATTATTTCGCATTTAAAGCATATTTTACATACAGAGAAAGGCACTCGTTTTTACCTTTTCTATTCTAATAAAACCAAGTCGGAGGTTATTCTTAAGAAAGAATTGGAGGCTCTGGAGCAATTCTACGGAGATAGATTGAAAGTTTACTATTTCTATACCCAAGAAGAAGATGCCAATGCCTTATTTTCTGGCAGAATAGATAGACATAAAATGAATCTTATCATCAATCAAATATTACATTTGGACGAAGATGATGAAGAATCTACTATTTGGGACGCTGTGGACGAAATTTTGATTTGCGGTCCTGCGGAAATGATAAAGGAGGTGGCTACAGGAAGTTATGAAAATGGCATTCGTAAGAAGAATATTCATTTTGAATTTTTCAATACTTATGAAGGAACAATCTTCCCCGAAGAAGAAACTTTCCCTAAAGTAGAAAATATTAAGGTGGAATGGAAAATAGATGGAAATTCTTTCTCTGAAGTGGTGCTAGAAAATAATGATGGGAAGCTATTGCAACAGATTTTAGATAAAGGTTATCGTTTGCCATATTCTTGCAAGTCGGGTAGATGTGGGGCGTGTAGATGTATGCTGGAAGAAGGCGAAGTAGAAATGACCGAAAATGAATATCTTACCGATAAAGAACTTTCACAAGGAAAGATATTAACTTGTACTTCGGTTGTTCTGTCAGATAAAATAAAACTTAATTTTGATTAGTCTTGAGGCTACTAAAGGGCATATTTAAAACTATTTTGGGATTGGCAGAGCTAATGGTGTTGGCTATGATGCTTGCTAATCTGTGGGTGTATGCTCTTACCAACGGTAGAACTTATACTAAGGTTAGTAAAATCCCAGCTAGAGAGGTAGCTTTGGTTTTGGGGACTTCGCCTAAGATGAGGTCGGGAATTGCTAACCCTTATTTTACAAAACGAATGGAGGCTGTTTCTGCACTTTATCACTATGGGAAAATAAAGAAAATTATAGTAAGTGGCGAAAAAAGTCCGTATTACGACGAGCCTCAAGCGATGGCTAACTATCTTATTAGAACCGAAGGTATCCCAGAAAGTGTTATCATACAAGATCCTAAAGGCTTTAGTACAAAGGAAAGTATTGTAAGATGTAAGAATAATTATAAGAAAAATGAGGTTATTATTATATCTCAAGGGTTTCATAATTTGAGGGCTTTATTCATCGCAAGAAACTTGAATATGAATGCGTTGGCCTTCGGTGCTCAAGATGTTACTAAACCAGAAAGTTTTTATAGAAATCATACTCGGGAGTTTTTGGCAAGGGTACAAGCAGTGGCTTATTTTATTTTAGGGATAGATTAAATGGCAAACGCTAATAATATTTTAAGATTTATTTAAAAACTTTTAATAAATTTATATCTTTGCATCACAAAATATGATAACGAATGGCTAACCCACTTTTTTATGCTAAAATCTTACTTTTTGGGGAATATGGCATTATAGAAAATTCTCAGGGGCTTACGCTACCTTACAGTTTTTATAAGGGGACTTTAAAGTTTTCTGATTTATCTTCTGATTTTGAACGCCAATCTAACCAATCGTTATTAAAATATGCTGATTATCTTCAGAGTTTAACTTTGCCAAAAGACTTTGAACTAAATGTATCTGAGCTTAAAAAAGATATAAATAAAGGTCTATTCTTTGATTCTAATATTCCGCAGGGGTATGGTGTGGGGAGTTCAGGAGCTTTGGTGGCGGCTATTTTTGAGCGTTATTCTCTTAAAAAATACAATCCAGAATACATTAGCAAAAAGGATTTAAAGCAGTTGAAAAAAGTCTTTGGAGAACTAGAAAGCTATTTTCATGGTAAAAGTTCGGGGATAGACCCACTAATCTGTTATATGAATCTGCCTATCCTCATAGAAAACAAAGAAAATGTAGACAGAGTTTCTATTCCTAAAGAACAGCAAGGTAAAGGAGCTATTTTTCTTATAGATTCTGGTGTGGTGGGTGAAACGGGACCAATGGTTCAGATTTTCTTTGAAAAGTTAAAGCAAGAAGGATTTAGGAAGACTTTAAAAGAAGAGTTTATCCGTTATAATAATGCTTGTATAGAAGCCTTTCTAAAAAAGGATATGAATCCGTTTTTTAAGAATTTAAGGAAGTTGTCCTTATGGGCTTACGAACACTTTAGACCAATGATTCCAGAAGGTATATTTAATGTATGGAAAAAAGGTTTGGATACCAATACTTACTATCTCAAACTTTGTGGTAGTGGCGGTGGTGGCTATATATTAGGGTTTACTCAAGATTATGATAAGGCGGAGAAAATGTTGGAAGGTTTCAAAAAAGAAGTAATTTATCGTTTTTGATGAGTAATGGTAATTAAATGCAGCTATCCAACTCTGATTTTCAAAAATTAAGATCTAAACTAGAGCGCCGCAGATGGTTTTATAGAGCCTCTCAGATGGTTAGCCTAATGCTTGGGGTTAGAGTGTTTGTTTTGGCTTTTTATGTGTTTACACTTTATGTATCCACCTGTTTTTTATTTAATCAAGAAGAAAGTCTTAGAGCCTTTGTCTTTGATTATAAAGTACACGGGATTATTGCTTGTTCTCTGCTTTCTATAGCGGCAGGAGGGCTTATCAATCAGTTTTACGATAAGGAAAAAGACCAAATTACCAAACCTTTTAGAAGTTATTTTCAGTCTTTTGTTAAAGAGAAATATATTCTTTACTCTTACTTATTGCTTAATGTATTGTCGTTGGGGATTGCGTTGGTTTTTTCTTACCGAATTTTGATTTTCTTCCTTACTTATCAATTTCTAATATGGTTCTATAGCCACAAATTAAGTCGAATAGCGGTAGTGAATAATTTAACTTATGTATCATTATCGTTGTATCCTTTTTTTGGATTATTGGTTTACTATCAGCATTTTTCAGATTTGCTGTTTTTGATGTCGGTTTTTTTGTTTGTGTTACTTTTGATAATAGATGTTATTAAAGATATTGTAACTAGAGCGGCTGATAAACTCTTTGAGTATGCTACTATACCTGTATTATTTGGGAAAACTAAAACAGTATATTTGTTATATTTATTATTGATAATTAATTCATTGACTTCTTATTTAATAGTAAACGAGTTAAAATATTTTAATCTAGTTGCTTATTATTTTTCAGCATCTATTTTGGTTTATTTATTAGCTGGAATTTCGCTGTATTTTTTTAGATATTCTAAAATGTCTAGACTCATAAATGTGCTTAGAGTGTGGATTTTTATAGGCGTGGTTTTTATGTTATTCAATGGTATTTTTGAAAGGATAGTGTAAGTTCATAAAGGCTTAAGACTTGGCAACAAAGTTAATCATTGTTTCCTAGTCTTAAGCTAATGATACCAAAAATTTCAAAACAACCTCGCAAGAGAGCAGAGCGTGGGCAGACTACTTCCCGAAAACTATAACTCTAAAAATATATGAGAAATTAAAGATTATTATGGAGTATCTAAAATTCAATATCAGTTATATTATATTTATCAAGAAGAAAATTAGTGATGGATTTCTCATTTTTTAATTTCATAAATTTTTGTTTTTCTTTTTGAGTAAAAATCGGAATAGTAAAATTTTTTATATAATTCTTTGCTAAGGCAAAATAGTTATTTGCATAGGGTTTGCTAGTTTTCTGTATATAGTACCAGAATACTTTAGTTTTTAAAATTTTTTGAATAAATTTTAAATCGTTTTCTGAGTTAGAAACTATTGCATATCCATTATAAAACAACAACTCTTTATCATCAGTATATACAAAATAAGGAGTATCGGAAATGTAAGGAAAAAGTAGCTTAAGTCCATATATATTAAGAGCTTGACTTCTTCCATAAGAATACCATTTCTCGTATTCTCTTTGTCCTTTATCTCTTTTTGATAATTCATTTTTATGAGAGGATAGATAGTCGTATGCTTTTGGATACTTATTTCGAAATACATTCTCTTCAATAATCTTTACAGAGCTGACACTAGGCTGATTTTTAAATAAGTCACTTTCATTATTAACTACAGTGGTATATGGAAAGATTATTTTTTCCATTAGTCTTTCTAAATCAGATTCTTTCTTAAGTATATTAGGTTTAATCGCATCGCGACAAATATTTTTTTCCACTTTAAATTTTCGACCCTTTTTTTCAAAGTAGAAAAATTTCGTATCTTCCCTAGAAGGTGTAAATAAATAAATATTATTTCTTAATGTTGCGAATCCATTTCTAATACTAAATAAGTCCCCCAATTTTTTACCTGCATTTTCAAGTTTTTTTAAATTTAACCTGTTTTTCGCATCTTCTAATTGCCACCCATTAAAATCATCCAAATTATTATAACTAAATTCAATAAAATCATTATCTCTTAAATTGTTGATTTTACGAGGAGTGGTATTAGTATATACAAGAGTTCCTACTGACTTTTCTATTAAACAAATACATGTATAGGTTAGTCTTGACTTAAATACTTGTTCGCTTCCAAAATCAATTAGTTTAAATTTATAATTTTTATCTGCAAAAAAACTTCTTAAAGCTCGCCCATTTAAACTACGATAAAAATTATTTACGGTAATATACCCTAATATACCATTTTCATTTAACCAGTTTAATCCTATTTGAAAAAATGGAATATATAAGTCTAACTTTCCAGTTGAAGAAACTGACCATTTTTTCATTAAAACTTTAGTCTTTTCATCTAAACTTGAAGATCCTACATATGGTGGGTTACCAACAATGGCATCAAAACCATTGTTAGCTAATATAAGTGGAACTTGTTCCCAGTTGAATTCTAATGCATCTCCTTTAAATAAATTAAAATTAAAGCTCCGCCTATCCTCGCCATTAACTAGAGCATGAAGTATTAATAATATTTTTGTTCTTGTAATACTATAATTTTGAATATCTAAACCAAAGATATTATCTTTATAGATATCAAAGTAACTTTTCTCTGTATTAATTCGATATTCTTCTGCAATAGTTTTGAAAAAGCCACCACATCCACAAGCAATATCTCCCAATCTTAGTAGGTTAATATCCTTTCCTTTATTTCTAAAATCTTTTAAAATTTGTTTTACAATATATTCTCTAATGTATTTAGGAGTAAACACTGCTCCATTTATCTCTTTATCTTTAGGAGAAATAACAAACTCAAAAAGTTCCAACAGCAGTTCAATATCAAATTTTGAATCAAAGAAAGCAATAAACTTATCTAATTGTTTTTTTTCTTCTTTATCTTGATCTTTGATAAGAAAACTGTTTATGAATTCATTCTGTATTTCATCAATATTATTTAGATATACAAATGAAGAAACCAACAACCGATTTATATCTTTCTCTTTATAAGAATATTTCCTAAGATATTTTAAAATATTTGGATTCATAATATGTATAATGGAAATATTTTTTCAATTTTAAAATCATTGTGATTATTTGACGAATCAAAGGCTTTAAAATAAGGTGTCCAAAGTCGTTCTTGAGCTCTTTTTATAATTATTTTATAATCTGGATTTTCTATAATTCTATTAATAAACTTAAATTGCTTTTTATTATAGAAATTATTTAATATAAAATGAAAACCTAAAAAAATATCCATTGGAGGGTGGGGGATTCTAGGACAACTTAAAAGCCCCATTTCTGAATCCAAATATTCAAATTTCTTGCCTCCAAATTGAAAGTGATAATAAGGGTGACTATATTTAAAAGTTACCTCTTTGTCTTCTTTATCTAGATGCCAAGAACTGCAATATGCTTTTCTTGTATCTTTCTTTCCTTTATACAAGTGAATATTAATATTTAAAGCATATATATGAAACGGATCATAATTCTCATTCAGGCAATCTTTTAAAGCTATCTTATTATCAAAAAATATTTGACAATAATTTAAATTATCAGGAACTGATCCAGCTATTCTGCCATTTATATAAAAGCATAAGTTTTTTATATCATATTCAACTATATCTTTTCTATCCATCTCATCAATTGTATCACTAATTGACTTGAAATCTCCTTCTATCTCTTTTTCTGAATCTAAAATTTCTTTAAATAAAGATAGATCTTTTTTATATCGGTTTTTATCCCAAATTTCCATTAACTGTTGAAATTACGCAATTCTTTTCTATCTGATTCACTTATTATTTTTTTATATTTATCAAGATTAAGCAATGCTCCTTCTATTGATATATATTCTTTATCCTGCCAAGACTTATATTCTTTATCTAATAATTCTATCCCATCGAAAGGATCTAAAGGAAGTTTTGTTTCTTTACATATTGTCCAATAATTAGAACTAATATTTTCAGAACTACCTTTTGCTAAAACTAAATCATTTATTTCTAATTTATTTTTTAGCAATTGTACTCTTTCTAATGCTTCATATTGCCTCAGAGGATACTGAATATTTAATTCTTTCTCCCACCATAAGTTAATTTTGGACATCCACCATCTGTCATAAATATCTGAAAAAATTCCAGTATATTTACAATGTAAAAGCTTAGATTTTAGAGTATTCCAACTAGAACATTCTTTATTTACACCTAATCTAGCAGATAAAATATCCTCTCCAATTAATAACCCTGAATGTCTGATTAAGTGTTCATATATAAATCTACTATACTCATAAATGACTCTAATATCTTTATTTAAATATATTTTAATTTTTGAATGAATTAAATCTGCTTCATTATCATCTAACCCTAAAATCTTATTCAGGTTAAAATCACTATCTGAAATTTTTCTATATGCTTTGTAAAATGATAGACATTTTTTTCTGAAATAATCAGGATTTCCTAAGGCTTTTTCTTTACTTATGACATAATCAAATAAGTCTTGATTAGTATAATCTTTTTTATATAAATTAATTATATTATTATCTGTAGACATTAATATAATTGGTCTTTCTTTTATATCCTTATATTTTGTTCTTAAAGTTGATGCTATTGTGGGAGCATTACAATATATTAACTTTGTTTCTTCTGTTAGTTTGTAATCCATTAAAATTATATCAGGATTTTCTTTATTAATTTTATTAATAATATTATCAATACTAATATCAGGCCTATATTGAGTTATGTTAAAATTTTCACTCTTTAGTGTTTCTATGATACTTGTGGGGTCTAAATCCTCTATATAAAAAATCTTATAGTCCATATTTATCTAACTCTTTATCTGTTGCTTTTGGTATCTCTATACTTATAGTTGTTGAAAAACCTTCTTTAGGAGTATCAACATATATTTTTCCTCTATAACTAGAAAGAATATCTTTTACTATTTTCAACCCTAATCCAGTTCCTGTTATTTCATTTCCTGAATTTAAGTCATCTAAAGTGCTCGGGGAAGATGTAGTGAAAAATTCTTCAAAAATACGATCTTTAATTTCATCATTGATACCATCGCCAGTATCAGAAAATCTTAGATATATTTTATTATCTATTTTTTTACACTCAATATCAATTTTTCCTTTAGCCGTTGTTCTTTTAATTGCTTTTTTTGCATTTGTATATAAATTAAATAAAATTGAGGACCATTCAGATGGATGCATAGGAATGGTAAATAGATAATAGCCATTTCTTATAGGCTTATTAAACTCTATATTACTCCTTTTTATATCATTTTTTATACTTTCCCAAAATTCTTCTACCTTATTTTGTAACTCTATTGGAGTTAGATTACGAACTACATTTTGGGAAATAATAGTATCAAAATAAGAAGTGTAGGACTGAAAAGTTTCAACATTGGATTGAAGTATTAATAATCGATTTATTACTTCTCTATCTGATTCTATTTTATTTAATAGAAAAGTAATATCAGTATTCATATTCAAAATATAAAACTTAACTTCATGAATAAATAAGGCGATAGTTAAACCAACACTACTCAGTACACGAAGCATTGCTTTTTCTTTTAGATTCAGCTCTTTCTCCTCTTCCTGAGCTTTTTGCAGTTCTTCTAACTCTTTTTTTACTTTTTGTATTGTTTTCTTTCTTTTCCTTTTGACTTCTATGCTGCTAGAATCATTTTCTAATTCCCTATCCAACTCTTCAATTGTAAATGCAATATTTTTAATTCTTACATCTACAGCTTCGTAGATTCCATCTATTTCTTTTTGCCCAGAAACGATTTTTATATTTCTTATTTCAGCGATTTTTATAATTGCAGTTATAATTGTTCTGTATACAAAATTCTGAAGTTGTATAAAAGCCTCATTTTCTACTAATCCTTCTCTACTTGATGTTTCATTAAATTCATGATTTTTATCTGCTAATTCTACAAATCCAAAAAAATTAATATTCGCATGAACAGGTAATATTGACCTTTTTCTAGTAGATGCATCTAAATTGATCCAATCATTATTAGGCTCTCCATAGGGTAATACTCTAAATCCGTTCCTATATAGTCTAATTCCGCCTTGTGTTCTGGCTAATTTTCTGATACTAGATTCTTGCATTTTAGGAATAAGTCCCGAATTATAAATGAAATAATAGGCTCTAAACTTTATATTTTTTAACTCAGAAAAAGGAATATTTTCATTATCTGGATCGCTGCTTATTTCTCCAATCTCATTAACCTCTAACTTTTTACTCTCTACAGAATATAAACCAAAGCCATTTTCATCTACAGAACCTTCAATAATTGCAGTAGCATGATTATAAACCATTGTTTTATCATCTGCAATATTGATTTGTTTATTATTAATTACTTTTGAGAAATAAACTTTAAATCCAGGATCAATATTTGTATTTTCTACATTTTCGTTTATTTCCGATAATGGAAAGGGTTGCAATATATCACCAACATACTTATATATTCTCCGGATTGATGCCTCTGACCACTTGTCTTTTAAGCCTTCAATTTTTAAAATTGTACCGTGAGATTGTTTTTTTGGAGATAGTGTTTCAATTCTATTGTTTATAGATAGTAAATCAGTGTCACTTGAATAATCGTTCCAATTAATATTTACGACAAGTGCCTCTGTATTTTCTTCTGTTTGAGTTATAATAGTGAGTTTTTCTCCTAACCTCTGAACAGCAAATCGCCCAATTCCTTTTTGTCCCGCTCGTGTTCGTTTAAATTTTTTAGAAACAGGATTATGTAACTTGTCTGTAGAAGATATTCTCATAAAACCATTTGCTAGCTGCTCTCTTGTCATCCCCGTTCCATTATCCTCTATATACAAGGTACCTCCAATGTTATCTGAGTTTTCAAATCTTATATTAACTTGAGTTGCATCCGCATCGTAAGAATTTTTAACTAATTCAGAGACCGCTGTTTCTTGTCTTGCTACTAATTCACTACCTAATCTATCAATCACACCAGCATCTACACTAAAACGAATGTTATCATTATCAAAACTTGATAGCCTTGTAGATAATTCTAGAATTTTACTATAATTGTTAGAGTCTTCTCGCAATACTCTTTCAAGCTCTTGTTTTGTTTCTTTTTCGTTCATAATTTAAACAAGCATTTATTGCTTAAAAACACAATTTTATAAACAATTTGTTTTAAATTTTATATAAAAAGGTCAATTACAATTATATGCATTTGACCTTTTTTATGATTTAAAAATATTTATTTTACTCGGGCTTATAAGAATCTTTAAGAGTAACCGTTCTATTGAAAACCAGTTTCTCCTCTGTGGAATCTTGGTCTTTAGTGAAGTATCCTATCCTTTGGAACTGAAGTGGAGCTTCCGTATCTACTTCTTTTAGTGATGGTTCGCCATAACCTTGTGCTACTTTTAGAGAATCAGGATTAAGGTATTCTAAGAAATCGGTTTCTTTTTCTGCATCTGGCTGTGCCGTAGTAAATAAGCGGTCGTAAATTCTCACTTCAATAGGCAATGCATGTTTTGCGGAAACCCAATGTAGTGTTCCTTTTACCTTTCTAAGGCTTTCTTCTGTGCCACTTCCAGATTTTGATTTAGGGTCGTAAGTAGCGTATATCGTAGTGATTTCTCCATTTTCATCTTTCTCTACACGCTCTGCCTTAATTATATAAGCTGATTTTAAACGCACCTCGCCTCCTAATTTTAGTCTAAAGAACTTCTTATTGGCTTCTTCTTTAAAGTCTTCTCTTTCTATGTAAAGTTCTCTAGCGAAAGGAACGGTTCTAGTTCCTGCATTTTCATCTTCAGGGTTGTTTTCTGTTTCTAGCCATTCTTCCTCGTTTTCAGGGTAGTTTTCTATGATGAGTTTTACAGGATCTACCACTGCCATCACTCTTTTGGCTTTTTTGTTGAGCTCTTCTCGTACAAAAAATTCTAGTAGTTGTACATCAATTAAATTTTCTCTTTTGGTAACGCCTACTCGCTCAATAAAGTTTTTAATGGCAATAGGTGGATAGCCTAATCGTCTCATACCAGAGATGGTAGGCATTCTAGGGTCGTCCCAACCAGTAACTACTTTTTCAGCTACTAGACGCTGTAATTTCCTTTTAGAAGTAATCATATAAGAGACATTCATTCTAGCGAATTCTCTTTGCTTAGGAGCATTTTTTCCTTCTTCATAGACATTAGATAAATACCATTCGTACAATGGGCGATGATTTTCAAACTCTAATGAACATAGCGAGTGAGAGATTTGCTCCAAATAATCACTTTCACCATGAGCCCAGTCATACATAGGGTAGATTTTCCACTGCTCGCCTGTTCTGTGGTGTGGTCTTTTCAAGATACGGTACATCACAGGGTCTCTCATGTTCATATTTGGAGAAGTCATATCTATTTTAGCACGAAGACTCATGCTACCTTCTGGGAACTCTCCGTTTTTCATTCTTTCAAATAAGTCTAACGACTCTTCTATTGGTCTATTTCTGTAAGGGGATTCTACTCCGTCTTCAAAAGGGGTTTTTCTTTGAGCTGTAATTTCCTCCGAAGATTGCTCATCTACATAAGCCTTGCCTTGTTTTATCATTTCTACTGCCCATTCATAGAGTTGTTGGAAGTAGTCAGACGCATACAGTTCCTTATCCCATTTAAAGCCTAGCCATTCTACATCTTTCTTTATAGAATCCACAAATTCTTGCTCTTCTTTTTCTGGATTGGTATCATCAAATCTTAGGTTTACGGGAGCGTTGTATTTTTCGCCTAAACCAAAATTGATGCAGATGGCTTTAGTATGCCCAATATGTAAATAACCGTTAGGTTCTGGCGGAAAACGAAATCTTAGTTTCTCTTTAGGGAGTCCGTTTTCTAAATCGTTTTCTATAATTTGTTCAATAAAATTGAGTGATTTCTTTTCTTCCATAAGGGTTGTAATAACTTAAGATGCAAATTTAGAAATTTTTTGTGAGTTAAAAACTTTGTTTTTTCTTATTTGTGTATAGTTTTGGCATAGATTGTGTATATTGAACTTCATCATAAATAGTTTTTTCAAAACACAAATGCTGAAGAAAGATTAGGCTGTTCATCTATTATTTTAATAGAAGTCAGCCTTATCTTATTTTATGTTGATTGCTATAAAAAGGTTACATTTGCAGTATTAAAATATCTTTATGCTTACTTTTTATAAATATCAAGGGACTGGTAATGATTTTATTATGGTGGATAACCGCCAAATGGATTTTAATAAAAGCAAAGAAAATATAGCACATCTTTGCCATAGGCGTTTTGGAGTGGGAGCAGACGGTCTTATTTTGCTAGAAAATTGTCCTGATACTGATTTTAGAATGGTGTATTATAACGCTGACGGGGCAGAAAGTACAATGTGTGGTAATGGAGGGCGTTGTTTGGTGGCTTTTGCATATTTTCTAGGTGTTTTTGAAAAGAGATGTACCTTCAATGCCATAGATGGGTTGCACGAGGCTGAAGTAAATGGAAATGTAGTAAAACTTAAAATGATAGATGTTTCTAATATCAGTAGAGATACATCTGATTTTGTGCTTAATACAGGTTCGCCTCATTATGTGAGATTTGTTTCGGAGGTAGAGAAGTTAGATGTTTATAACGAAGGTAAACAAGTGAGATACTCTGAAAAATATCAGAAGGAAGGTATCAATGTTAATTTTGTTGAAAAAATAGATGATGAGAATCTTTTTGTGCGTACTTATGAACGAGGCGTGGAAGATGAAACTTATAGTTGTGGTACAGGAGTAACGGCATCTGCATTATCTTTTATTCAGGATAAGAATAGAAATTCTGTAAATATTAAAACTTTAGGAGGTAATCTCAAAGTTTATGCTAAAAAGAAAGATGCAGGTTTTTGTAATGTGTGGTTAGAAGGTCCTGCAGTACAGGTTTTTAAAGGAACTATTTGAAATTAAAAAATGAAAAAAATAATCGGATTTATATTTGCTATTGTCCTTGTGGTGGGCGGTTATTTCGGATATAGTTTTTATAAGAAATACTACGGGAATAATATTTCAAAAGAAGGTGTTTTTTATATCCCAAAAGAGGCTCATTTTGAACAAATATTAGATTCTATTGCTCCTTACCTTAAAGATAAAGAAAGTTTCAAAAAGGTAGCATTGAGCAAAAATATGAATCGTTTTTTCCATACGGGACGCTATAAAATTACCGAAGGTATGGATAATACCGCTTTGGTAAATATGATAAAAGCAGGAAATCAGTCGCCTGATAATTTTAGGATTATCGCTTTTGATAATGTTTACCAAATGATGGGGCGTGTAGCCAAAAAAACGGAGGTAGATTCTTTAGCCTTTATAAAAGAGTTTAACCAAATTGCCCAAGCTAAAGGTTTATCAGAGGCGGAAGACTTAAAAAAGTATTTCTTTATAGATACTTATCAGTTTTTTTGGACGGTAAGTCCGAAAGAATTTTTTGGCGTTTTTGAGAAACAATACAATGATTTTTGGAATGCTGAACGCCTAGAGAAAGAAAAGAAATTAGGTTTAGATAGAAATCAAATATATGCTTTGGCTTCTATTGTGTATAAAGAATCTGGTGGCAGGATAAATGAACAAAAAACCATTGCAGGGCTATATCTTAACCGTTATAGAAAAGGTATGAAACTACAGTCTGACCCTACGGTAATTTACGCTATTAACCAATCAAGTGGTTTTAATAAGGTTATTAAAAGGGTATATTACAAAGATTTAAAAACGCCTTCACCCTACAATACTTATGCTAATGTCGGAATTCCTCCTGGACCTATTTGTGTAACAGATAAAAACTCAGTAGATGCAGTGTTAAATGCTGAAAATCATGATTATATCTATATGTGTGCAGACCCACAGAAAATAGGTTTTCATAAGTTTACAAGTAGCGATGTAGAGCATGCAAAAAACGCAAAAGCATATCAAGATTGGCTTAACGAAAAACAAATAAAGTAAGTTAAGTTCTTATAATAATTAAATTTTAGAAAATGAACACTCATAATATAGAAATCGTTAGTATAATTAGAAAGAAAACTTTGGCTCTTACCCTTACGGTAGGAGTGGCGAGTTTTGCTTTTGCTCAACAAAAAAATATGGTTTTGGGTAGGGTAGTAGATGCCTATAACCAGCCAATACCTTATGCTTCTGTAAGTTTTGAGCACCAGTCTAATAAACTTTATAGTGATGCTACTTTAACAGATGAAAAAGGAAATTATAAATTACCACTTAACGCGGGAGTTTATAAAATTACTATCGAAGCTATAGATTTTAAACAAAAAATCCTCACTAAAGAAATTCTTTCAGGAGGAAGTTTAGGTGATTTTAAAATAGAAAAAGAAACGACTGTAACTCACGCTAAGACTAAGGAAATAGAAGGCGTTACCATTACCGTGAATGCTCCTAAGCCTTATAAAGTAGAGCTAGACAAGAAGACTTATGATGTTTCTTCCGACTTGGTAAGCAAGGGTGGGAGTTTGCAAGATGTATTGCAAAATGTACCCTCGGTAGATATAGATACAGATGGGACAGTTTCTATGAGAGGAAGCTCTAATGTGAGGTTTTTAATCAATGGTAAGCCGTCGTCTATGTTGGGTATAGATGATGGTGCTAATGCATTACAATCAATCCCTGCGGAACAAATAGAAAAAATAGAAGTTATCACCAATCCATCTTCCAAATTTGAGGCTTCGGGAACTTCTGGGATTCTCAATATTATTCTGAAAAAAAATAAAAAAACAGGGTTTAATGGTAGTGTTATTGGGTCTATTGGTTATCTACCACAGACTAACCTTAATGCTAATTTGAGCTGGAGAAAAGGTAATTTTACTTGGTTTATCAATGGTGGCGGCGGTTATAGAGAATCTAAAGGAACTACGAGAAATAACAACTTTTATAAGAAAAACGATGCTCAAGTTAATCAGTTGTTAGAGTCTAGGCAAAACGGAGAGAGAAATACCGCAATGGATACCTACAATGCTACTGTAGGTATGGTTTATGATTTAGGTAAAAATACTTCTATCAATGCTTCGGGGGCGATAAGAACTTTTAAAGGCACGGAAGACGCTTTTACCAATTTCCGCTATCTTTACGACAATATTACTTTGCCAACACCTTACACGGTGAGAAATAGTAAAGGGACTAGTGATAATTTGGCGTTTCAAGGAGATTTAGGTTTAGACCATAAGTTTAGCGATAAAGATAACCTTTCCTTATCGTTGAGTTATCAGAAAAGTAAAAACGATGCTTATACCATCATTAGTCAAGAATCTAATAATATTTTTGATGCCTTGTTTTTGGCAGACTTAGCTAATCCACATCTTAGTTTTCAAACTAATGATAATTCTCAATCTTCAAAAAATAAAACCATTATTGCTAAGGCAGATTATGAACTTAACATTGGTGAAAATTCTAAACTAGAATTGGGCTATCGTTTGGATAGTAATAATAATCAGTATGATAATACCGCAAATAGAAGGCTAGGTGTTAGTGGAGCGTTTTCGCCATTGGGTATATTTACTAATAATACGGTTTATAATGAGTTGTTCAATGCGGTGTATGTTCAGTTTAAGAGCAAAATTGGGAAATTAGGCTATCAAGTAGGATTGAGAGATGAACTTTCTAATATTAAAATAGACTACCAAAATCTAGCGGAAGGTAAAATCATTGATAATAAAATCAAAAATTACAACAATCTTTTCCCTAGTGTATATTTGAGTTATGATATTGCTAAAAATAATCAGTTGTTGGTTAATTATTCTAGGAGGATAGACCGACCTAGAGCCTTTTTCTTAGTCCCATATTTTTCATTAACAGACGACCAAAATGTCTTTAGAGGAAATATGGATTTGAACCCATCCTATGTGGACTCATACGAACTAGGTTATAGCATACAGAAGAAAAAATTTACTATTAACCCAACCCTTTATCTAAGACGCACTACAGATGACAATAAAATGTTGGTGTATAGGGAAGACGAAAGAACCAATATCTTTTTTGTAACGCCTATCAATTTAGGTACAGATACTAGATATGGGTTAGACCTTAACGGTACGGCAGACCTTTATCCTTGGTGGAAGATTATGGCGAGTGTTAATCTATTCGCTTATAAATTAGATGGGCAAACTTCTTATTCTGTAATAGATAAAAATGGAGCATCAGCGTTGAGAAATGCCTCGTTTGTAGGGAAGGGATTTTCTAGCATTATGAGACTTAACTCTACTTTTAGGATAGATAAAACATTAAGTATTCAGTTGCAAGGATTTTACAGAGGTGGCACTAAGACTGAGTTTCAAGACAGAAAAGCAATGTATGCCCTTAATTTCGGAGCTTCTAAAACCATTTGGAATGGTAGTGGGACTTTGGCATTTAATGTTCAAGATATATTCAATACCAGAAATAGAACGGTACATACTTTTACCGAAAACACCACTAGAGAGTCTTATATGCAATGGCAGCCGAGACAAATCAATCTATCTCTAACTTACCGTTTCAAACAAGGAGAAAAGGTAGAACAACCTAAACGAAAAAGAGAGGGCAACTATTCGGAAGACTTTGAAGGTGGTGGCGGTATGCTATAATTGGGACTTAATGTGTTAAGAAATAAATAGGTGTTAATCTTGTTGGTGGACAAGGCTTTTTTCAAGTTGTAGTAATTCCTCCTTACGCCAAAGTCCACCAGCATAGCCTGTGAGTGTACCATTGCTCCCAATAACACGGTGGCAAGGCACTATAATAGCAATCTTATTGAGGCTGTTAGCGTTAGCTACAGCTCTCACTGCTTTTGGGTTATCCATCATTATGGCTTGTTGTAGGTAACTTTTGGTGATTCCGTAAGGTATTTTAAGTAGGGTTTGCCAAACTTGTTTTTGGAAAGGTGTCCCTAACAGTTGTGTTGGGACGGAAAATTCTTTTAACTTTTGATTAAAGTAGAGATTTAATTCTTTCTCTAGGGTCTCTAGATGTGGGTTTGAGATTTCTTTAATATTACTATTGTTTAGAGTGGAACATAGTTTTTTTAGTTCTGTATCTAAATGTTTTTTATCTGTGAATTCTAATAGGTATATCCCATTATCATCAGCAATAGCAATCATTTCACCTAGAGGAGTATTTATAGTTTTTGAATAGAGCATTTTTGATTAAACTTTTACCAAAGTTGATGATTTTTATCTTCAAATCAAAGTTTTAAAGTGAGTTTAGTAAAAATGATATTAGGAGTTTTATAGGTTTTAGGTTAGTTTTCTTACCTTTACATAAGCAAAGTAAGGCTAATGAATAGAAAAGAATTTTTAACAAAGCTGGGGTTAACCTCTTTTGGGTTGCTTATAGGGAGATCCATGATAGGCAAACAACTATTGTTACCTACCTATATGAATGGAGGGTATTTTACAAATATACTTGTAGGAACAGGCTATGGTAATGCAGTTGTGGCAGAGAGATTGGCTAAGGCTGGGCATCAAGTTTTGATGATTGAAATGGGGCTAGACTGGGAGGGCTATAAACTCAAAAATCCACATTTTAAATTTTATAAAATGACCTCTCCAGGTAAAGAATCTACTTGGATGAATAAATCCACCCAAGCACCTATTGGACTTGGGAATGTGAATAGTTTTGATAAGTTCACGGGAATTTTAGAGAGAAAAGACTTTGCTAATATTAAAATTTATTTAGGAAAAGGCGTTGGTGGAGGTTCGCTAGTTAATGGGGGAATGACGGTTACACCCAAAAAAGAATATCTGAAAGAAGTCTACGACAAAGTAGGAGTTTCATTACCAGTAGATGAGCTTTATGATACGTATTTTCCTTTGGCTAACCATTCATTGGGGAGAAATTTAGTTCCAGATGATGTTTATAATTCGGAATGGTATACTTTCTCTAGAATGGGGATAGAGGAAGGGGTTAACTCAGGCTTTACACCTGTAATTGTCCCTAATTTGTACGATTTTGATTATATGAGGGACGAAATAGCAGGTAAAGTACCAAGGTCAGCTACTAATGTTGAAGTTATTTATGGTAACAATTATGGCAAGAGAGATCTTACGAAAACTTATCTTAAAAGGGCTTTAGATACGGGTAATGTTACTATTATACCACAGCATAAGGTAGATTATATAGAGGTTCTGCCAAGTGGTGAATACTCTCTAGTAGTAAAACAAATAGATACGCTTGATAGAGAGATTGGTGTAAAAAAGTTTACTTGTGATAAATTGTATCTTGGTGCAGGAAGTCTAGGAACTACAGAGCTACTATTGAAATCTAAAGTGCTTAATAAACTTCCAAATATCAACGATGAGGTTGGTAAATATTGGGGGAATAATGGTAATACGATGGCGAGTAGGTATACGGCTTTTGTTTTAGGGCATCACTCTAGAGGAAATCATCAGTCAACAATGCCTGTGAGAGGTTTGGATAATTTTAATGATGTCAATTATCCTTTTTTTGCAGAAATAGCACCAATGCCTGTATTTGGTACTTATACGGCGTTGTATTTAGTAGTAAATAAAGTCAATAAGTTTGGTTCTATAACTTATGATTTGGACAAACAAAAAATAGCTTTGGATTGGGGTGCTACTCATAATACTCACATGAGAAAAAATGCAGAATATTTTTTGTCTAAAATGAATCAAAATGGTTCTACGGGCTGGTTTAATAATAAATATGTTAATAACACAGTATTGTTGCCAAAGAATGGTGTAGATGAAACAATATGTTATCATCCGTTGGGAGGCTGTGTGTTGGGTAAAGTAACGGATTTACACGGTAGAGTACATGGGTATAACAATTTATATGTTACAGATGGCTCTCTAATACCAGGGAGTTTGGGTGTAAATCCTTATGTTACAATAACAGCATTGTCTGAATATTGTATTGATGCTATTTTAAAGAATGACTATTAGCTACATACAAGTTTCTATTACAATTCTAGAAAACTTGGTTGTGCTTTTTTTATATTTGCAATTCACTTTAGATTAAAAAGTTCGATTTAATGAAAAGAATAAAATACTCACACTTAGTTTTAATCCCTTTATTGTGGTTAACAAGTTGTAAAACAGCAATGTCTGTTTCGGAGGTTAAACCCTACGAAAATATCAGTATAGCCTCATCTATTCCTTCTGATGGAGAGATGGATATGCTAATCCAACCTTACAAAAAGGAAATGGAACGACAGATGAATACCAAAATATCTTACACACCTGTAGAGCTTACGAAAACAGGAGATAATAGTAATTTAGGTGGATTGTTGGCAGATTATACTTACGAAGGAGCCGATGTTTGGTCAAAGCAAAATTTGAAACAAAATGTAGATGCAGCAGTTATCAATATAGGAGGGATTAGATCTACCATAGGAAAAGGTAATATTTTACTTAAACATGTTTTTGAGGTAATGCCTTTTGAAAACGAGGTGGTAATTGTTAAAATGAAAGGAAAAGATTTACTAGGTATGTTTGACTATTATGCCGAGACTCAAAAGAATAATCCTGTATCACATTTGTTTTTAGAGACTAATAAAGGTAAAGTTACCAAAGGTCTTATAAGCGGTAAGGAGTTGGATCTAGGGAAAGATTATTATATCGCTACATCAGATTATCTGGCATTGGGTGGAGATAATATGTGGTTTTTCAGTAAAGGGGAACTGATCTCTACAGGAATCAAACTTAGAGATTTATTCATTGAAAAATTCAAACAAAACCCTGAAGTGAAAGCTCCAAATGATGTAAGATTAATTTTTAATAATTAAAAAACTATGAACCGTAAAGATTTTATAAAAACAATAGGAGGTGGGACTTTAGCACTATCATTAGTACCTAATACTTTCTTGGCTAATACCACGCTATTCAATAGTTCAGATAAAAAAATAACAATTCTTCATACTAATGACCAACACAGTAGAATAGAACCTTTTGATGCTAATTATACAAGAAATCCTAATCAAGGAGGTTTTGCAAGGCGAGCTCATTTGGTAAAAGAAATTAGACAACAGGAACGAAATGTATTGCTATTGGATAGTGGTGATATTTTTCAAGGGACACCTTATTTTAATATGTTTGGTGGAGAGTTAGAGTTTAAACTGATGTCTATGATGGGGTATGATGCCGCTACGATGGGTAACCACGATTTTGATAATGGCTTAGAAGGGTTTTTAAAGGCTTTGCCTAATGCTAAATTTCCGTTTATATGCTCTAACTATGATTTTAAAAACACTATACTAGACGGAAAAACGCAACCGTATAAAATTTTTAATAAAGACGGAATCAGAATTGGGATTTTCGGAGTAGGTATAGAGCTAGAAGGGCTTGTAGGTAAAAAACAGTATAAAGAAACTGTTTGGCATCACCCTGTAGAAATAGCTCAGCAATACGCTGATATGCTTAGAAATGAAAAGAAATGTGATTTGGTAATCTGCTTGTCTCATATTGGGTATTCTTACAAAGGAGAGCATACTAATAAAATATGTGATGTAGAATTGGCTCAAAAAACCGATAATATAGATTTAATTTTAGGAGGACATACGCATACTTTTTTACCAGAACCACAGTCTTTTATCAATAGAAAAGGAAATAAAGTTTTGGTAAATCAAGTAGGTTGGGCTGGTCTATTGTTAGGAAGAATAGACTTCTATTTTGATAGCCAAAAGAAAATTAAAAATATAGCTTGGAACAACCAAGTGATAGATGATAAGATAATGGTTTAAGATGAAGAAAATATTTTCGCTTTTAGTATTTGGTGTGAGCTTTTTAGTATTAGCTCAGGAGAGCAAATGGCAAGATTTGTTTTCATATAACTATATTGTTAAAATAGAACAAGATGGAACAGAGCTTATTACAGCTACTAAAAGCGGTTTATTTTATTATAATGTAGCTTCAGGAGAGATTAGAAAATTGTCAAAAGCTAATGGGCTTCATGAGGTTGGTATTACAGCGTTTGACTATAATCCCGATACTAAAATAGGATTGATAGGCTATGAAACAGGAGCTTTAGATATTGTTACACCTAATGGAGTAACTTTAACTGTAGATATTCCTATAGCAAGAAGCTATCAAGGTTCAAAAAAAATCAATCACATTTTTATAAAAGATAATCTAGCGATAATTTCGGCAGGTTATGGGGTTTCTATCTTTAATTTGGATAAGAAAGAGTTTGGAGAAACCGTGTTTTTTCAGGAGGGAACTAACTTTATTGCTTCTAATGAAGCGTTTGTAAAAGATAATGTAGTATATGCAGCTACTAATCAGGGGTTATACTCACATAAAATTGACCTAGAGTTTCCAATTTATTCTACATGGCAGAAACTTAATGCACTTAATTTATCACAGTCTGATACTAATGGGCAGAATTATTTAGTTGCTACAAAAACAGAGGTTTATTTAGGAGATGCTTTTCAGCGTTTGCCGTATTTTTTTACTGATGTTAAAGATGTGGTATGGCAAGCTAATGGTTTCTTAGTTTGTGATGTAAATAAAATTTATCAGTTTTCTACTGACGGTAGTTTACAAAGCACATATGATTTCTCATCTTACCAGCTTACAACAGGAACTTTATATAATGGGAAGTTATTTGCAGGAAGTGCTTTTTCAGGTATTCTAGATCAAAATTATACTAGTGTAAAACCTGACGGACCGTACAGTAATATAGCTTCTAAAATGACTCTTGTTGATGATAAAATATGGGTAGCTACGGGTAAAAAGGGGAGTTATTATCAGGCAATTTATGATAATAATTTAGGATATTATTACTACAACGGAACACATTGGGAGTATCCACAATATTTTTTAGATAATCCACAATTAGCCTTTAATATTTTAGATGTTGCTGTTAACCCTTCTAACTTAAGCGAAATCTATTTTACCAATTATGCCCAAAGAGATTCTAAAGGTGTTTATAAAATGATTGATAACAAGTTTTCAAGAGTTTTTAACACTTCTAGTGCTCAGTGGTATAATGTTCCAGAGTATCTAGCCTTTGATAAAAATAATAATCTCTTTGCTACTTTTTCCTTTTTTGAAGGAGATGTAAATTTCGTGGGAATGTACTTTATTTCACAAGATGGTTCTAGATTTGAAACTATAAAAACAGCAAATATCAAACAAAATTCCTCTGGTATATTAGCATTTAATGATAGACTTTTCATAGGTGGACCTAGAGTATCAGAGGGTGGTCTGTTAATTTATTATTTTAATAACACGCCTACTCGTTTTGATGATGATTTAAAACAAATTTTGAGAGTTGAAGAAGGTTTGCCTTCAGCATCAGTAACAGCTATGGCGATGGATAAAAACAATAGTCTATGGTTAGGTTCTACAACCGGACTTAGAATTCTTCCGAGTGCCTTGAGCGATTTGTACGGAACTAAAGTAAAAGTAAGTCCTATAGTTATTACTCAAAATGGCATAGCGGAAGAACTTTTTAAAGATGCAGAAATTTTGAGTATAGCGGTAGATTCTGGTAATAATAAATGGGTATCTGTAAATGGAGGAGGTGTGTTCTTTCTAAGTGCTGATGGACAGAAGGTTTACAATCATTTTACCAAAGCTAATTCTCCTCTTCCTTCGGACGAAGTTACAGATATTAAAATAAACGATAAAACAGGACAGGTTTATTTTGCAACTAGTAATGGTATAGTGGTTTATAAAGGCGATGTAGCTAATGTAACCTCAAAATTTGGGGAAGTAGTAGTTTATCCTAACCCTGTGGTTTATAGCCAATTTAAGGGAAGTGTGAAAATAAAAGGACTGGCTGAAAAAACCAATATTCGTATTACAGATGCTGCGGGTAATTCAATTCATCAAGCGGTTTCTAGAAACGGTTATTACGAGTGGAATTTACAAAATCAAAGAGGTTCTCGTGTGGCTTCAGGAATTTATTTTGTATTGATGACTAATGAAGACGGCACAGATAAAGCAACAGCGAAAATAGCAGTGGTTAATTAAATACACTAAAATTGCAATCTTTACAAGGGTTTATACTATCTTATACTAAATATAACGACTCTGGAGCTGTGCTTCGTATTTTAGAAAGAGAAGCGGGTATTCAGTCTTACTTTGTTAAGAATATTTATCTAGCTCGGAATAAGCAGAAAGTGTATCTTATGCCTTTAATAGGGGTGGATTTTAATGTTTCCAAAACTAAAAGTGGAGCATTACCATTGGTAAACCAAATTTCTCTTTCAGAAATATCAAAGATGATAGATTTCACTTTGGTTAATAATGCTCAAATGACTCTTTTAGCAGAGTTTATTCTAAAAACTGTTCCTTATGAAGTTGTGGAAGATAGTCTTTATAAGTGTGTGGAAGAGTTTTATATCAATATGGACAATAAAAACGCACTGATATTTTCCATTTATTCCATAATAAAGAATATTGGTTATGGATTTTTATTTACAGAAGGTACTTTCTTTGATTTAAAAAATGGATGTTTTCAAGAGGTGGAGAATGAGTTTACTGTCAATAGACCTTTGTCGGATATATTAAAAAATATAGAAAGCTTGATGTTTGTTAAAACTCCGATAGATGCTAGTGAAAGGAGAGATATAATAGATGTTCTAATGAGATATTGTAAGTATCATATTCCTGAATTTAGTGAGCCTAAATCGTTGGATATTTTTAGAGAGGTTTTTTAAACCAAGAGGTAATCATAAAAATAAAAAAAAGGATGATAAATTATCATCCTTTTCTAAGTAGTAGCGGGGACACGACTCGAACGTGCGACCTCAGGGTTATGAGCCCTGCGAGCTACCTACTGCTCCACCCCGCGATATTGTGGTGCAAATATACGACGATTTTTTTATTTACCAAAAAAATAGAGTTGAAATATTTTTATTTTTTGTAACTAATTGATTAGTAGTTTTATTTTTTTGTATTCTTACTTAATTACTGATAGAGAAGAGGTGGTTAAAGCTTTTTAGGTCTACTCGCATAAAGTGCTAAACTCCCAAAAAAGCCACCTAAGAGAAAACCTACCATTGCTCCGTAAATAATATCTAGTGGATAATGAACTCCTAAATAAATTCTACTATAAGCTACAAAAGATGCCCAAGCAAACACCATTAAACCGAAAAATCTAATCTTTTTTGAAAAAAGAAGATTCATAAAAGAAGCTATAAAGAAGCTGTTAGAAGCGTGTGCTGAATAAAAACCAAAAGGCCCACCGCATTTTACTTCTCTTACTAATCCCTCTAAGAGTGGTTCATGACACGGACGAAATCTATGAACTCCTATTTTAAAAATATTAGCAATCTGGTCGGAAGTAATAATTCCTAGAGTAATAAATAGAAGGATATAAATGACTTTTTTCTTCTCGTAGTTTTTTATTATGAGATATAAAAATATAAAATAGAGAGGCAACCAAGTAAGTTTGCCTGATACCATAACCCAAAAGGTGTCAAAATAGGTATTACCTAATCCATTTAGATAAAGAAAGAGAGATTGGTCAAGCTCTATGATTTTGTGCATATTACTCTATCTGCTTACAGGCCCTTCGTGAGCGTCGTCTAGTTGTGATACACTAGGTTTTTTATCTAGATTTACAATATCGTTGGTCGCTTCGGTAAGGTCTTTCTTAATATCGTTCAAAGGATTTATCTCCTGTACGGATTGTTTTACCTGCTCAATTTCCTTTTTTATTTCAGAGACAGGGTTGTCCGTCTCCTTCATTATTTCGGTTTTGATGTCCTCCATTGCAGACTTCATCTTTCTAACACCTTCACCTAACCCACGAGCTATTTCTGGGATCTTTTTAGGTCCAAAAAGCACTAATACTACTAGTACTATTACTAACATTTCACTAAAACTAAAATCCATTCTGCTAAATTACAAATAAAAGTATGAAACGAAAAAATTATTTTTTATTTTTATAAAATCCACGATAAACTATATAGGTGCTAACACTCATCAAAATAAATCCAACAAAGAAAGGAGCACCAGCAAACCTAAAAGGTGCATCATTATGGGTGAAATAGTAAAAAATATTTGTCATCAATGGTGGACCAATAATACTCGTGAGGCTAATGATACTGGTGAGCGCTCCTTGTAGATCGCCTTGTTCACTGGCAGAAACTTTTGTGGAAATAACAGATTGTAATGAAGGTCCTGCAATCCCTCCGAGACAATAAATCCCAAGAATGGCAAACATCATCCAACTGCTTCCTGCAAATGAAAAGAGTAGCATTCCTATACTGTACATACCAATGCCATAGAAAATACTTCTTTCATTACCTATTTTAGGATTTATTTTTCTAAGTATAACGCCTTGTACCAAAGCTGTTAATCCACCCATTACCCCGAGTGAAATTCCTACGATTGTTTCATTCCAGCTAAATCTGTAAATGCCAAAATAAGCCCAGTTGGTCTGTACTGCGTGAGAGGCAATGTAAACTAAAAACCAAGCTAAGATAAGGCTATATAATTCGGGGTGTTTTCTTAATTGTAGGAGAGAACCTATAGGGTTGGCTCTTTTCCAATTAAATTTTCGTCTGTGTTCTTTAGAAAGACTTTCGGGAAGTATAAAAAAGCCATATATGAAATTTATAAGACAAAGAATGCCTGCAGCCAAAAAGGGAATCCTAGCTCCAAATTGTCCCAAAATTCCACCAAGTACAGGACCAATAATGAAACCAAGTCCAAATGCAGCTCCAATAATACCAAAATTTTTTGAGCGGTCTTGTTCGGTGCTAATGTCTGCAATATAAGCACTAGCAGTTGTGATACTGGCTCCTGTGATACCAGACAGAAGTCGTCCTACAAACAACCACAAAATACTGGGAGCCCACGCTTGTAGAAAAAAGTTTGCTGAAAAACCTAATAGGGAGAATAGGATAACAGGACGTCGTCCAAATTGGTCACTCAAATTACCTAATACTGGAGCAAAAATAAATTGCATAACCGCATAAGCGAAACTCAACCACCCTCCATACTTAGAAGCAAGACTAATATCTCCATTGATGAGTTCCTCTATCAATTTGGGTACTACTGGTATAATGATGCCCCAGCCTGTAATGTCTATAAGGAGAGTAATAAAAATAAAACTGATAGCTGCAGACTTATGAGGCTTTTCCATATTATCAAAATAAGGGGCAAAATTAAATAAAAATTGCCATCAAAAATCAAAATGTAATGGTTATTATTTTAAGTAGGTGTTTGTGTTGAATTATTTTTTTTGGAATCATTGTGTAATAGACTATTTTTGTCGAATGAAATATTCGCGTCAAATTTTACTATCTATTCTAGTATATTGTATAGTAGTTGTTTTTGGTATTCTTGGACAATCTCTATTGTTTCAATATCCGTTGTCGTTACATTTTTTGATTGCTTTTCTACATTTTTTAGGTCTTATAACGGTAGGAGGGGTTGGTCTGTTTAAAAAGGATATTATGGGATTTGTCTACATGGCATTTATGATACTGAAAATGGGTGCTTTTTTATATCTTTTTTATGTTTTTCCTGACCTGAAAAAACAACTTATGGTATCTGTGGGGCTTTATTTTTTCTATCTTTTAATAGAAACAGTTTTGATAATCAGTCTAATTTCTAAAAATCTTAAAAGCCAACAAAAATCATGAAATTTTAATTTTTTTTAATTTGAAAATATAAAATCAATTTCCTACTTTTGCAGAAATTATAAACTGAAGAAAATGCACTTCAAGAGAGTTATTTTATTGTTGACCATTTTTATCATGGGTTGGGCTAACGCCTCTACCGAGACTAAACAACCTGGAGAGAAGTATAATCCAGTTCCAGACATTATGCATCACATCTCAGACTCCCACAGTTGGCATCTTTGGGGAGAGGGAGATAAAAGTATCGGGTTTTCTTTACCTGTAATACTTTGGGATAATGGATTGAAGATTTTTTCTTCATCTCATTTTGGTCATCATGAGGATGAGGTAGCTCAAGTAGATGGTAACTACTATAAGTTATACCATAACAAAATATACAAAACTGATGCCAATGGTACTTTAGAGATGCATGATGGGCATCCTTCCAATGAAAGACCATTGGATTTTTCTATAACTAAAAATGTAGCACAAACTTTATTAGCTGCAGTTTTACTAATTATTTTAGCTTTTGCTACTAAGTCTAGCTATACTTCTAATGGAGTTCCTAGAGGGATAGCTAAATTTTTGGAGCCTTTAGTGCTTTTCGTGAGAGATGATATTGCTTTAGAAAATATTGGGACTAAAAAGTATCTAAAGTACACACCATATTTAGTAACGCTATTCTTATTTATATGGATTGTTAACTTACTTGGGCTTATCCCAGGTGCAGCCAATGTTTCAGGTAATATTGCCTTTACAATGGTGTTGGCAGTTCTTACATTTATTATAGTAACATTTAGTGGTAAAAAGACTTATTGGTCGCACATATTTGACCCACTAGGGAACAATATGCCATGGGCAGGTAAAGCTTTAGTTTATGTTATCTTGGTGCCAGTGGAGATTTTGGGTATGTTTACTAAGCCTTTTGCGTTGATGATTCGTCTTTTTGCGAATATGACGGCAGGGCACATCGTAATCTTGAGTTTAATTTCCCTTATATTCATTATGGAAACTTATGCTATTGCACCAGTTTCTATCATGCTAACTCTTTTTATAAACACATTAGAGTTATTGGTAGCAGCTTTGCAGGCATATATCTTTACACTGCTTACAGCTCTATTTATAGGAATGGCGGTAGAAGAAGGACATCATTAAAATTAAGTTAAAGAAAATAAAAAATAATTAATATCAACCTTTTAAATTTAAAGTTATGACAGGTAGTATCGCAGCAATCGGAGCTGGTTTAGCAGTTCTAGGTGTAGGATTAGGAATTGGTAAAATTGGTGGTCACGCAATGGACGCTATTGCTAGACAGCCAGAACAATCAGGAAAAATCCAAACTGCAATGATTATCGCAGCGGCTCTTATCGAGGGTGCTGGTCTATTCGGTATCGTAGTAGCATTACTAGGAAACGGATAATCTAAAAACTGAAAAGCGTACAGACGGTTGGTCTGTCGCTTTTCTTTTGATTTTAAGAAAAATTAAATAACAATATAAATTAATATCTTAAATAATATGGATTTATTAATTCCTTCAGAAGGTAACCTTATATGGTCTTTAGTGGTTTTCCTTATTTTAGTACTTTTACTATCTAAGTTTGCATGGAAACCTATCCTTAAAACGGTTAATGATAGAGAGACTTCTATTGTAGATGCTTTGAACCAAGCAAAATTAGCTAAAAAGGAGATGGAAGATTTAAAAGCGGATAATGAGAGAATTATTCGTGACGCTAAGGTAGAAAGAGATGCTATACTAAAAGAAGCTAGAGAGATTAAGGATAGAATTGTAAATGAAGCTAAAGAGGTAGCTAAAGTAGAAGGTGATAAAATGATTGCGGCTGCGAAGCAATCAATAGCAGCAGAGAAATCTGCGGCTATGGCTGATATTAAAAACCAAGTGGGTGCTTTATCTCTAAGTATAGCTGAAACTATTCTTAAACAAAAATTAGATAATACTGAAGCTCAAAATGCTTTAGTAGAGAACATGTTGAATAAATCTAATCTTAACTAAAAATGAGAACATCTAAAGTAGCCAAAAGATATGCTAAGGGTCTTTTGGATTTTGCCCAAGAGTCTCAGCAAACCTCTACTGTGTTTTCTGATATGAAAGCCGTAGTTAAGATTATGAGTGAGAGTAAAGAACTTAACCGTTTTTTACAAACGCCTTTCATTGACTATAAGAAAAAAATAGCGGTAGCTAAAGAAATTTTTAAAGGACTTAGTGCAACTAGTCAAAATTTAATTTCATTAGTTATCCGTCAAGGTAGAGAAGCTCAGCTTAAGTTTATAGCACAAGACTTTATAGATAAAGTAGAAGATATCAACGGAGTACAAAGAATTACTTTGACAACTGCGGCTTCTCTTTCTCAAGAAAATATTGATAAAATATTAAAATCATCTAGTCTTGTGAATTCTGGAGCATCTTATGATTTAAAAATCAATGTAAATCCAGATTTATTAGGTGGGTATGTTTTGAGGGTAGGAGACCAACAGCTAGATACCTCAGTAAGAACTAAGTTGGCTCAGATGAAAAAAGAATTTCAGTTGAATTAAGAAAAAATAACCATACAATGGCAGAAATAAATCCAGCAGAAGTATCTGCAATTTTAAAACAGCAATTAGCAAATTTTGATACTCAATCTAATGTTGAGGAGGTAGGTACAGTGCTTCAAATAGGAGACGGTATTGCTCGTGTATATGGACTAGAAAATGTACAATACGGTGAGCTTGTTAAATTTGAAAGTGGTATTGAAGGAATTGTATTAAACTTAGAAGAAGATAATGTAGGGGTTGCTCTACTAGGAGAGTCTAAACAAGTAAAAGAAGGGGATACTGTTAAAAGAACTAACAGAATTTCTTCTATCAAAGTAGGAGAGGGTATGTTAGGAAGAGTTGTAGATACTCTAGGTAACCCTATAGATGGTAAAGGTCCTATCGGAGGAGAGCTTTATGAGATGCCTTTGGAAAGAAAAGCTCCAGGGGTTATCTACAGACAGCCAGTTAATGAGCCTTTGCAAACAGGTATCGTAGCGGTAGACTCTATGATTCCTATCGGAAGAGGTCAGAGAGAGCTTATCATTGGTGACCGTCAAACAGGTAAAACTACTGTAGCGATAGACACGATTCTTAACCAAAAAGAGTTTTATGATGCTGGTGAGCCTGTATTCTGTATTTATGTTGCAGTAGGTCAGAAAGGTTCTACTGTAGCACAAATTGTTAAAACATTAGAGGATAAAGGAGCTATGGCTTATACAGTAGTAGTAGCAGCTAATGCTTCAGATCCTTCACCTATGCAGGTATATGCTCCTATGGCAGGTGCTGCTATTGGAGAGTATTTCCGTGATACAGGTCGTCCTGCTCTTATCGTTTATGATGATTTATCTAAGCAAGCAGTAGCTTATCGTGAGCTTTCACTTTTATTAAGAAGACCACCAGGTCGTGAGGCTTATCCAGGGGACGTATTCTATTTACACTCTAGACTTTTAGAAAGAGCTGCTAAGGTAATTGCTGATGATAGTATTGCTAAGCAAATGAACGACCTTCCTGATTCTTTAAAACCAATCGTTAAAGGAGGAGGTTCTCTTACTGCATTACCAATTATTGAAACTCAAGCGGGAGACGTATCTGCTTATATTCCTACTAACGTAATCTCTATTACAGATGGACAGATATTCTTAGAGTCAGATTTATTTAACTCTGGGGTGCGTCCTGCAATCAACGTAGGTATCTCTGTATCAAGGGTAGGAGGTAACGCTCAGATTAAGTCAATGAAAAAAGTATCAGGTACACTTAAGTTAGACCAAGCACAATATAAAGAATTAGAAGCGTTTGCTAAATTCGGTTCTGACCTTGATGCTGCTACTTTAGCGGTAATCACAAAAGGTGAGAAAAATGTGGAAATTCTTAAGCAACCAGTAAACTCTCCACTACCTGTAGATAGCCAAGTGGCGATGATTTACGCGGGTACAGAAAACTTATTGAGAAATGTACCTGTAAATAAGGTTAAAGAGTTCCAAAAAGAATATGTAGAATTCTTGAGATCTAAGTACCCAGATACTATGGCTAAAATTAAGGCTGGTAAAATTGATGATGAAATTACAGGTGTGCTAAGACAAGCTGCTAATGATTTAGCATCTAAGTATAACTAAAAATAACTCATAATTCCGAGTTTAGAGAATATTTAAACTCGGAGTTTTAAATTTTGAATCCATAAAATATGGCAAATTTAAAAGAAATACGAGGGCGAATAACTTCCATCTCTTCTACGATGCAGATTACAAGTGCGATGAAAATGGTTTCCGCTGCGAAGCTAAAGAAAGCACAAGATGCCATCGTGATGTTGAGACCTTATTCTGAAAAGTTACAGGAAATTATTGAGAATGTAAATACAAGTTCAGATGCAGATAAGGTTTCTATCTACGCTAAACAAAGAGAAGTAAAGAGAGTATTGTATATTGCAATATCTTCTAACAGAGGTTTAGCAGGAGCATTCAACTCTTCTATTATTAAAGAGCTTAATGCTCAGTTATCACAAAATTCTGATAAGAAGGTAGAGGTGATTACTATAGGTAAGAAGGTTTATGATGCAGTAAAGAAGATTAAAACTCCATATAGTAATGAAAGCCATATCTTTGATAATCTCAGCTTCGAAGTAGTTGCTAATATTGTTTATGGAGTGATGAAAGATTTCCGTGAGGAGAGATTTGATGAAGTGTATCTTATTTATAACAAATTCTTAAATGCTGCTACCCAAACAGTACAAACGGAAAAACTTTTGCCTATAGCAATTAAGGATTCTGAAGAAGGTGATAAAGCTATAGAGACTGATTATCTTTTCGAACCAAATAGAAATGAGATTTTAGATGTACTTATCCCTAAGTCTATAAAAACTCAAGTTTATAAAGCTGTTTTAGATTCTATCGCTTCAGAACACGGGGCTAGAATGACAGCAATGCATAAGGCAACAGATAACGCCCAAGCTCTTAAGAATGAACTAGTAATTTACTATAATAAAGCACGTCAGGCAGCTATTACTAATGAGATTTTAGAGATTGTTTCTGGTGCTGAGGCTCTTAAGAACGGATAATAATCAGTTTAAAATAAATAATAAAAAGGTATTAGAAATTTTTCTAGTACCTTTTTTATATTATATGATGTTACAAATACAATATTGCTGAAAATTATAGAGATTATATATTGTTGTTAAAAAAATATTTATCTTTGCATATCACTATAATTTATAAAATTAAATGGATCCCGACAGTATAGTCAAAATTTTTATCGCAATTTTTTTAGTTCTACTAAATGGCTTTTTCGTAGCCGCAGAGTTCTCAATAGTTAAAGTACGCTATTCTCAAATTCAAATTAAAGCTGCCGAAGGTAATGCTATGGCAAAGCAGGCAGAAGACATTATCAAAAACTTAGATGCCTATCTTTCTGCTACACAGCTGGGTATTACTTTAGCCTCTTTAGCGTTAGGTTGGGTGGGAGAAAGTGCACTTCATCACATTATAGAAGGCTTGTTTAAGTACTTTAGTATCAGTGTAGATACTACTACGGTTACCACGGTGTCTTTGGTGCTTAGTTTCCTTATTATTACCGTGATGCATATAGTATTTGGAGAGTTGGTTCCTAAATCTATAGCGATACGAAAGGCAGAAGAAACTACTTTGTTCATTGCGGCACCGCTCAAATTGTTCTATAATATTTTTAGACCATTTATATGGTTGATGAACTCTATTTCTAATGCTTTTTTAAGATTGATAAAGATAAATCCTGCCTCAGAGCATGAAATACATTCTACTGAAGAATTACAGCTTCTAGTAAAGCAAAGTGCTGATGGTGGTGAGATAGAAGAGGAAAATTACGAAATTATAAAGAACGCTTTTGATTTTACGGACCATTCTGCAAAGCAGATTATGGTGCCACGCCAGAATATTTTATCTATTGATATAGAAACTTCGATAGATGAAATTATAGAAATTATAATGGAAAGTGGTTACTCTCGTATTCCTGTCTATGAAGGTTCTATAGATAATGTGATAGGTATATTTTATACCAAAGAAATTATTAGAAACTATATTAAAACCAAAGGAGAGCTTACTCATGAAGATTTGAGAGGTTTTTTAAGAGAGGCTTATTTTGTAGTTGGAAGTAAAAAGATTTCTGACTTATTGAAGAGTTTTCAGCTTAAAAAACAGCATATTGCTATTGTGATAGATGAGTTTGGAGGTACAGAAGGTATTATCACACTAGAGGATATATTGGAAGAATTGGTGGGAGAGATACAAGATGAGGAAGATGAAGAAGAAAAGATAGTAGATAAAATAGGAGAAAATACGTATTGGGTTAAAGCCACACAACCACTCGAAGAAATTAACGATTTTCTACCAAAGCCATTGCCTGAAGAGGGTGAATTTAACACTTTAGCAGGTTTTATACTTCATCGTTTGGAAGAAATTCCAGAGGAAAATCAAGAGTTTGATTTTGAAAATTACCGTTTTAAAATACTGAAAATGAATAATAAAAGTGTAGAAATGGTAGAGCTTACCTATGATGATAGCTTTTTGGGAGAATCGGGGGAAGGTACTAATGCTAACTAATAGCTATTTCAAACTATGAAAATGGTTTTTCAAAATATCCCTAATAAAGAGAACGAAGAAGAGGTTAGCGTCTTGTCTTCCACGGAAGCGATGCATAAACTTGTATTGCATAATGATGATTTTAACACCTTTGATTTCGTTATAGAATCTCTTATAGAAGTATGCGCTCATACATTAGAACAGGCAGAACAATGTACATTCTTGGTACATTATAAAGGCAAATGTACTGTGAAAACAGGTGATTTAGAACTGATTGAACCTATGCACAAAAAACTACTTTTAAGAGGGCTATCTAGTGAAATAATCTAAAAATAATCTCATGCGTTGGTTGAAGTTTGTTTTAGTTTTAGGGGTGCTGTTGGCAGGTGTTTACGCGGTCTCCATGTTGTTTGTTGATGAGAGCAAATCCTTTAAAGTAGAAAGAGAGATTGATTATCCCATAGATAAAGTTTATCCACAATTTAGTAACTTTCAGAATCTTACCAGGTGGTATCAGTACTTTACCCAAAATCCTAAATTGAAATTCGAATATTTTCTACCTTATGAAGGGCAGGGAAGTTCTATGAACTTTGTAGATGCTAAAGAAGGGGTGGGAATGGTATTTATTAGATATGAAAACTTTGAAAAAACTCTGAGATACGAGTTTTTTGATGCGGATACTAATGCACCTCTCAAAGTAGATATTAAATTTTTGCCAAAGGGAGAAAAAACGAGATTGATATGGATGGTAACCACACCAAAGAAAGCACTTCTAGATCGTTATGTTAATCTGTTTTCAGTAGAAAATTTTGAGGGAATGGTAGATGAGAGTCTTCGGAATTTAAAAGCGGTATTGAGTAATAAGGTGGATAAAATGGAAGTTTTAACCAATATCAAATATGATAGCCTTATGGTAGAAAATCAAGAAGCAGCCATTTTAGTAGGAATAAATGCCAATACTCAGAATAAAAACAAAACTATTTATTTTAAAGATTTAGTTAAAAATCATCATAAGGTGGTTAATTTTGTGATTAATGACTTGGGTAAAAAAGAAGATGAGTTTGGTTTTCCTATGCTCATCACTCAAGCCAAAAGTTACAAGGATAAAGAGGTAAGCTATTTTTATGGAATATCGTTGTCTAAAAAATCGGAGATTACAGATAACAACTTTACTTATCATATGCAGGAGGCTTCTAGATTGTATGTGATGTATTATAAGGGAGATTATGCTAATAGAGTTTCGGTTATCAATAAGTTATTAAAAAAAGCAGAGGAAGACAGTTTAAGGACTGGTAAATTGCAAGAGGTCTTTATAGAAACACCTGTAGAGAATAAACCAGTATTGCTAAAAATAGCATTACCAGTATCGTCTTAAGAAACATGAAGGAAAAAATAAACTTTGATTATTGGAGTTTTCCGAATCGTTTTTTTTTAATAAATTTGTGCATCATATAAAAAGTTAAATTAAAAAACAGATAAATCTGTCATAATGGATAAATTTTCATTCTTAAATGCAACACATGCTGATTTTATAGATAGCATGTACCAGCAGTACTTAAAATACCCAGATAGTTTAGAGCCATCTTGGAAAGCTTTTTTTCAAGGGTTTGATTTTGCTCTAGAAAATTTTGGTGAAGACGATTCTTTTACAGAAAGAGTAGGTGCGTCTTCTTTATCTCAGCAAGTAGGTGTTCCAGATGATATTATAAAGGAGTTTAAAGTTCTTAACTTAATAGAGGCTTATAGAACTAGAGGGCATTTGTTTACTAGAACTAACCCAGTTAGAGAGAGAAGAACTTATCTTCCTGATTTATCTATAGAGAACTTTGGGTTATCAAAGTCAGATTTAGATACTAAATTTAACTCTGCTACAGAAACAGGAATGCTGGGAGCAGCTACTTTGACAGACATTATTCGTCATTTAGACCAAATCTACTGCGATTCTATTGGTATAGAATATATGCATATTCGTGAGGTAGAGGAGAAAGAATTTATTCGCCAGTGGATTTCTAAGAATGAAAATCACCCAGAACTTTCGGCAGACGAAAAAATACAGATTTTATCTAAGCTCAATCAAGCGGTAGCATTTGAAAACTATCTTCATACTAAATTCGTAGGGCAGAAGAGGTTTTCACTGGAAGGTGGAGAGTCTTTAATTCCTGCTTTAGATCAACTTATTAGTCGTTCGTCAAAACACGGTGTAGATGAAGTAGTTTTAGGTATGGCACATAGAGGAAGGCTTAATGTATTAACCAACATTTTTGGAAAATCATACAAGCAAATCTTCTCTGAATTTGAAGGTAAAGAGTTTGAGGAAGATGTATTTTCTGGAGATGTTAAGTATCACTTAGGTTCTACTACGAAAATAAAAACGGCTGCAGGGGAAGAGGTAATTATCAATTTAACGCCTAACCCGTCTCACTTAGAAACTGTAGCTTCTTTAGTGCAAGGTATTTCTAGAGCTAAAATAGACCATACTTATAGTAATAATTTCAAGAAAGTATTGCCTATTGTTATCCATGGAGATGCAGCTATTGCAGGACAAGGAATTGTCTACGAAATTGCACAAATGATGACTTTAGACGGCTACAAGACAGGAGGAACGGTTCATATTGTAGTTAATAATCAGGTAGGATTTACAACCAACTATCTAGATGCGAGGTCTTCTACTTATTGTACGGATATAGCTAAGGTAACAGACTCGCCTGTGATGCATGTAAATGCAGATGATGTAGAGGCTGTGGTACACGCAATTAGATTTGCGGCAGATTATAGAGCGGCGTTTGGCAAAGATGTTTATATAGATTTGTTAGGGTATAGAAAGTATGGACATAACGAAGGTGATGAGCCTCGTTTCACGCAGCCTAAGCTTTATAATACCATAGCGAAACACCCTAATCCTAGAGAAATCTATAAAGTAAAACTAGAGAAAGAAGGAGTGCTTTCTGAAGGAGTATTAAATAGAATGGAAGAGGAGTTTAAAGCTCTTCTTGATAAAGATTTTGATGCTTCTAAAGAAATCCAAAAAAATACTTTAGATGTATTTATGGAGCAGGTTTGGACTAAGTATCTAGACCCTGCAAATAAACAAAAAGTTCTAAAAGCTGTAGAAACTCAATACAATGCTGAACAGCTAAAAGAGTTGGCAGTTAAGATGTCATCTTTGCCTAAAGATAAAGCTTTCATAAGAAAAATTACTAGACTTTTTGAACAAAGGCTAAAAATGATAGAAGATGATAAGCTAGATTGGGCAATGGCAGAACTTTTAGCTTATGCTACGCTTCTTGCAGAGGGGTACAATGTAAGAATCTCTGGAGAAGATGTAGAGAGAGGTACTTTCTCTCACCGTCATGCTGTGGTAAAAACAGAAGATGCAGAGGAGGAATATGTACCATTACAACATATCAACGAAAATCAGCAGTTTCATATCTATAACTCGTTGTTATCGGAGTACGCTGTTTTAGGGTTTGATTATGGTTATGCTATGGCATCACCTGAAACCTTAACTATTTGGGAAGCTCAGTTTGGAGATTTCGTGAATGGAGCTCAAATTATTGTAGACCAATACTTGGTAGCTGCAGAAGAAAAATGGAAACTCCAAAATGGTTTGGTAATGCTATTACCTCACGGTTCTGAAGGACAAGGTGCAGAACACTCTTCGGCTAGGTTAGAGAGATTTTTAACGCTTTGTGCTAATAATAATATTTTTGTAGCCAACTGTACAGTCCCTGCCAATTACTTCCATTTATTGAGAAGACAAATGAAGTTTCCGTTTAGAAAACCATTAGTGGTAATGACGCCTAAGTCGTTACTAAGACACCCTAAGGTTATTTCTTCTATGGAAGAATTAGCAAACGGAAGTTTCCAACCAGTAATTGATGATGCTACAGCAGATGTTTCTAAGGTGGAGAGACTGGTAATGTGCTCTGGTAAGGTTTACTACGATTTATTGGCTAAAAAAGAAGAGTTAGGAGATGAGAAAGTCGCTTTAGTAAGATTGGAGCAGTTGTATCCTTTGAATTCAGAGAAGATAGAGGCTGTATTGTCTAAATATTCTAACAGAAAAGATTTTGTTTGGGTTCAAGAAGAACCAGAGAACATGGGTGCATGGTCTTATATTTTGAGGAATTTCCGCAAGTACGATGTACAAATAATTGCACCAGTACCTAGTGGAACGCCAGCACCAGGTAGCCATAAGAAGTATGAGATTAACCAAACTAATGTAATTAACCAAACATTTGGTATCTAGAAATAGAGTAATATTAAAAATAAAAATCAACGAATAATAAAAAAATACCCCAATATGTCAATATTAGAAATGAAAGTTCCCTCTCCGGGAGAGTCTATTACAGAAGTAGAAATTGCTACTTGGTTAGTTCAAGATGGTGATTATGTAGAAAAAGATCAGCCTATCGCAGAAGTAGATTCTGATAAGGCAACGCTAGAACTTCCTGCTGAAGAAAGTGGTATCATTACGTTAAAAGCAGAGGAAGGTGATGTAGTAGAAGTAGGACAAGTGGTTTGTCTAATTGATATGAGTGCGGCTAAACCAGAAGGTGGTGCAGCTAAGCAAGAGACTACTAAAGTAGAAGAAAAGAAAGAAGAAGTTAAGGCGGAAGCTCCAAAACAAGAAGTTTCTTCTGCAACTTATGCTACGGGAACACCGTCTCCTGCAGCTAAAAAAATTCTAGATGAAAAAGGGGTAGATGCATCTCAAGTAAAAGGAACAGGTAGAGATGGTAGAATTACTAAAGAAGATGCAGAACAGGCTTCTGTACCGGCTATGGGTTCTGTATTTGCTACCAATGGTTCTAGATCTTCTAAAACAACTAAACTATCTTCATTGAGGAGAAAATTAGCTCAGCGTTTAGTTTCTGTTAAAAATGAAACGGCTATGCTTACTACTTTCAATGAGGTAGATATGAGTGAAATTTTCAGAATTAGAAAACAATATAAAGATGAGTTTGCTGCAAAACACGGTGTAGGTTTAGGCTTTATGTCTTTCTTTACAAAGGCAGTTACTAGAGCTCTACAAATGTATCCAGAGGTAAACTCTATGATAGACGGTAATCAAATGATTACTTACGATTTCTGTGATGTTTCTGTGGCGGTATCTGGTCCTAAAGGGCTTATGGTACCTGTACTTAGAAATGCAGAAACAATGTCTTTCCGTGGTGTAGAGGCTAGCATTAAGGAACTAGCAGAGAAGGCAAGAAACGGAAAAATTACAGTAGATGAAATGACAGGAGGAACTTTCACTATTACTAATGGTGGGGTATTTGGGTCTATGCTTTCAACACCGATTATCAATCCGCCTCAATCTGCAATTTTAGGAATGCACAACATTATCCAAAGACCAGTGGCAGTAGATGGGCAAGTGGTTATTCGTCCAATGATGTATCTAGCGTTATCTTATGACCACAGAATTATAGATGGAAGAGAGTCTGTAGGTTTCTTAGTAGCGGTAAAAGAAGCTATTGATAACCCTGTGGAGCACTTGCTAGGAGGTGATGAGAGAAGAGGATTAGAGCTTTAATCAATCACATTAAAATAATTTAAAAACTCCCACTCAATTCTTTTTGGGTAGGAGTTTTTTATTATTACTTGTAGGGGGAATAGTTGTAATTAAAATCTTTAAATTTGTATCTTTAAATTTAGACTTTGTGGAGACAAGAGAGAAAATAATCATCATAGGAGGCGGTTTTGCTGGGTTGCAACTCGCAAGAAAACTCAATGGTAAAAGGAAAAAAGTAATGGTGATAGATAAGGTAAATCATCACATGTTTCAGCCGTTATTTTATCAGGTGGCGTGTGGGAGGATAGAGCCTTCTAACATCTCGTTTCCGTTTAGAAAGATATTCCAAAAGTCTAAAAATATACAATATAGAATGACGGAGGTTACTAAAATACTTCCTGAAGAAAATAAAATCATTACAGAAGATTCCGAGTTTTCTTATGATAAACTGATTATAGCCACAGGATGCAGAACCAATTTTTTTGGTAACGAACAAATGGAGCAACTGAGTTATGGTATGAAAAATACTCAGGAAGCTATCAGTATTAGAAATCATATTTTACTCACTTTTGAGAAACTTATTATAGAAAGAAAGAGGTCTGATGATGGCAATTGGAATATCGTAATTGTAGGGAGTGGTCCTACGGGTGTAGAATTAGCAGGAGCATTTGCGGAAATGAAGGCAAATATTTTACCTAGAGATTATCCTAAGATGAATTTTAATGACTTAGAAATAATCTTAGTGAGTTCTACCAAAAAGCCGCTGGCGCTAATGAGCGAAGAAGCCCAGAATAAATCGGAAGAGTATCTTAATAAGTTGGGGGTTAAATTTATCAGCGATGATAGGGTGGTAAACTACGATGGAAATAAAGTTTATCTAAAAAGTGGTAAAGAAATTCCGTCTAATAATGTGATATGGGCGGCTGGTGTAACAGGAAATATCATTGAAGGATTATCAGAAGAGCAAATCATCAACAATAGATATAGAGTAGACCGCTACAATAGAGTAAAAGGTTATAACAATATATTTGCGATAGGAGATATTGCCTATATGGAAACGCCTAAATATCCTCAAGGGCACCCTCAGGTGGCTAATGTAGCTATAAATCAAGGAAGAAACTTAGGTGATAATCTAAACAAACGCTCCGAAAACGATTGGAAAGAGTACGAATATTTTGATAAAGGCTCTATGGCAACGATAGGGAAACATAGAGCAGTGGTAGATTTACCGTATATGAAGTTTCAAGGCTTTTTTGCATGGTTTTTTTGGATGTTTTTACATTTAATGCTGATTCTTTCGATGAGAAATAAAATCGCTATATTTTTCAACTGGATGTGGAGTTACCTTAATGGAGATTCTTCTTTAAGATTGATTATACTTCCTAACAAAAAAAACAGAACAGAACAATGAGAATAGATATTATAAGTGTAGTACCAGAGCTAATGGAAAGTCCTTTTAAGACTTCTATTCTTAAAAGAGCTATGGAGAAAGGTATTGCAGAAGTCCATTTCCATCATTTAAGAGAGTGGGGCGTAGGTAAACATCGTCAAGTAGATGACGAGCCTTACGGCGGCGGTGCAGGTATGGTAATGATGGTAGAACCGATAGACCTGTGCATTTCTAAACTAAAATCTGAACGAGAGTACGACGAGGTAATTTACCTTACACCTGATGGAGAAACTCTTAATCAAAAAATAGCCAATACACTTTCTATCAAAGAAAATCTTATTCTTTTGTGTGGGCATTATAAAGGTATAGACCAAAGAGTGAGAGATTTACACATTACTAAAGAAATTTCTATTGGAGATTTTGTTTTAACGGGAGGCGAACTTGCAGCTTGTGTCTTGGCAGATGCTGTTATAAGGCTATTGCCAGGTGTTCTTAACGATGAGCAATCGGCTCTTACAGATAGTTTTCAAGACGATTTGTTAGCTCCACCTATTTACACTCGTCCTGAAAATTACAAAGGGCTGAAAGTTCCCGAAGTCTTATTGAGTGGTAATTTTCCTAAAATAGACGATTGGCGTTACGAACAAGCACTACAAATCACTAGAACTAAAAGACCCGATTTGTTAGGAGAAGATTAGAAAAAGGTATGTTTAATGTTTGGATTAAATTTTATGTAAAAAAATGAAAATTTTAAATCAAGTTTTTGTTATCCTAATTTTTGTGTTTTTTTCATGTGAAAATTCTAAGTTAAAACCAGAGGTTTTAGAAGATGATATGAAAGAAAATAATCGTAAATCAAAAGATGATATAAAAATTGGAAATTTATTTTTTGATTACGATCAAATTGAATACTATAAAACCAATATTTCAGAAAGTGATGCATTGGAATTATTAGAAAATCGAGATAACTCAAAACTTAATGAGCTTAAAGTCAAGTTAATTTTAGAGGGTACACCAAAAAATATAGAAGAAGTTAATTTTACAAACCAGTTGAGTCAAATTGGATTTAAGAAGATGGAAATTAAATCTCAGGATTTTTCAAAAATAAACCAAATATTTGTTGAAAAGTCAGAAAGAGATGGAGTTGCCCTTGCTTGTGCACCTATTTATAGAGATATTTTAATTTTTAAGAAAAATAAAAAAATAATAGGATTTGTTAAGATTTGTTTTGACTGCAAGCAATCTGATATTATTGGGACAAAGGCAATTACTAGCAGATTTGGTCAGGGGGATGATTATGAGAAGCTTATGGCGGTACTTAGACTTTATTAGGGCGATGTTATTTTGCAAAATGTTATATTTCAGTTGAGTTTAGATAATTTTTAGAAAAAACATTTAGATTTAGGGAATTGAATATTGTATTTCTCTGAATATCATAATTTACAAAAACTATCTAGGTATATTCTTTTATTTAAAATATCCTCCTTATTTTTGCGGAGCTAATGATGAAACTTTTCATTATTGATGATTAAATTATTATGAAAAAAATCCAAAATATTCTTGTATCCACCCGTACTATGGCGGTGTTGATGTTGGTTTATGCTTTATCTATGGCGTATGCCACTTTTATGGAAAACGATTATGGTACGCCCACGGCAAAGGCTTTTATCTATGAGTCTAAATGGTTCGAGGCAATTATGTTTTTGCTTATCATCAATTTTATAGGCAATATCGGTAGGTATCGCTTATGGAACCGAGAAAAGTGGCCTTTGTTAGCATTCCATTTATCATTTATTTTGCTATTTATCGGTGGAGCTATTACTAGATATATCAGTTATGAAGGCACGATGCACATTCGTGAGGGGGAAACTTCTAACGAAATAGTAACTAGCAAAAATTTCTTTAAAATCCAAATAGAAGAAAAAGGAGAAGTACTTAATTATAAGGATATTCCGTTCTTGATGACGCCTGAAGTGCCTTTTTGGTCTAAAGTTACCAACCATTACTTTAAAGCGGCTTACGACTTTAATGGTAAAAAAATAAAGGTAAAACAGTTAGCTTACACTCCTAGAAAGAAGGACAGTATAAAGGTAACACCTAATGGTAAGGAGTATCTTCATTTTGTAACTACAGACGATGCAGGAAGGTTAGAGTATTATTTATCAGAAGGAGAGGTTAAAAATATTGGTGGTACATTAGTAACTTATAATAGACCGATAGACGGAGCGGTGGAGTTTAAAAAACAAGATGGAAAGCTTTACATTAAAACACCTGTAGATGCTACTTATATGGTAATGGCGAGTCAAGAAGTGGGGGCATCTCCTAAAGATGAATATACACCACTATCTCTTAGAAGTTTATACACGATTAACCAAATGAGAATTGTAGTGCCTGAAGGACTGAAAAGAGGCGAAATAGTGTCTTATTCTGGGGATAAAAAGAAGGATAAAAATATACCTGATGAGCTTTTACTAGAGGTAGAAGGTCCTAAAACTAAGCAGAAAGTTAGCCTACAAGTACAAGAAGGTAATCCTAACTTGGTAAAACAAATTTCGTTAGATGGTATGAATATGATGCTAGGGTTTGGTGCTAAAGTTTACACTACGCCATTTGCATTGAAGTTAGACGATTTTGTGATGGAAACTTACCCAGGGAGTTCTTCGCCGTCTGCTTATGAGAGCCATGTTCAGATTATAGATAATGGTAAACAGACACCATACAAAATTTACATGAATAATGTACTTAATTATCGTGGGTACCGTTTTTTCCAATCTAGTTTTGATGCAGATAGACACGGTACAATACTATCAGTTAATCATGATTATTGGGGGACGCTTATTACCTATATAGGTTACACACTTATGTTTATTGCAATGTTTATTACTCTATTTTGGAAAGGAACTCGTTTTTGGTCTTTAAATAAAATGTTGAAAGATATTAGCAAGAAAAAAGCGTTAGGAATATTATTACTGGTGTTGAGCTTTGGTTTTCTACAAGCACAACCAAAAACGCCAACAGCCAAAACTTCTACTCAAAAAGTGCTTTCTGCCGATGATATGGTACAGCACATTAATATAGATAAGGCTCATGCAGAGAAATTTGGTTCTTTGTTAGTGCAGAGTTATGATGGAAGAATACAGCCAGTAAATACACAGGCACTAGATATTTTAAGAAAACTCGCAGGTAAAGAATCTTTTAAACAATTAGATGCTAACCAGTGGTTTTTGTCAGCGACTATAGACCCGATGTTTTGGGCTCAAGTACATATTATTAAGGTAGAGACTAAGGGAAAAGTAGGAGAGGAATTAAAGAAAAAAACCAAGGCGAATGACGAAGGTTATACTAGCCTTGTAAATCTTTTCCCTGCGGATAAGTTTGGTAATCTTCGTTTTGTTTTAGAAGATGATTATAACGAAGCTTTTCATAAAAAACCAGCTGAACAATCTAAGTACGACCAAGCAGTTATCAAACTTAATGATAAAGTACAAGTGATGAATGCCCTAATGTCATGGCAATATTTCCGTGTGATACCTGTACAGAATGACCCTAACCACAAATGGAACTCTGTAATGGACTCTAATTTCCAAATAGATACTAATGCACAGGAGGTATTAGGACCTTACCTTTCTTCGGTACTGATGGCTACACAAAGCGATAAGTGGGCAACTGCTGATAAGGAGTTGGATAAAGTAAAGAGTTATCAAGCAAAATGGGGTAAAAATGTTATTCCGCCTCAAACCAAGATAGATTTAGAAATTTTAATGAATAAACTTAATCTCAACTTTAAGTTGATGATTTTTTATAGCGTTGTTGCTGCGTTATTATTGGTACTTGGTTTTATAGAATTATTTAAACCCAATCGTTGGTTACATAAAGTCATTAAAGTAATTTTAGCTACAGGGATATTGGGTTACCTTGTACACCTTGTAGGCTTGGGTATCAGATGGTACATCTCAGGACATGCACCTTGGAGTAACGGTTATGAAGCGATTATGTTTATTTCTTGGGTAGGTATTAGTGCGGGGTTATTACTTTACAGAAATAATAATGCTTTGATACCTTCGGCAGGTTTCTTAGTGGCGGTACTGCTGATGGGCTTTGCTCACGGTGCGGTAAGCCTAGACCCGCAGATTACACCTTTAGTGCCAGTGCTTAAATCTTATTGGTTAGTAATCCATGTGGCTATTATTACCTCTAGTTATGGTTTCTTTGCACTGTCCTTTATTATAGGGATTATGGTACTGTTGTTTTACATTATTTCTAGTAAAGCTACTTTCCAAAAACATAATGATACCACGATAAAAGAGCTTACTGCCGTTTCGGAAATGTCGCTTACGATAGGGCTTTTTGCACTTACAATAGGTACTTTTTTAGGTGGTGTTTGGGCAAATGAATCTTGGGGAAGATATTGGTCTTGGGACCCAAAAGAAACTTGGGCGTTTATATCGGTTATGGTATATGCTTTTGTATTGCATATGCGTTTGGTGCCAGGGCTTAGAGGGCGTTATGCTTTTCATATGGTAACTATGTTTGCTTTTAGTTCGGTTATTATGACGTACTTTGGGGTTAATTACTATCTTTCAGGGTTACACTCTTATGCGGCAGGAGACCCTATCCCTGTACCAGCGTGGGTTTATATTACAGGAGCGAGTATGATTACCATTTCTTTAGCGGCGTGGTTTAAATATAAAAAATTGAACTCCAAAAACTAAGAGTAAAGTCATTTTTACGCAATTTAAAAAATATATTATAGACAGTCAGATTTATGTTTCCTTAATGGGGACAGCTCTGACTGTCTTTTTTGTCAATAATACCAAAGTTCAGATTTCAGTTGAATTATTGAGTTTGGTTTTTCTCACTTATTTTAATGGCTATCTCTATACCAAGTATCAATATAGGAAGCCAATCATTGGTAGAATATTAGTAGTTAATGCAGTTAGTTTTGTACTCGGCGTCATACTGATTTTGTCTTTTTATAGTGTTGATGTTCTATTGAAATGGCTTACGATTTTATCGCTGGGCTTGGCTTATAACTCTCGTTTTTTGAATACTTTTGTCCGAAAAATACCATTACTAAAGATATTTTATGTAGGGTTAGGTTGGGCTTTGGTAAGTGCTTGGCTGTTTTTACCCAAAATAGATGGGGCTATTTTTAGGGTGAGTTTTCTTTATGTTTCGGCATTGGTATTACCTTTTGATATACGAGATAAATCTAGCGATAAAGTGATAACATTTCCTAAGTTTATAGGCGTAGCGGCGACTAAAAGGCTGGCTTATGTTTTACTTGTTTTTAGCGGAGGGCTATCGTTTATTTATTTTAATACACTTTATGCGGTGGCATTTAGTGGAGCTGTTATGGTGGCTTTAGCTTTGGTTTATGGTGCGTCTGAAAGTAAGCCTGATTGGTATTTTTCTCTGTGGGTAGAAACTTGTTGTGGGCTTCCGCTTTTATTTTTGATTTTATTGGAGTATTTTTGGCTAATTTTTCAGTAATGATTATCAAAAAATTATATTTAACAAATTTCAAAAATCATCAAGAGCGAGTATTTGATTTTTCCCTCGAAATCAATAGTTTCGTAGGAAATAATGGAGCAGGGAAGACCAATATTTTGGACGCTTTGCACTATTTGTCCGTGGGTAAAAGTTTTCTAGGAAATTCTGATGTTAATAATATTTTGACGGGGGAGGACTTCTTTACTTTAGAAGCGGTGGTAGATGATGGCGAAAAAGAAACGATATTAAAAATTATCCAAAGCAAAGACGCTAAAAAATTGGTAAAGAAGAACGATAAGTCTTACGCTCGTTTGTCAGACCATATTGGGTTTTTGCCAAGTGTGATGATTTCTCCCTATGATGCCAATCTTATCTCTGATTCTGGGGAGAGCAGAAGACGATTTTTAGATGCAATGATTTCGCAGGTAGATGCTGAGTATTTGCACTCTATTATGCAGTATCAAAAAGCACTTAAACAAAGAAATGCCTTACTGAAGTCTTTCGCTAAAAATAGATATTTTGATAAAGATTCGCTAGAGATTTATGATGAGCCTTTGTGCCAATATGCAGGGGTGATTTTTGAAAAGAGGAACCTGTTTATCACACAACTACTGCCTACTTTTTTACATTTTTATAATATGATTTCTAATGGTAAAGAGGAGGTGGATATAGCTTATCAATCGGATTTGGAAGAGCAAACAATGGAAGAAGTGCTATCTCAAAATGTAGAAAAAGACCGAGTGCTGACCTACACTTCTAAAGGTATTCATAAAGACGAACTTCGTTTTGAGATGAGTGGAGATTTGATAAAGAAAATTGGTTCCCAAGGGCAACAGAAGTCGTTTCTAATTGCGTTAAAATTGGCTCAAATCAACCGTATTAAAGAAATTACAGGGAAGACTCCACTGTTGCTGTTAGACGATATATTTGATAAGCTGGACGACCGCCGTGTGGCTCAACTTATAGAATTAGTGAACAAAGAACATTTTGGACAGATATTCATTACAGATACCCATAAAGAACGAACGGAAGCCGTAGTAAAAAACATCAATGAAGAAAGCCGTATTTTTGAGATAGCTTAATATAAATAAAATTGAAATGGCTTAATTTTCAGTTGATTAAAAACAATAAAGGATAGGTTTATAAACCTATCCTTTATTATTATATCCTATGTTAGTACCCTTAAAGAGTTTCTTTTAACCAATCAAAGAATTCTCTTTGCCATACTAAACCGTTGTGAGGTTTTAGAACCCAATGGTTTTCGTTAGGGTAGTAGAGTAGTTTGGCTTTTAGCCCTTTTAGTCTTGCCGCTTGGAAGGCGCCTTGCCCTTGCTCATAAGGCACTCGGTAATCTTTGTGCCCTTGTATAATCATCATAGGCTTGTTCCAATTTTGGACATAGTTACTCGGATTAAACTCTGTATAAGCTCTTGGTAGAGGGTTATCGTAAGGAGAACCACCCAAATCCCAGTTCGCAAACCAAAGCTCTTCGGTATTAAGATACCAAGATTTCATATCAAATAGACCATTGTGAGAAATAAAGGTCTTAAATCTGTTTTGGTGTATCCCTGCTAACATCAATACACTGTAACCACCATAACTGGCACCTACGGCAGCTATTCTGTCTCCATCTACAAACGGAAGTGTTTTAGCGTAATCTGTGGCAGAAAGATAATCTCTCATAGGTTGTCCGCCCCAGTCTTTAGAAATAGCTTCGTTCCATTCTACACCCCAGCCTTGCATACCTCTTCTGTTAGGAGCGATAACGATATAGCCGTTAGCCGTCATTAGTGCAAAGTTCCATCTAAGCGAGAAATATTGCGTTAATGCAGACTGCGGACCTCCCTGACAATAGAGTAGTGCAGGATATTTTTTGTTAGGGTCAAAGTTAGGTGGATAGTGGAACCATACGCCCATCTCTTTGCCGTCCGAAGTTTTTACCATTCTAAGCTCAGATTTAGAAGTGGCGATGTTTTGGTACATCTCTTTATTAACTTCGGTAACTTGCTTCATCGCTCCGTTTTTGGTGTTTACGGAGAATAAGTCAGCATTGTGATTGATGTCTGTTCTAGTAACTAAAAGTTGGTTTTTGGTTTCTGTGATAATATCGTTTACATCAAAAATTCCTTCTGTGATTTTAGTTACCTTTTTAGATTTAGGACTGATGCTAAAAAGCTGTTTAGTACCTCTGTAAGCCGCCGTAAAGTAAAGCAACTGATTGTTTTGGCTCCAAAAGAAATCTCCAGTAACAGACTCGTCCCAATCTTTGGTAAGGTTGGTTATTACTCCTGTTTTCCAATCCATAATTTTGAGGTCGTTTTTATCCGCCTCATAGCCGTCTCTTGCCATACTTAACCAAGTAAGGTAATTGCCATCAGGACTGAACTTAGGGCTCATATCATAGCCTTTATTGGCTTCGGTAAGGTTCTTTATAGTTTCGCTATCAAAATGATAAGAGAAAATATCTGTATTGGTAGATTTAGCATATTCCGCTCCTTCCAAAGGCTTCATTACAAATAATAATTGAGAGGAATCAGGGCTGAATACAAAATCTTCTGCTCCTCCAAAAGGTCTTTGCGGACTGTCCCACTTTTTACCTTCTAGTAAGTCTTTAGGAGAGCTATTTTTGTCTAAATCTATCACAAAAATATGGTTGTATCTTCCTTGATTAAAGTAATCCCAATGGCGATGGTTTAGGTCAGAATAAACATGAGCTGTTGTATTAGGTACATCATTGTATTTTTCTTTGCCAAGCACCTTTTCTACAAGCACTTCTTTGCTGTAAGCTATCTTTTTTCCGTTGGGAGATACAATAACATTATCGGCATCATCAGGTAGAGTATAGAATGAACTCCATGTTTTACCTTGGTCTTTTGAAAGGAATATCTGCTTACCTTCTGTAGCATAGATACCATTCTTATCCCATTGGAAGATGCTTTTTCCGTTAAAATTAACTTTAGACGAAAGATTGTTTTTTAAATTGAGAAAGTAGTTTTCGGAATTGGTTTTTTCTGTTTCTAAGTCGGTTTGTCCCACTTTATAGATTAACCCTAATTGGTCTGGTGCAACCACCTGAACGCTCATTCTTTTAAGCGTCCACAACTTCTCTGGTGTCATAAGATTTTGAGCACTGACGAGCATCGGGAGACTGGTCGCCACAGCCAGCATTTTTTGTTTTAAGTTTATCATAAATTAAGCATTATAGGTTAAGTAAAGCTCAAAAATAAAAAAATCCGCTCTATTTAGAGCGGATAGATAAGATTTATTTTCTTAGAATTTGATTATTTCCTTCATTTTTTCTGTTTCCTCAATCACTAAATCGTCATCTACTAAGATTTTACCAGAATGCTCATCTATAATAATCTTTTTTCTTTGAGCAATTTCCATCTGCTTCTGTGGTGGAATAGTAAAGTAAGACCCTTTAGGAGCTCCTCTCTCTATACCTACTACTGCAAGACCGTTAGAAGACCCTTTTCTAATTCTTTGGTAAGATGCTAGAAGCCTTTGGTCTATCTTATCTGCAAACTCTTGAGATTTTTCTAGTAAAAACTCTTCTTCTTTTTGAGTTTCTGCGATGAGGCTTTCTAGTTCGTTCTTTTTAAAAGTAAGGTGGCTTTGTAACTCTTCAATCTTAGCTTCTAGATTGTTTAAAGATTCTGTTTTGTGGTCTTTTTTAGCACCAAACTCTTTAATTTTCTTCTCCGCTAGTTGGATTTCTAACTCTTGATATTCTATTTCTTTAGCTAGAGCTTCAAACTCTTTGTTGTTTCTCACATTGTCTTGCTGAGATTTATATTTCTCTATAAGCCCTTGTGCGTGAGAGATGAGTTCTTTTTTATTTTTTATTTCAACTTCTTGCTCTTTGATTTCGGTAGCAAACTTCTCGGCTCTTTTTCCTAAACCTTCTATTTCTATCTCCAAATCTTCTACTTCAATAGGAAGCTCACCTCTTGTATTTCTAATTTCGTCTAAACGAGAGTCTATAAATTGTAAATCATACAATGCTCTTAGTTTCTCTTCTACAGAAATGTCGTTTGTTTTCTTAGCCATATCTTTATATAAAGTAATTTACAGGGTTAGTACTTTGAGTGGTTTTCAAGGTTGCAAATTTAGTAAAATTTTCTGATAAAAGTTCAAATAATTGTTGTATGATAAATTGTTCAGACTCAAAGTGTCCTATATCGCATAACAATAATTGATTTTCCGCTTGGAAAAAGTCGTGGTATTTAAGGTCAGCTGTTAGATAAGCATCACATCTATTGGTGATTGCGGCTTTAATACCATCAGCACCGCTTCCGCCTAGCATTGCTACTTTTTGGATAGGTTTATTGAGTTTTTGGCTGTGTCTAATGACTTGTAATCCAAAAGTTTTCTTTACTAAGTTTAAAAAGTCTTCTTCGGAGATTTCGTTTTCAAATTCACCATATTGACCTAAGCCTAGATATTGATTTTCGTTTTCAAGATTGTAAATTTGGTAAGCCACTTCTTCGTATGGGTGAGCGGCTTTCATTGCTGCAATGATGGTGTTCTTTTTATACTTTTCAAAAATAACGGAGATTAAAGTTTCCTCTACGCTTTCCCTTGTGCCTTGCTGTCCTATAAATGGTTGAGAGCCTTCTTGGGGTTTAAAAGTGCCTGTTCCTTTGATATTAAAACTACATTCGTTATAAAAGCCAATACTTCCTGCTCCAGCTGAGAATAGAGCATCTTTTACTTTTTCTTCGTAGTCTTTAGGTACATAGACGGAAAGCTTTTGCAAATCATGATTCTTAGGCATTAAAGTTTTAAGGTTCTTTAATCCTAATTCTTTTCCAATTCTATGATTAACACCCATAAAATCGTTATCTAATGCGGTGTGTATGGCAATAATGGCAATTTTGTTTTCTAGAGCTTTCATCACACTTCTTTCCACATAGTTTTTGCCAGTAATACTTTTTAAACCAGAGAAAATAATAGGGTGAAATGATAAAATAACATTGGTGTTTTTCTCAATGGCTTCATCTACAATGTGTTCTAGCGTGTCGTGAGATATAAGAACGCCTGTAACTTCCCTTTCAGGATTGCCACAAAGAAGACCTACATTGTCAAAATTTTCTGCTTGTGCGAAGGGTACGAGGCGATTAAGTTCTGCTACTAGTTCTTTTATTTTCATTTAAAAACTGAATTATTTTTCCACGAAAATAAGAATTTATTATTTATTTGTTATTTTCGCAGCGGCTATGATACATAGAGTCAGAATAAAAAAAGAGCATAATCTCGTTCCAGAAAAAGGTTGGAAGAAAGAGCTATTTCGCATTATCTATGGTGCAGATACGCCATTGGGGAAACTTTTTGATATTGTACTTCTTATCCTTATTTTAATTAGTACACTTACTGTTGTTTTGGAAAGTTTAAGACCTGTAGATAAGCAATATCACTATTTTTTATTAGCTATTGAGTGGACGATTTCTATCTTCTTTACAATAGAGTATATCTTGAGAATTGTAATCGTCAAAAATAAAAAAGATTATATTTTTAGCTTTATGGGTATTATTGATTTTTTATCGATAATACCGTTCTTTTTGAGTTTGTTTTTCCCACAGACTAAGTTCTTTATGATTATCCGATTGTTAAGAATGCTGAGGGTTTTCAGAATACTTAATCTGATGGATTACATGCGTGATGGGCAATACATTGTGCAAGCACTCAAGAAAAGTTCAAGGAAAATCTATATATTCATGCTATTTATCACTATTATAGTGGTATTAGTAGGTTCTGTAATGTATGTGATAGAAGGCGGTAAAAATGGTTTTGTGGATATTCCTACCTGCATCTACTGGGCGGTAGTTACTTTGACTACAGTAGGTTATGGAGATATATCGCCTGTAACACCTTTAGGTAAGTTTTTATCGGTTATTTTGATGCTTTGTGGTTATAGCATTATTGCGGTTCCTACAGGAATTGTAACTTCCGAAATGAAGTTAAGAACGAAAAAGGATAACGATTGTGAACGCTGTGGCAACCCTAATAATGATGACGATGCCAGATATTGTAAAATCTGTGGTGAACGATTAAAAGACTAAATTAAGAAAGGCGTTTTTCTAATCAAAAAATTATACCGATTTTTGCAGTCTCAAAAAACAGTTTACTAATGTCTTTAGAAAAAGAAATTGCAAAAAGAAAAACCTTTGGGATTATCTCTCACCCCGATGCGGGAAAAACCACACTTACTGAGAAATTACTTTTATTTGGTGGGGCAATACAAGAAGCAGGAGCCGTAAAATCAAACAAAATAAAGAAAGGAGCTACTTCGGACTTTATGGAAATAGAACGCCAGAGAGGTATATCGGTAGCGACTTCGGTACTAGCATTTGAATATAGAAATCATAAAATAAACATACTAGATACGCCAGGTCACAAAGACTTTGCTGAGGATACTTATAGAACTCTTACAGCGGTAGACTCTGTAATCGTTGTGATAGATGTAGCTAAAGGGGTAGAAGAGCAGACTGAAAAATTAGTTCAGGTGTGCCGTATGAGAAATATCCCAATGTTGGTATTCATCAATAAATTGGATAGAGAAGGTAAAGATGCCTTTGATTTGCTAGATGAGGTTGAGCAGAAGTTAGGACTTAGTGTAGTGCCTCTTTCTTTACCAATAGGTATGGGAGCTCAGTTCCAAGGGATTTATAATATTTGGGAGAAAAATATCCAACTGTTTTTAGAGGAAAAGAAACAAAAAGTAGGCGAGAGCATTACTTTTGATGATATTCAGGATAAAGCAATAGACGATGCGATAGGTACAAAAGCAGCAGAAACCTTAAGAGAAGAGTTGGAGCTTATAGAATCTGTTTATCCTGAATTTGATAGAGAGCTTTATATGAAAGGAGAGCAGCAGCCTGTGTTTTTTGGTTCTGCGCTTAATAATTTTGGAGTGAGAGAACTCCTAGATGCCTTTATAGATATAGCACCAATGCCTCAGCCTAAAGAGTCTGATGTGAGGGTGGTAAAGCCAGAGGAGAAAAACTTTACAGGATTTGTATTTAAAATCCATGCGAATATGGACCCTAAGCACAGAGATCGTTTAGCTTTCGTAAAGATTGTTTCGGGAACATTCAAAAGAAATGAAAATTATCTTTTAGTAAGAGAAAATAAAAAGATGAAGTTTTCTTCTCCAAATGCGTTTTTTGCGGATAAAAAAGAGGTGGTAGATGAGAGCTATCCAGGAGACATTGTAGGTTTGCATGATACGGGTAATTTCCGTATTGGAGATACTTTAACGGCAGGAGAAAAACTTAACTTTAGAGGTATACCAAGCTTCTCTCCAGAACACTTCCGATATATAAATAATAACGACCCTCTTAAAGCAAAACAGCTAGCTAAAGGTATAGACCAACTGATGGACGAAGGTGTGGCACAGCTATTTACTTTGGAAATGAACGGAAGAAAAATTATAGGTACAGTAGGAGCGTTACAGTATGAAGTTATCCAATACCGATTGGAACACGAGTATGGTGCCAAATGTTCTTATGAGCCTATAAGCATACACAAAGCATGTTGGGTTGAGGCAGATGAGAAGTCAGCAGAGTTCCAAGAATTTGCAAGGCTAAAGCAGCGTTTTTTAGCTAGAGATAAATACAATCAGTTGGTTTTCTTAGCAGATTCTTCATTTACAATTACAATGACACAAGAGAAATTCCCTAATGTGAAGCTACATTTTATCAGTGAGTTTAATAGATAGAGAAAAATTTAGATTTTAAAAGTAAAGAGAGAGATGATTTTAATTATATCATCTCTCTTTTTTATGATAATTGAAGATATGATATATCTATATCAAGTAGATATGAAATAAAGGTAAAAAATAAATCTAATTTCTTGTTAGTTTAAAAAACAATCGTACATTTGCGATGAACTTATGAAAAGAAATTTAGAACCTATTGATTATACAGGAGATGTAGAATTACTAGCCGACTTTGCAAAAGCTTTGGCTCATCCTACTCGTATTGCTATCTTATCTTATTTAGAACAACAAAATTCTTGTTTTACAGGAGATTTGGTAGATATATTCCCATTGGCACAATCTACTATTTCTCAACATCTTAAAGAACTGAAAAGAGTAGGACTTATAAAAGGAGAGCTTAATCCTCCAAAAATAAAATATTGTATAGATGAAGAAAAATGGAATCTTGCCAAATCTTTATTCTTTAATTTTTTTGATAAAAAACTTCAATCCTCTTGTTGTGATTGATAAAAAAATATATAACAACTATCGTTTATTTGCGATTAACTAAAATTAAATTATTATGAAATTATCAGAATTTAAAAAAGTACTAGCTACACTAGACAGAATTGATTTTCAAATACCTAATGGAGATTTTATTCCGCCACATTTTCATATTACAGAGGTAGGTCAAATTACCAAAGATTTTATAGATTGTGGTGGAACAGTAAGAAAAGAAAAGTGGGTAAACTTTCAGCTATGGACGGCAACAGATTATGACCACAGACTAACTCCTGAAAAATTATTGGACATCATTACTCTTTCTGAAAAACAATTACAACTTACAGATGAGGAAATAGAAGTAGAATATCAAGGAGAAAGTATTCAAAAATTTGGTTTAGATTTCCAAGGTAATCACTTTGTTCTTGCAACTAAGCAGACGGATTGCCTAGCTCCTGATAAATGCGGAATCCCTACTGAAAAGCCTAAATTAAAACTTTCAGAGCTTCAAAATAAAACCAATTGCTGTGACCCTAGCTCTGGATGTTGTTAATTTAAAAAATAGAACACTATGCCTTTATTATCTAAAATTCAGAATTTCATAGAGCAGTTAGATGTCAATTCTATTTCGGAAGAAAGAAAAAAAATATTACAACCTCTTATAGACTTCATTACAGAAAAGCAAAGGAAGGGAGAATTTATTAGGCTTAATTTTATTTGCACACATAACTCTCGCAGGAGTCATCTTTGTCAAATATGGGCAAAGACTATGGCTTATTACTTTGGAATTTATAATATAGAATGCTACTCCGCAGGAACGGAAACTACGGCTCTATTTCCTAAAATAGTAGATACTCTTCGTAATGTAGGTTTTTCCATAGAGGTATTGTCAAAAGATGAAAGCAATCCCATCTATGCGATAAAATACTCCGATAATGAAATGCCTATCATCGGATTTTCCAAAACTCTAGACCATTCTTTTAATCCTAAGGAAAATTTTACTGCTGTTATGACTTGTTCTCAAGTAGATGACAATTGTCCTTCCGTTCTAGGTACAGAAAAACGATTTTCCATAACTTATGAAGACCCTAAAATTTCTGATGATACGCCTAAACAAACTTCTGTTTACGCCGAAAGAAGCTTACAAATAGCCACGGAAATGTTGTATGTATTTCGGAATATTAAATAAACAGGCGATATTTAATCTTTTATATAAAAAACCGAGAGAAATTTTCTCTCGGTTTATATTTTTATTCTACTATCTTCCGAATAGACCTCCCATGCCTGGCATACCGCCTCCCATTTTGCCCATCATTGCCATAAGCTGTTTGCCTTGGGGTCCTTGCATCATTTTCATCATTTTGCCCATTTGGTCAAACTGCTTCATAAGTTGGTTTACTTCCTCTAGTTTTCTACCACTTCCTTTGGCTATTCTCTTTTTTCTATTAACATCTATAATGCTAGGTCTTCTTCTTTCTTCTGGCGTCATAGAGTGGATAATAGCCTCTATGTGTTTAAATGAGTTGTCATCTATATCCACATCTTTAATGGCTTTGCCTACACCTGGTAACATACCAAGAAGGTCTTTCATGTTACCCATTTTTTTAATCTGCTGAATTTGCTTTAAGAAATCATCAAAACCAAATTCATTTTTAGCGATTTTCTTCTGTAGTTTTTTGGCTTCCTCTTCGTCAAATTGTTCTTGAGCTTTTTCCACTAAAGACACTACATCACCCATCCCTAAGATACGGTCTGCCATTCTTTCAGGATAGAAAAGGTCTAAAGCTTCCATCTTTTCTCCTGTGGAAATAAACTTAATTGGCTTATTAACTACAGAACGAATAGTAAGAGCCGCACCACCGCGGGTATCCCCATCTAATTTTGTAAGAACAACACCATCAAAGTTTAAAGCATCATTAAAGGCTTTAGCTGTATTTACAGCATCTTGCCCCGTCATAGAGTCCACAACGAATAAGGTTTCCGTAGGCTTGATGAAATAATGAACTGATTTTATTTCGTTCATCATTTGTTCATCTATCGCTAGACGACCTGCAGTATCCACAATAACCACATCGTGTTTGTTAGCTTTAGCAAAATTAACGGCATTTTCTGCTATGGTAGAAGGGTTTTTATTTTCCTCTTCGGTATATACCGGAATTCCTGTTTGGCTTCCTAGTACTTTTAGCTGGTCTATCGCAGCAGGACGATAAACATCGCACGCTACCAAAAGCGGATTTTTAGCTCTTTTTTTCTTTAGATAGTTAGCTAATTTCCCAGAGAAAGTAGTTTTACCAGATCCTTGAAGCCCTGCAATTAGGATAACTGTAGGTTTCCCTGAAAGGTTGATACCTTCTTGAGAACCACCCATTAGTTCCACCAACTCATCGTGTACTATTTTGGTCATTAGCTGCCCAGGCGTTAGGCTGGTAAGTACATCTTGCCCTAAGGCTTTCTCTTGTACTCGCTTGGTAAGGTCTTTAGCTACCTTATAATTTACATCGGCATCTACTAAGGCACGGCGAATTTCTTTAACCGTTTCAGCTACATTAATTTCCGTAATTTTACCTCTTCCCGAAAGGTTATGAAGAGCCTTATCTAATTTATCTTGTAAACTATTGAACATAATCGCTTTATTTTGAGTGGCAAAAATAAGGAAAATTTAGCATTCTTCCGAATAAGTACTGTGGCTTATGGATTGTTAAAAGTTTTCTCGTAAAAATTTATGGTAAATTTCTTCTCCGCTTCTTATAGAATTTACTGCCCATCTTATTTTGGTATGCCATTTTTTATCGGGGCTAAGTTTGTAATCTATGGTAGAATTAAGAAGTTTTTGTTTGAGTTCGTACATACATATCGCCGCCGCCACAGAAACATTAAAACTCTTAGTAAAACCATACATTGGTATTGCCAAAGTTTCGTCCGCAAAGTCTAGTAATTCATCAGAAACCCCTTCCCATTCGGTGCCAAAAACTAGAGCAATGGGCACTTCTACCTTATAATCTGGGAGCATTGTTGCATTATTTTCAGGCGAAACAGCCACTATTTTATAACCACGCTTTTTTATATTCTCTAGGGAAGCCTTATTTCTAGGCATTTTTTCTACTTCTACCCATGTATCTGCACCTTTGGTAACGCTTAGGTTTGGGTCAAAAATATTATCTTTTTCTAAAGCCACTACCTTATGGAAAGCACACGCTTCTACACTTCTCACGATTGCAGCAGCATTGCGATATTGATAAACATCTTCCATCACAGGTAAAATGAAATCCGAGCTTTCCTCCGCATAATGGTTGATTTTTTGCAGGCGTTCTTCAGTCAAGAATTGAGCTAAATATTGAAATGTCTTTTCTAAATCTTCTAGGTTGTTGGTTAGTTCTGGCTTCATTTTTTTGCTATAATCATTCTGTCATTATTAGATAAATCTTTGATGAGTTGAGCATCACTGGAATCTTTATATAAAGCTAAAGTTTCCGCTCCTAGTTTTTGGTTTATTTCTAAAAATAAAAATCCTCCGTTGTTAAGATATTGTTTGGCGTCTGTTGCTATTTTTCGGTAAAATACTAAAGGGTCCGCACAAGGAGAGAAAAGAGCTAAATGAGGCTCAAAATTCTTTACAGTATCCGAAATTTCAGAAACTTCTTCTATATCTATGTATGGCGGATTAGAAATAATCACATCATAGTGAGTTGTCAATTTATAATTAAGGTAATCATCGAGTATAAACTCAATATCGGTGTGGTGTCTTTCTGCATTTTTTTTAGCGACGGCTAAGGCTTCTTTAGAGAAATCTATGGAAGTTATTCTAGCGTTCGGAAAATGTTTTTTCAACACAATAGGTATCACTCCCGAGCCAGTGCCTATATCTAAAATTTTAATCTCTGGTTGGGAAAACTCTTTTGAAATGGTTTTGATGGCATGGTCTAGCAGTTCCTCTGTTTCTGGACGAGGAATAAGCACATGTTGATTCACGCAAAACTTCATACCAAAAAAGTCGGCTTCGCCTAAAATTTGTTGGTAAGGCTTTCCGCTTTTTAGTTGGTTGATGGCTTCGGTATATTTTACTATCGGTTGAGAGGGAAGTTGGGTGTTTTCGGATTGTCGCAGTCCTATTTTGTCTAAACCTAAATAATGCTCTCCAAAAATTTCCCACAAACAAGAAACCTCAGAATTATTATAAAGCTCCGAAAGCTCTCGCTTAAAAATAGAATGTAATTCTAGCAACTTCATTACCTCACAAATACCAGTTGATTGTCTTTGGAGCGTTCTTCGTCTATAAGATAACCTTCATAATTAAAGGCTTTAATATCATCTAAAGTTTTGGCATTGGTTTCGGCACAAAAACGAATGAGAAGTCCTCTAGCGTGTTTGGTATAAACCACGATGGTTTTTAGTTTACCGTCCTTGTATTCGTAGAATTTAACATCTATAGCCTTCGCTTTTAGCTTTTTGGTATCTACTGATTTAAAGTATTCTGTACTAGCAAGATTTAGGAGAATATCATCGTCCTTTAACTCCTCGTTAAGAGCCGCTGTAATTTTGGACTTCCAAAAAGAATATAAATTTTTATACTTATCAAATTGGAACGGACGACCCATTTCTAAACGATACAACATAATCCTATCCGAAGGTTTTAACAATCCATATAATCCCGAGAGTATTCTATAGTGTTTTTGGAGATAATCTACGGCTTTTTTATCTAGAGTAGGAGCGTCTAACCCACGATAAACCTCTCCTGTAAAGGTATAAAGAGCTGCATTAGACTCCTCTTCCGAAGGTGAGGTACTCCAATTTTGGTTTCTTTCCCAGTTTTCATCTGCTAATTTGGAAGAAATTTCCATTAAATCAGAAAGGTATTGTGGGGTTTTCTCTTTCAAAAATGACTGTATAAACGCCGAATCTTCTATGAACTGAGGTTCGGTAGTTTTTAGCATATCTGATTTTAATGAGACATTCATTAACTTAGCTGGAGAAGAAAGTATAAGCATAAATCTATTTTTTTGCAAAGTTAAAAAATACTAAACAGAAAAAGGCATCTCTTTTCTAACATACTGCGATATATAAAATCAATTGGTTTGGTTATTTATCATAATTGAGTTGAGCATAATAGATTTTGGTTATATTTGTACTTTATGAGAGTGAAGATTATTTTCCTATTGTTATTCGCTTTGCTTGTGTCTTGTCAAAAGAGTACAGAGCATAAATATTCTTTTTATTATTGGAAATCCCATTTTAAGTTAGACGAAAAAGAGAAAGAAGCATTGCAAAAGGCTTCATTAGATACACTTTACATTCGTTTTTTTGATATAGATAAAGAGGAGCAAAAAGTGGAAATTCTAGCTCCTATTAGTGGTAATGCTCACTTGCTAGATGCAGAAAAACAATTTGTACCTACGGTATTTATTACCAACAGAACTTTTTTCAATATATCCAAAGAAGAGATTGCTCAAATGGCACAAGCTACTTTTGATAATATTTTAAGGATACAAAAGAGTCTAGGCTTGAAGGAAAGAGCATTTACAGAAATACAAATAGACTGTGATTGGACGGAAACCACCCGTGAAGATTTTTTCCTCTTTTTAAAAGAACTGAAAAAGGTCTCTTCAAAAAAAGTATCATCTACGCTTCGTTTGCATCAAGTTAAAGACAAGAAGAAAATGGGCATTCCACCTGTGGATAAAGTTTATCTGATGTGTTATTCTACCTCATCTCCTTTAGATAACGATGGTAAAAACTCTATCTTAGAGGTAGATTTACTTAAAAATTATCTTGCTTCCTTAGACCAGTATCCCATCAAAAATATAGATGTAGCCTTACCAATTTATTCTTGGGGCATAGTTACCAATCATGTGGGTAAGCATAAGCTAATCAATGCTTTAAATATTAGCGATTTAAGCAATAATAAATTTAAGAAAATATCAGACACCGAAGCAGTGATATTAGAAGATGGTTTCTACTTCGGATATTTTTTAAATAAAGGTTTTACCGTTAGAATAGAGGAAATCTCAGAGGAACAACTGACTGAAGTTAAAACATTTTTGGACCAGAAATTAAAACATTATCATATTATCTACTATCATTTGGATAGTCAATTTATTAAAAATAGAAAACTTTAAAACAATGAAAAAAGCAGTTATTTCATTAGGCGTTATATTATTACTTCACCAAAATTCTAAAGCCTGTGCTTGGGAAGACTCAGACGGTGATTACTTTAACCTCTTTACGCAAACTATCATCAAAGATAAGTCTTATACACCTTTTCTTTTATCCTACTCATCTCCTTTTTATGAAGCGGATAATATAGCTATCATTGATGATAATCTACAACTTTGGAAAAATTTCTTCAACAATAAACTTTCTTACGATGAGGTAAAAACATTGGTTTATAAGCTCCCGTTACAAGATATTATTTCGTTTAAAGATGGGTATCAAAATCAGGCTATTTTTCAGAAATTAGGTGCTTATCAGAACTATAGAGAAGGCTTGGATTATCTCATTGAGGCCAAAAAACTGAATAACCTTAGAATCAACAGAGTTGCCAATGATGATGACAATACCTATAGTTTTTATTATGACGACGAAACCTATAATCTCGCGTCTACTTTAGATTATGAAAATACACTTACTACCCTTATAAATTTTTATAAAAATACCTCAAATAAAGAGATAAAACTAAGGTATGCCTATCAAATTGTTCGTTTTGAACATTACAATAGAAATTATGATAAAGCCGTAAAAGCCTTTTCTACCTATGTAGAGCCATTAGGTCTAAAAAACGCCATCTATTATATGGCTTTAGAACAAATGGCGGGAGCACAAAGTGGGCTAGGACAGAAAGACGAAGCCAACTGGAATTTCTTCCAAGTATTTATAAATTCAAACTCTAGAAAACAAACGGCTTATACTTCTATTAAACTGTCCAGCGAAAAGGCATTTGAAGACCTGCTTTCCAGAGCTAAAAGTGATAAAGAGAAGATAATGGCGTATTTTCTTCTCGGCTATCAAGGGTTTAATAATCCGCTCCCAATGATGGAGAAAATTTATGAGATAGACCCTAATTCGGAGGCTTTAAAAGTGCTTCAAGCTAGAGCCATCAATGAGTTGGAAAGGTATTTTCTGCCATATTACTACTATAATGAGAAGGAAACCAAAGTAGGTACCTCTAAAACAGCTCTTTCAGTAAGTAAGACAGAGAACAAAGCTAGTGCTTCGTTTTGGGATAAAATAGTATCGTTCTTTAAGAACCTTTTTGGAATGGAAAGTTCTGAACCTAAAGTTTTAACTGCCGAAGAAAGTAAAGGGCTTTCTGATGATGAGCTGTTAAATCACCCTAACCGTTTGCCTGTAGTTTCTTCTTCAGGAACTGATGAGGAATACAATAAAAAAATGCAAGATTATATAGAACAGCTAGAAAAACTGACAGAAAAAGTTAAAACTAAATCAGATGATGAGTTTTGGGCAATATCAGAGGCTTATATAAAGTTTTTACAGAAAGATTATAAATCTAGCAGTAGCTTATTACAAAATATAAACACCAGCAACCAAGAATATCTTACCCAAATTGATAAAATGAAATTATTAAACGATATTCTTTCTCAACCAAGAATTGATAGTGAGTTTGAGCAACATATCATGAAAACTTACCCTGATTTGGTAACCGCTATTTCCGAAGACAGATATAACAGCTCAGAGGCAGGTTTTATTACAGATATTTTAGCTAATAGATATTTCTTACAAGGGGAGAGAGCTAAGTCTTTCTTAATGTCTAATAAACTTTCAGGCTTGCAAGATATTTTGGATATAGATCTAGTTCGAGATATTGAAGCATTTTACAAACGAAAAAACAAAAATGCTTTTGAAAATAGCATTCTCGCTAAAAATATAGATACAGGTGAAGACACTCAAAATTTCATAAATGTACTCTATGGAGATTACGAGATGCGTTCGGCTAACTTCAAAAAAGCTTTAGATTATTATACCAAAGCAAGTGGTTTTATAGGTATTCCTAGATACGAGTTTCCATTTTCAGAAGATGGATCATTGCAAAGTAATACACCGGTAAGAATGAAAATTAAAGGCTATAATGGTTACAACAATGTTTCTTCTTTAGTTTTCGGACATAATGTTTGGGTAAGTTATACTAGCCCTGAAAGCGAGTCGATGAAAGCAGAAAGTTTTATCTCTGACTTTAAATTCATCAAAAATAATATGAATAAAAAGGAGCTTGCAGAAGCTGTATTAAAACTTACAGAAATAGCCAAAGGTAATGATGTTAAAGCCTCCCGTGCCAATCAGTTATTAGGGAATCTTCTATATAACACTTCCATATTGGGTTATTACAGACATTACTTTGTGATGGATATAGACAATAGCAATGGTGGTAAATATAATTTCTTTGGGGATACTGAAATATACACACCTCTATACTATTACAAAAACTTCACTTACAATAATATAGGTTTAAAATCAGATAACTTTGATGTTGCTATTAGTTACTATAAAAAGGCTTTAGAAAAAAGTACAGATAGAGAAACTCAAGCCAGAATACTTTTCCAAATGGCAAGTGCTGAACAAGGGAAATATTACCGATGGGAAGCCAATCAAACCCCAAATTGGGATTATAATGATGCCAATTGGGAAGAAAAACAAGACAAATTCCAGCAAGAGTTAGACAAAGCTAAAAATCAGAACTACAGAAGTTATTTCACAGAATTGAAAACAAAATACAGCGATACCGAAACGAGTAAATCTCTAATGGGAAGTTGCTCTTACTATAAGCATTTTATGCAGAAATAAAGGTTTATAAAAATTGGCTGAATCAAACGATTCAGCCAATTTTTATATATAAACCAATAAAATCTTATGCTAAAACTTGCACACCTTCGCAAAAGGTTATAAGTTTGCCGTAGTTTTATGAAACGAAATATCAACGATATACAAAAAAGTGAAAAAAACTTACACAAAAATTTGGTACTTCCAAATAATTGTGTAAACACACACACACACACACACACACACACACACACACACAGAGATAGTTACCTGCGTATGTGTCGTATTATCTAGAAAATTTTCTAAACTTTTATCGTTAAAACAAAACATCGTTCCGCCAATTTTTATTGGGGGCTTTTCGTGTTTAGTTTATCCTAAATATCTGCTAAAAGCACTCCTATTTCATAAGCTTAATTTGTTGTTGTTCTTGTGGGGTGCTTTTAGTGTTCAGGGGGAGTGTTCTGCTCGTTCTGTTTTAGCCTTTCCTCTCGTTTTGTGTGTGTTTAGAGGGGGAAGGCGTTTTTTAAGGTTAGAGGTGAGATGTCAGAGTTTAGAACTTAGTATTACCTCATCAATCCTTAAGTCAAATATCCAATATCTAACATCTATAAACTTTAAATATCAACAATTTTAAAATTAAATTTTATGAAAACAAAAATGACAAAATTAAGTGTATTCGCCTTTTTAGGCTTAGGCTTAGTGGCTTACGGACAACAAGGATTGTACGATGGTAAGGTAGGTATCAATACAGATACTCCTAACGCTACCTTGGAGATTAAAGGGAAATCTGCTAATACAGCTACGACTTTAGAAGGGCTAATTATTCCTAATGTGAGTAAAAATAAAGCTTTGCTAATGACAACTCACGCCAACCCTATGATTAAAGAATCTACGCTTATCTATGTAGATAACACTTTAGATTATACAGGCTCTGATGCTAAAGTAGCAGACATTACAGAAAAAGGCTATTACTACTGGAACGGCACGAAGTGGGTAAAGAATGGAGGAGGTTCTTCTGTAGGGGCTACTAATGGTCTTACTTTGGCTTCTGGTAATATTAAGCTAGGAGGTACACTTACGGAAGCGACGACTATTAACCAAAATAACAATGCTCTGACTTTTACTACAGGGGCTACAGGAAAGCTGAATGTAAATGGTAATTTCTATTTACAAAACAAAGTGTATGTAATACCTAATATTGATACAGACCCAACTAAAAATGGAGCCAATGGTTTAACTAATACTGCAAAATCGGGAACAAATCTTAGAAATTACGACGGAACAGGAGTTCCTGATTATTCAGAGCATGATTATATGATAGTTCTTACAAACGCAGGTATTAATGGTAACTTACAACTACCAAGTGCGTCAGCTAATCCAGGGAGAATTATTTATCTTATCAATGGGACAACTACGGGGTTAGGGTTTTCTAGTTCAGGTACTGAAGATGTTTATCCGTTTAATTTTGGGACACTAGCCACTCGTTCAGGAGTAGCTTTTGTAAGTACAGGTAAAACATGGTATCCTATCGGAAGATAATTTCCAGATTTAAAATGACAACTAATTTAAAATAATACTATAATGAAACTAAAATATATATTCGCTTTATGTTTTTTAGCGGGGGTTACAGCTTACGGTCAAGTAAAGACAAATCAAAAAATAACAGAAGAGGCTAGATCTAATGCTTTTTTAGATGCTTCAGAGAATACCGATGGACAGGCTACTAGTGTAGGTAAAGGGTTGTTGTTCCCACAGACTGACCTTTCTACTTTTAAACTAGATATTAATGCTGCTGATGGGGTTAACTATCCTACCTATTTTGATGGTATGATAGTGTATAATACTAAAGAGGGAGGCTCTACTACGGATACCAACATTCAAACCACAAATAACTTACAAAAAGGCTTTTACTATTTCTCTAACCCTACAGGCAAAACCAATGGTAACATTACCAATGGTAAATGGGTAAGGCTAAACGATGGTATTAGCCAAGAAGGACAAGAGTGGGTATATAATGAACAATTGAATGGTATTTTAGCAAAAAGAGCTAAAACACCTGTCTTTATAAATAACAACGGAAAAGTAGGAATAAATACTCATGAGACGGTTGGGCGACTAAACATCGGAGACAGCTTAGGTTTATCTTATTTTAAGAACTATATTCCTACAGGAGTAAATATTGCTGTTTCCTCAGAAACACTAAATGAAAGGAATTCCCCCAGTTTCGCTGCTGGTTTTGGAGTGCGTGTAATTGCTGATGATAAATTAACCGCTCTTGACTCTGTTGCTATAAATGGTAGTTATTTGATAACAGAAATTCCTGCCAATCGAACCATTAGTAGTAGTGGTGGTTGGATTACTGGTGCGTACATTGCAGCAGCAAACAGAAGCCAGTTTGCAGATTCAATAGCCCATATTTTTGGAGCTAGAGTTGATGCTTTCAATTTGTCCCCATCAAAAGTTAAATCTTTAGCAGGAATTATAATTAGAACAGCCTCTGCAGAAGGGGAAGAACAACCGGGGAGTGTGAAAAATAAATATGGGGTACTAATTGGTGATGTGAGGGATGGAGTTGATAACAACTACGCCCTCTATACTAATAAAGGAACTGTCCGTTTTGGGGATAAATTAGGAGTTGGAGTAAATAATCCAACTGAGATGGTAGAAGTAGCAGGTAAAGTAAAGGCAGCGGCTTTTATGGGGACTAATGGGGCAACCCTCTTCCCAGACTATGTATTTCAAAAGTATTATACAGGTACTTCTAGCCTAAAGGCAGATTATAACTTTAAAACCCTTAGCCAAGTAGAAGATTTTGTAAAAACTAATGGGCATTTACCAGGGTATCAATCTGCAGAAGCTATCAAAAAGCAAGGTTATATAGACCTTATGGAAACTCAATTGACTAATGTGGAGAAGATAGAAGAGTTGTATTTACACAGCATAGAGCAAGATAAAGCTTTAAAAGCAAAAGATGCAAAAATTGCTGAATTAGAAAATGAGTTGAAATCTCAAAAAGAAAACTTTGAGACTCGTTTGCAGAAACTAGAAACCTTATTGGTAAAGTAGTTTAATTATTCCTCATGATACTTATAGGTATCGTGAGGTATTTTTATCATCAAAGAAAATTATTATAAATCATTAAAAAGTAAAAATTATGCCAGTAAAATTTAAAGTAATAGAAAGAGGTCAGCCGGGCGTAAGCGGTGGCGGTGATAAAAAGTGGTACGCTACACCTGTAAGTAGTGGCGAAAAAACCCTAACCGACCTTACCAAAGACATAGAGAAAATCTCCACGGTAAGCGGAGCGGACATCAGAGCGGTACTCTACGCTTTAGTAGATGTGATGCAATCGTCCTTAGCTAATGGGCAGATTGTTCGTTTGGGAGAGTTGGGCAGTCTGCGAGTGAGTTTCAGTAGTGAGGGCAAAGCCACGGAGAAAGAAGTAACGGCTAGTGCCATTAAACAAGCTAAAGTGATTTTCACTCCCGCTAAAGGAATAAAAGATACCTTGGCTACTCTTACTTACGAGAAGGCTTAGTAATAACCCCTAAGCCCCCTTTAAAAAACCGATGCTTATAAGTTTTAGATTTTATAGGCATCGGATTTTTTTTAATAAGCATAAAATTTATAAACTGTCCTTTTTGTTATCTGTCTGTCCTTTTGGCTTGACCAAAAAGGACCAAAAAGTCAAAACTAGAAAACTGCGGCTAAAAATGAGGCGTCCATTCTAAAAGCCCTAGAACTCACGCCAAGGCTAAAGCCCTACGCTTGTTCAGACAATAGGTCTTTTTTAACGAATGGACGCCTCATTTTCTTAACGCCTCCGTTTCCTTAGGTCGGGATTGGAACGGTTATTATGTATGGTAGAGAATATTTGACCTCTAACCCCGACGGCGTTAAGAACCTCATTACTAAAGGTGTTAAAAAATACCCATTGTTTGAGCAAAGGTGTTGGCAAGGAGCGATGGAGCGAGTTTTGGGGATTTTAGCCTTTAGTAACGAGGTTTAGCCAAAGGAGTTACAGCCTTGATTTTTGCTTCTTTTGGCTTCGCCGAACCACTGCGTTAGGTTTCATCAAGGAAAAGAAGGTATAAAGTATATACTTATGTCCTTTTGTCTTGAAACAAAAGGACGAAAAATTCAAGAGCAAAGATTAGGTTTGCCTACGGCACGGGACAGCCCCTGCTATTTGGAAGCTATCGCTCCCAATACCGCTACGGGGGCTGTCCCTAAACTTACCTTTGCTCCGCAGAGCGTTGATAATAGCTAGAGGTTATAATTTAAAAGCGGTTTTAAAATGGTCTTTGGTGGCTAGCCGTTAAGAAACCTAACGCAGTGGTTCGGCGTAGGCAAAAGCACAAATAAAAAAGATGCTTATGAAATTCTAAAAACATAAGCATCTTTTTATAAAATGATAAGCATCAAAAAAAATTTGATGCTTATCGTTTTTTGTGTTAATCATCTTTTAATGAAAAAAGTGTCTCATTCCTGTGAATAGCATTGGGATATTATGCTCATTAGCCGCTTGTATACTTTCGTCATCTCGCATACTTCCACCAGGTTGTATAATGGCTTTTATACCTTCTTTAGCACAAGTATCTACCACATCTCTAAACGGAAAGAAAGCATCAGAAGCTAAAACTAAATCTCCACTAAATTTCTCTTTCGCTCGTTCTATGGCTTGTTGGGTAGCCCATATTCTATTTACTTGTCCACCGCCTACGCCTAAGGCTTGTGTGCCGTTGGTAACTACGATAGCATTAGATTTCACATACTTCACAATCCTTTGGGAGAAGAGTAGAGCCTTGGTTTGTTCTTCCGTTGGCTGAACTTCTGTAACCGTTTTTATATCATCAGAGAATTGGTCATCGGCGTTTTGTACCAACATTCCACCGTCTATTTTTACCCATACTTGGCGGTCAGATACAGGATTTTTAATCTTGATAATTCTTAGATTTTTCTTTTTAGACAATACTTCTAGGGCTTCAGCATCAAAATCTGTCGCCATTACAATCTCTAGGAAAGTCTTGTTGAGTTCTTCAGCCGTATCTTTATCCACCTTATAGTTCATTGCTACAATGCCTCCGAAGATGGAAACAGGGTCGCATTCAAATGCTTTTTTGTAAGTGTCTAAAGCGGTTTCTCCAATAGCAACACCACAAGGTGTAGAGTGCTTAACAGCACAACACGCTTTCTCATTTTTGAACTCATTAACCACCTTCCAGCATAAATCCATATCTCTTAGGTTGTTAAAAGAAAGTTCTTTACCACCTAATTGCTCAAAATCTTTCATTGCTCCATTTTCGGTAGTAGAAACATAATAAGCCGCCGACTGATGAGGGTTTTCGCCATATCTTAAATCGGCTACTTTTTGATACGAAGCATTAAGATACTCTGGGTATTCTTCCTCTAAAAGCATTTTAGAAATAGCAGCATCATAAGCCGAAGTTAAGTTAAACACCTTTCCAGCTAATGTTTTTCTGGTTTCTAAAGTTGTATCACCTGTTTCCGAAATTTCGGCTTTAACTTTAGCATAGTCCTTAACATCGGTAACCACAGTAACGGCATTAAAATTCTTAGCTGCCGAGCGAAGCATTGAGGGTCCACCAATGTCTATAAACTCTACCTTTTCGTCTAAAGAAATGTTTTTGTTAACATTTTCAAAGAAAGGGTAGAGGTTTACTATTACCATATCTATCAGCTCTATGCCGTGGTCTTTTACGGTACTCATATGCTCGGGATTAGAGCGTACGGCTAGAAGCCCTCCGTGTACTTTTGGGTGTAGCGTTTTTACCCTACCGTCTAGCATTTCTGGGAACTTTGTAACTTCATCTATCTGAATAGGAGAAAGTCCAGCTTCCTTTAAATGTTTAAATGTGCCTCCCGTAGAAATGAGTTGATAATTGTGTTGCTCCAAAAATGTGGCAAACTCTACAAGATTGGTCTTGTCTGATACGCTAATTAAAGCTCTTTTTTTCATTTTTACTTTTTATTATAATTGAATTTATTAAAACTTTATCTACATTTCTTTTTTCAAAAATTTACCTGTGATAGATTTTTTATTCTTTATAATTTCTTCTGGAGTACCTTCTGCCACAATGCTTCCTCCATTTTTACCCCCTTCTGGACCTACATCTATAATATGGTCGGCAAGTTTTATTACATCCATATTATGTTCAATAATGATAAAAGAGTTGCCCAAATCCACCAGTTTTTGGATAACCTCCATTAGTATCTTGACATCTTCAAAATGCAGCCCTGTGGTAGGTTCATCTAAAATATAAAGTGTTTTACCTGTTTGTTTTTTAGAAAGTTCTGTAGCCAATTTTACCCTTTGGGCTTCTCCGCCCGAAAGCGTAGTAGACTGTTGTCCTAAGGTAATATAACCTAAACCAACTTCTTGTAGCGTTTTCACCTTAGAATAGATTTTTGGGATTGGCTGAAAAAATTCTACAGCTTCGTCTATGGTCATATCTAGGACATCGGATATAGATTTACCCTTGTATCTTACCTCCAAAGTTTCTCTATTAAAGCGTTTGCCGTTGCAGGTTTCGCAATGCACATAGACATCAGGCAAGAAATTCATTTCAATCACTTTCAATCCACCTCCTTGACAAGTTTCGCAGCGTCCACCTTTAACATTAAACGAAAATCTCCCTGCCTTATAACCTCTGATTTTACTTTCTGGGAGGTTAGCAAATAGTGTTCGGATATCCGAAAATACACCTGTATAAGTAGCAGGATTAGAACGAGGCGTTCTACCGATTGGCGTTTGGTCTACATCTACTATTTTGTCTATATGCTCTATGCCCTCTATTTTTTTGTATGGTAGAGGCTCTTGCACGGCACGATAAAAATGTCGGTTAAGGATAGGGTAGAGTGTTCCGTTGATTAACGAGGATTTTCCACTTCCTGAAATCCCCGTAACCACTACCATTTTCCCTAAAGGAATTTTTAGGGTTACATTTTTAAGATTATTGCCCGTTGCTCCTTTGAGAACAATCGCATTACCGTTGCCTTCTCTTCTTTTTTCAGGGATTTCTATTTTTCTTCTTCCTGTGAGGTAGTCTGCTGTAATGGTATCAGCTTTTATTAAATCTTTTGGGCTGCCTTGCCACAATACTTTTCCGCCATATTTACCCGCTTTAGGTCCGATGTCTAGCACTTCATCGGCTTCCAAAATCATATCCTTATCGTGTTCCACCACAAGAACAGAGTTTCCTAAATCTCGTAAACTTTTTAAAGAGTTGATGAGCCTTTCGTTATCTCTCTGATGAAGCCCAATAGAAGGTTCGTCTAAAATATAAAGCACATTTACTAACTGCGAACCTATCTGAGTTGCCAAACGAATTCTTTGGGATTCGCCTCCAGAAAGGGTCTTGCTACTTCTGTTAAGGCTAAGATATTCTAGTCCTACATCTAGCAGAAAGCCCAAACGAGTTTCTATCTCTTTTAAAATTTCGTGGGCGATAATTTTGTTTTTTTCGCTAAAGCTATTTTTTATTTCCGAAAGCCAATCTTTTAAGTCTAATAAGCTCATCGCATTAACTTCAGCTATATTTTTACCTTCTATTTTAAAGGCTAAACTTTCGGGTTTTAATCTTGTTCCGTTACAGTCCGTACAAATTTCTTCTACAGTAAATTCTCGCTCCACTTGTGTAGCACCGTAGTTCTCCTTATCTTCTATAACTTTTTCTAAATGAGGAATTAACCCTTCAAAGTTAATTTTAGTCTTTTTGGAAATTCCTGCGTGTTTTAAATCTTTTACAAACTCTTTATCACAACCGTAATAGATGTAATCTAAGGCTTCTTTAGGAATTTTGTTAAATGGCGTTTGTAAACTAAGGTCAAACAATTCTAGAATGCTTTTAATTTGAGATAAAGCCCACTTACTAAATTTATAAGTTTCTAATGGTAATAGTGCCGACTGGAAGGGCAGGGAAGGCTCGGTAACCAGATAATCAGGATTGATTTTTTTTACCGTCCCCAAACCTTTACAATGAGGACAACTCCCTTTAGGAGAATTGAACGAAAAAGTATTTGGTTCTGGTAATGGTAAAGCCTGTCCTGTAGCGGTATCCATTAAATCTTTAGAAAAATACTGAAACTCTTCCGAATTATATTTTTGAACCATAACTACACCATCACCCATCTGCAAAGCTGTGGAAAGTGATTTTTGCATTCTAGCTTCAGATGCGGTTTCGCCTATAACCCAACGGTCTATAACTACTTCTATATCGTGGGTTTTGTATCGGTCTAGTTTAAGGTCGTATTCTATATCTTGCAAAGTGCCGTCTATTCTTGCTTGGGAATACCCTTTTTTGGCTAATTGCACAAAAAGCTCGTGATAATGCCCTTTTCTAGCCTTTACTAGCGGTGCTAGAAGCAAGACTTTTTCATTCTGATATTGTTCTTTGATGGTTTCTAAAATTTGCTCTTCGGTGTAGCTTTGTAGCTTTTTACCTGTTTCCAAAGAGTAAGCTGTGGAAACTCTAGCAAATAGAAGTCTGAGAAAATCATAAAGCTCTGTAACCGTCCCTACGGTAGAACGAGGGTTTTTATTAGTGGTTTTTTGTTCAATGGCGATAACAGGGGAGAGTCCTTCTATTTTATCGACATCGGGGCGTTCTAATCCGCCTAGAAACTGCCGAGCATAGGCAGAAAATGTTTCTATATAACGCCTTTGTCCTTCTGCAAAAATAGTATCAAATGCTAAAGAAGATTTCCCACTTCCTGATAGCCCTGTAATAACGACTAACTCGTTACGAGGAATTTTAACATCAATGTTTTTTAGGTTATGCTCTCTAGCACCATAGACCTCTATGAAATCTCTATTTTTCATCATTTTGCAAATTTAGTGATGAATTATGAAAGCTGAAAATAAAAATGAGTCCCAATATATCTAAAAATTGTCTTAGAATATATTGGGACTGTTTTCTTTTGACTTAAACCTCTTAAAAGTAAACTTTTACGCTTCTTTATTTTTCTTTTTTATTTCTTCTCCTATAATACTAGCTGTAGAGAAAGAGGTTACTAAATTATTTAGCATATCTCCAGCCGCATTGGGCGTGTTAGGAAGTAGGATAAGATTAGACTTATTGGTAGAACCAATGGACGAAAGCGTATCATAATGCTGAGTAACTACAATAAGCGCCGAAGCTTCTTGGGAGTTGATACCAACTTTGTTAAGCACATTTACAGATTCTTCTAATCCTTTAGCTATTTCTCTTCTTTGATCAGCAATCCCTTGTCCTTGTAGTCTTTTGCTTTCCGCTTCTGCTTTAGCTTTTTCTACAATAAGGATTCTTTGAGCATCACCTTCGTATTGAGCTGCTATTTTTTCTCTTTCTGAAGCGTTGATACGGTTCATTGCTTGTTTTACTTGTTCATCAGGGTCGATGTCTGTTACTAAGGTTTTAATGATGTCGTAACCATAGTCATTCATAGCCTCTTGTAATTCTGATTTTACGGCGATAGCAATATCATCTTTTTTCTCAAACACATCATCTAATCTAAGTTTAGGAACTTCTGCTCTTACCACATCAAAAATATAAGATGTAATCTGAGCGTGAGGATTATCTAGCTTATAGAAAGCATCATAAACCTTCTCCCCAATAACTAGATATTGCGTGGATACTTTTATTTTAACAAATACATCGTCTTTAGTTTTGGTTTCTACCACTACATCTAACTGCTGTATTTTTAAAGAAATTCTACCTGCGATTTGGTCGACAAAAGGTATTTTAAGGTGAAAACCAGGACCTCTTACGCTATGGAATTTCCCTAAGCGTTCTATTATAACTGATGTTTGTTGCTTTACAATGAACCAAAGTCCAAAAAAGCTAAGGAAAATAATTCCTATAAATAGAACGGCTCCCAAAGAACCCAAAATAAAACTAAATGTTGTTATCATAAACTTAATTTTTTCTACAAGTGTACCTAATTATCTTTTGTTGTATAAGTTTAAACCGATTTATTCTTCTTCTGTATGTCCGTACATATTATTGTACAGTTCTATAAATCTTTGTTTAATCATTTTTCGTTTTAGTTTTAGAGTAGGAGTAAGTAGTCCGCTGTCGATAGACCAAACTTCGGGCGTAAGCTCTATTTTCTTTATTTTTTCCCAATTTCCTAATTTTGTATTTAGATACTCTATTTCTTTTTCTATACGAGCCTTAAATTGAGGGTTTTTAGCAATTTCTTCAGGAGTTGTGCCAATATTGATGTTGTGTCTTTCTGCCCAATTTACAGCGAAGTGAAAGTCTGGCTGTACCAAAGCACAAGGCATTTTTTCACCTTCACCTACAACCATTATTTGCTCTATGAATTTGGAGGCTTTCGCCATATTTTCTATCATCTGAGGAGCGATGTATTTACCACCAGAAGTTTTAAACATCTCTTTTTTTCTGTCGGTAATGTGTAAAAATCCTTCATCATCTATATGTCCTATATCTCCAGTTTTAAAGTAGCCATCTTCTGTAAAAGCTTCTTGAGTTTTCTCATCATCTTTATAGTAACCTTTAGTAACCGAAGGACCTTTTACTGATATTTCACCGTCTCCTTGAATTTTAACATCTAAATTTGGAAGTACAGGACCCACAGTTCCTACTTTCATTTTATTGAATGTGTTTACTGCAATTACAGGGGAAGTTTCTGTAAGCCCATAACCTTCTAATATACTGATGCCTGCATTTTGGAACATTCGGTTAAGTCTAGGAGCTAAGGCTGCGGAACCAGAAATAAGAGTAACAATGTTTCCTCCCAAGCCTTCTCTCCATTTTTTAAATACGAGTTTATCGGCAATAATTTCTTTGAGTCCGCTAGGTTTACCAATCTCTTTTTTAGCTTTGTTAACACCTAATGCCCACAAGAAAATTTTAGATTTAATACCACCTGCACTTACGCCCTTATCGTAGATTTTATCGTACACTTTTTCTATAAGCCTAGGAACCACCGTCATATAATGAGGTTGAACTTCTTTGATATTTTCACCCATTTTATCTATACTTTCCGCAAAGTAGATAGATATGCCACTATTGATGTAGAAGTAAAATAACATTCGTTCAAAGATATGGCAGATAGGAAGGAAGCTAAGACTCTTTAAATTTGTATTTTGAGGTTTTTTCTCTGAAAGTATAGGTGTACAAGTTAGTACATTAGATACGATGTTTTGGTGAGTAAGCATAACTCCTTTAGGACGTCCTGTAGTTCCTGAAGTATAGATAATTGAAGCTAAATCATCAGTTTTAATTCCCTTTTTTAAATCTTCTACTTCTATCTGAGTAGCTTCGTCCTCTCCTAAGTCTAATATTTCAGTCCAGTTAGGAGCTCCTTCTACTTTGTCAAAGGTAAATATTCCCACTAAAGAAGGTACACTTGGCTGTACGGATAATAATTTTTGATATAGCTCTTCGTCAGATACAAAGCAATATTTTATTTCCGCATTATTAAAGATGTAAATGTAGTCTTCAACAGAAATAGTAGGGTATACAGGTACAGTAACGGCTCCTATTTGAGAAATTCCTAAATCCATCACTGCCCATTCTGTACGGTTATTAGTAGAGATTAAGGAAATTTTATCTCCTGGTTTTATTCCTAATTTTAGAAGTCCACGAGAAATTTTATTTCCCATGTTTATAAACTTAAGTGTGGAAGTCTTTTGCCAAACACCGTTGTACTTAGTGGTTAGCATATCTTCTTTTGGATGATTTTCTATGGCCTTATAAGCGAAATCAAATAACCTAGTTATCGACATATTTTTCTTTTTTCTGTGTTTAATTTTTCCAAATATAATATTTATTTAATAAAAACCAAAAATACTCTTTGAGTGTTTTAACCCGTTGTGCATTATGAAATGAAAAAAACAAGAGTTGTTTATTAGACTGAAAATCAGTATATTGTTTTTGCTATAAAACGATATAAATGAACAACATAGAGCAAATATATGAAAGAATTTTGGAAGTTTTAGGACTTTTTTCAGAAAATCAACTGATTAGTTATCAGAGAAGAACACCTA
>NZ_LEKU01000023.1:0-91952 GCF_009932355.1 Riemerella anatipestifer
GTCTTTCCCTACAGATGAGGCGGTTATGAAATCAACTTTCTTGGCTTTAAGAGAAGCTACTAAGAAATGGTCGAAACCTATTCATAATTGGGGCTTGATTTTAAATCAATTTTTAACTATTTTTGAACAAAGGGTTCAACTTTAAAAAAGTTAAACCCTCGGTAATTTTAACTTACACACTTTACGAGATAGTGTCTGTTTCTTTTTTACCAAAAGAAGCCATTCTTCATCTAATGGCAGGTAGCCTTGGTCATAAACAAAAAAGTAGGTTTTGCCGTTTTGAGTATTGATGATAGAGGTGATTAAATCAAAATTAAATCCTTTGTTAGAAAGTTTTATTTTAGGAACTTTAGTTTTTTCCTCTATATTTAGTTCGGATAATATTCTGTAGTTTTTCCTTAGTTGATTATTTGTATTTCGCATAAGGTTGGTATGGTCCTTATTCATACGGTTGTTATAGGAATTTCGGCAACTATCAGAGCAAAATTTTTTATCTTCTCTACCTACTATTGTTTCGTTACATTCTAGACATTGTTTCATAGTGCTGATTGTTTGCAAGGGATAATCTTAATCATAACAAATACTTTTAAGAACTCCAAGTTAAGTAAATTTGTAGAAATAAAAGCGTTTTGCATTATAAATATTACTGAATTTTTCAAATTCTAATGTTAGAGCTAGTTTTCTATTCAATTTTATAAACATAATCATCTTTGAACTTTATGGATTTTATTTCTATGTCCTTTATATTATGCTTTTTCCCTTTAATTTCAATAAAATCCATTGACGACTTCCATCTAAAATTATGAGTTCTGTTAATTCTTACTGTAAAATGTTTTGGAATATCAATAATAATAACCGAATCTTTGACTTCAATTTTTTTTAGAGATTCTAGATTTGTACTTTTGTTAAAGTTTGATGGTTCCATGATTCTATTCTCGTAATCAAAACTAAATTTCTCAAAATTACCCTCTTGGATTTTATTAGAAATGTTATAGAGATATTTTATTCTTATAGTTTGATTCACATTTGTTAAATTCTGAATAAAAAAATCCGTTCTAATTGAACATCCAAGTAATGTAAAAAGTGATATAACGGAAACTATTGTATTAAGGTTTATAAACATTTTCATAATCTTTAACGCATTTCGTTTTCATAAAATTTTAGGTTGAAGATAAACATTTTGCGGATATTAAGTTTAACACAAAAGAAATTTAACCCCGCTTTTTGCAAAACTACTGTTATTAGCAATACTTTTATTTAACTTTTCCTAATTTAAGAATTGTTTTTGTGCTGTTAATATTTTTGCAATCAAGTTTTACAAATCCATACTTTTCGTTGAAATTTAAAGTAAAATAGTATACTATAAATATGTGTTATTTTGATATAAATTAGATTAGTAACACTTTTTATAAATCTTTTCTCATCTATTTTTATTACTTTTACGAGATAAATTTAAATTTTAATCAATGAAAAATATTGCATCAGTATTGCTTTACGGTTCGGCAGGACTATCGGCAGTCGCTTGTACAACTATGGAAAAAACGAAAACATCAGCGGATATTCCTGTGCCTGCAGGTAATCCTTTTTTAGAAAAATCAAAATTACAATATCAAGCTCCAGAATTTGATAAAATTAAAGATGAACATTTTAAACCAGCTTTTGATTATGGTCTAAAAGTACAGGAGCTAGAAGTACAGAAAATCAGTGATAATACAGAAGCTCCAACTTTTGAAAATACCGTATTAGCACTAGAAAATAGTGGGGAAGTACTCAAGAGAGCCCAATCTCTCTTTTATAACTTAACGGGGTCTAATACTAACGATAAGTTACAGGCTCTACAACAGGAGTACGCTCCAATTTTTTCGGCACATTCGGACAAAATTTATCTTAACTCTAAACTTTATGAGCGTATCAAAAAAGTGTACGAAAACAGAGGAGGACTTAATAGCGAAAGCCAAAAGTTAGTGGAATACTACAAACAAAACTTTGATATTGCAGGAGCTGGACTTTCTGACGCTAAAAAAGAAGAGCTTAAAAAAATTAACGGAGAATTAGCCTCTCTTTCAACACAGTTTTCTAATAAGTTATTAGACGCAAGAAAGAATGGAGCGTTAATTATAGACAGTGTTAAAGAACTAGATGGACTTTCATCTGATGAGATAGCTGCCGCTGCACAAGCAGCTAAGGAAGCAGGACACGAAGGGAAGTATCTTTTATCATTATTAAATACCACCCAACAACCGCTATTGCAGAATTTAAAAAACAGAGCAACGAGAGAAAAACTATTCAAGGCTTCTTGGTACAGAGCAGAAAAAGGTAATGCTGATGACACTCGTTCAATTATAGAAAAATTGGCAAGATTAAGACTGAAAAAAGCTCAAGTTTTGGGTAAAAAATCTTTTGCAGAGTGGAAACTTCAAGATCAAATGGCTCAAAAGCCAGAAGAAGCATTGAATCTTTTAGCTCAATTAGCGAAACCAGCAGTAGAAACAGCAAAAAGAGAAGCAGGTGAAATCCAGAAAATTATTGATGAACAAAAAGGTGGGTTTGAACTAGCACCTTGGGATTGGAATTTCTACGCAGAGCAAGTGAGAAAGGCAAAATACGATTTAGATGAAAACGAAATCAAACCTTATTTTGAGGTAACTACCGTTTTGGAGAAAGGGGTTTTCTATGCGGCTGAAAAATTCTACGGAATTACTTTCAAGGAAAGAAAAGATTTACCTGTTTACCACCCAGATGTAGTGGCTTACGAAGTGTTTGATAGAGATGGCAAATCTATGGCTCTTTATTATTTAGATTTCTATACTCGTAATAACAAAGGTGGTGGTGCTTGGATGAGCAATTTTGTAGATCAGTCTAAAACTTTGGGGCAAAAACCTGTTATTGTAAATGTATTTAATTACCAAAAACCAGCTCCAGGTAAGCCTTTGCTAATTAGCTATGATGATGTAACTACCATGTTCCACGAGTTTGGACACACTTTGCACGGTTTGTTTGCAGACCAAGATTATGTGAGCCTTTCAGGGACTAATGTGCCTAGAGATTTTGTAGAGTTTCCTTCTCAAATCAATGAGTTTTTTGCTTTAGAGCCAGAAATACTTAAAAACTATGCACTGCACTATCAGACTAAGCAGCCAATGCCACAGTCTTTAATTGATAAGATTAAAAAGGCATCTGCTTTTAATCAAGGTTATTCTACAACGGAGTTGGTAGCAGCAGCAACGCTGGATATGGCGTGGCATTCCGTAACTAGTGAGGAGCAGTTTAAGCCTGCTTTGGATTTTGAAAAAGAAGCTCTTAATAAATATGGATTATTGGTAGAGCAAGTTCCACCTAGATACCATTCGCCTTACTTTGCACATATTTGGGGAGGTGGTTATTCGGCTGGGTACTATGCTTATATGTGGAGTGATATGCTAAATTCTGATGCTTGGGATTGGATTAAAAATAACGGAGGAATGACTCGTGCTAATGGCGACCGTTTCAGAAAATATATTCTTTCTGTAGGAAATACCAAAGACCTTAATCAGGCTTACAAAGAGTTTACAGGTAGAACTCCTGACCTAAAACCTTTGTTAAAAGATAAAGGGTTTATTAAATAGATAGAATACTACAATCATTATAAAAAGGGTGGTCTTGTTTTCAAGACCACCCTTTTTTATAGGGAACTATTTAAAATTTTGTAAGTTATAAGAGATTAGTATTTTAGTGGTCATCACTTATTAGAGTGTAAGACTAATGATAGAGACTAAAATATTACTATCTGTTTAAAAAATTCCAACCTAGTTTGTTATTTATAAAATCATGGAGATTTTTCCTTCCATTTTATTATATCTCTCTTTTCCTTTTTTAAACAATCTGCAAGTGAAACCCACCGATTCATAAAATGGAATCAATTTATCAAAACTATCTTTGTCAACACTAGCTAAATCACCATATATTTTTTTTATTCCTCTCTTTTTAGCTTCCTTTATTAGAAAATTTAATAATGTTCTCCCGTATCCGTTACCTTCTTTGTTAGAAAGAAAATCATCAATTTTTATACCTTCAGAAGGATCAGTTTGATTTCTCAATTCTATTTTACAATCCCAAAAAGGGTGGTCTCCCATTTCTCCATCTAAATAAATGGTAGTAAAGATATTTTTTTCATTGTAAGTTATAACCACTAATTCATCATTTTTAGTCAATGTGATTTCGTTTCGATGATGGTCGTTTGTCTTTTTTCGCACAATAATCTTTAATCTTTCTATTCGGTTATTCAGATTGCTTTTTTCTTCTATAAGATTTTCTACCTCTCTTCTTAATTGACGGTTTCTATTCTGATAACCATGCAATTCTTCCCTTAAACTATTTAGTTCCTTTCTCAAAAACCATCTCATTATTGGTTTTAGAACTTCCACTTTAAAAAGAATGAAAGGGAATAATAGTAAGTGAAAAATCATTATTACTTTACCGTAAATATATAAAATTGCTTTTTTCATCTTTACTATCGTTTTACTACAAACCCCATAGCTTCCAGATGTTGCTCGTTGCTAAGGATAGCTTTAGCATAGGCAATGAGGTCGGCGTAATGAGGGTAGATGTCATCAAACGCTTGGTCGCGGGTTTCTGTGGCTTTTTGGGCTTCGGCGGTTTCTTTCTTCTGGCTTTCCTTTAGAGCAGCAGCCTCACTTAACAGGGTTTTTACTACCTCCAAATCCGCTTCCTTGAGGTTGATAGTCTTTACCTTTGTCAAGAACTCGGGCGTTTGCAATAGCTGGGTGTAAAAATTGGATACCTGCTGATACCACGCACTGTACGCCGTTTTGCGTGTGCCGCTAAGCTCCAATGCGGCGATGGCTTTCACCTCTTTTTTGAACAACACACGACACAGTGCTAGATGCGTTTTGTATTGCTCGTCGATGGCTTTGCGTTTTTCGTCCAATTTACGGGTTTCCTCGTACTGCTCGGCGTATTCCTTTTTTTGTTTTTGATTCAGGGCTTCCAAGGCGGATACTTGGCTCAAAAGCTCGTCCAACTTGGTTTCCGTATAGCCTAAAGTAGCTAATTGTGAATTGATTTCAGGCAATTTAGCGTTTGAAAAAGCCAATTTCATAAGGGCAATCCATTCTTCAAGGCTTACGCGTTGTCTTTTTTTGCTTTTTTCTTGTTCATTGTTTGATGTAATTAAATTTTTTTCCATAATAATAATTTTTGAGAGTGAAATTTTGGTTAAATACTATTCAAATTTAATTTTTTATTTTGATAAATAAAATTTTATCATTGTCTTTTTTGTAAATAGAGGGCATTATTCCTTTGTTACGATTAAAATACGATTTGTAACAGCCCATTATCCATTTGTTATGGTTAAGATATGATTTGTAATAGCTCTTTATTCCTTTATTACAGTTTATAATCTTGATGCATCGGTAGAAAAGGTAAAAAAACGAATGAAAATCGTTGAAGAAATAAAAAAGGCAGTACTAAAAGTTTTGATTATTTTGCTTCTTTCACCTATTTTAATATATGTTTTTTTTAATGATTATCTCTGCTTTAAGTACTTTAAGAAACGAAACAATGTAAAATAAAAAAAGCGAAGATAAATATAAGTCTTCGCTTTTTGGTCTGGGTATTGCCTAGGGTGGAGCTTCTTAGTACCAAAGTTGATTAGAATTCCTTCAGCTCCACTTTTGGTAATATCTTGTGATAAGCTGTTTTTCTTTCATTCGTCATAATATCAAACTTCAATTTCAAGTTGTAAATCTTCAAGCTCTCTCTGCAATTTCTCTTTTGTTTTTTGGAAATAGTCGTCCCAGTCTTCAATGCTGATTATTGTTTTAAATGTTTCACTTTCCTTTATTGAAATAATTTCTGTTTCAAGAACTTTAATTTGTCTTTTCAATTTAGCAATAGCCACTTTCAACAAATCTTTTTCTTGAACTGTTTCCGATTTTGTTTTGAAAAAACTCCCTTTTTCAAGCTCATTAAGTATTTCGGAAACCTTTTTCAAGTCATTTGTATCATAAGCTTCTTTCAAATCAATAAAAATTCTTTGAGCTGCGTCCTTAAACTCATCCGCTACTTTGTCTGGATGGCATAATACAGTCGCTTTCCTAAATTCCTTTTTCAATTCTAATTTTTGCTCGTCCGTTAGTTCAAAAATTTCTTTTTTCTTTTCGGTATCAATTTGTTCACGATATTGTCTTTCGTCATTCTCGGCTTCTTCAAACTTTGTTTTGTCTGATTTGAATTTTAGTTTACGCAGCTTCAAAATATCAAGAATAATTTCACCTAATTCAATTGTGTGGCGGTGTTGAAATTCAGAAAGTAATTTTTCAAGTTCTATCTTTTCATTGTCGTACCCGTTAAGCTGGTTTTCTAAATTCTTTATTTCAAGTTTTAGTGCTGCAATTTCGGGGTCTGTCCATATTGAAAGTTGATGATTTTTCGAAATGAAATTTTGAATTTTATTGATTGCTGAAGCAAATTCCTCATTCCTTACATCATCTATAATTTCCTGTAAATCGCAGTTAAAATCGTATTCCTTAAGTTTTGAACTTTCCTTGTTTAATTCTTCTATATCCTCAAGAAGTATATAGTTTTTGAGAATTTCTAACCGTTTAATGATTTTGTTTAATGGAAAAACAATTTCTTCATTTACTGTATCTGGATAATATTGTTTGCGAATATTATTAAACTCCGAAATGAACTGCTCTGCTAAAGTGGTGTCATTACTTGTGATGATTACATTCTCAAAATTGCTTTCTGCTTTATAACTCCAATTGTAGGAACCTGTAATAACAGTACTATAATCAATGACACAAAATTTATTATGCATTAAATCTGTGTCACCATTGCCGATTTTATATACTTTTGATTTGCCAGTTAGCAACTGCTCAAAATCAATTGATGAATTTAGGTTAATATTGTCGTTTGAAATAATGAGAGAAACCGTGCAACCGTTTCTTGCTTTATTTACCAATTCATTGAAAATATTTTTGTTGGTAAACCATGCCACTGCTATAAATATAGATTTCTGTGCCTTACCAATTTCTTGTTGAATTCGTTCCGCTATATTTTCAAATACTGCCTCTGTTTGCATTTTTTATTGTTTTTAATTAAAAAATCAATATTAAATACTCTTCGAACCATTTGTATCTATATTGTCTGCTTTTATAATATCTTCTATTAATCCATCTATACCATATCTATCTAACATGAGCTTTGCCTCACCTCTATCTCTATAAAAATTAGAATTACTAGGGTCAATTTCAATGGCTTTTGAATAATCTTCAATAGCTCCTTGATAGTCTTTTAAATATACCTTTACTTCTCCTCTATTACTGTATGCAAAAGCATTATTAGGTTCAATTTCAATGACTTTTGAGTAATCTTCAATAGCTCCTTGATAGTCTTTTAAATATACTTTTACTTTTCCTCTATTACTGTATGCAAAGGCATAATTAGGATCAATTTCAATAGCTTTTGAATAATCTTCAATGGCTTCAGAAGCATTTCCAAGTTTTACTTTACAAATAGCACGCATATCAATTGATAAAACATGTTTGGGTTTAATTTTTAACACATCAGTAAAAATCAATAATGCCTCTCTATAATCATCATCATTGGCTAGATACTTATATTTTTTATTTTTTCTATATACAGGATTGGTTTCTATTAAATATAAGTAATCTATATCAGTACTCAAGTTATGCATACTATTCATTTTACGAAAAGCTTCATTGAATAAATCAGAAATGCTACCATATAAAATCTTATTTAAGATACTAATTGAATTTTTAACTCTAACTAAGCCAGTAGAACCATTAGAAATTAATAAGTTTTCTTTTTTATTGTAGTCTATCATATGATGGTGGTTTTAAAATGGCTTATAACTATTTAGTAAGGTAATTTGGTTTTAGAAATCAAACTCTTGCCCTAAGCTAGGCAAAACGAGTTCTACATTTTTCTCTTTAAAATGGTTTTGTGCTTGGGCATGGTCTATACTAATAGGAGGGAAGGTATCAAAGTGGCAGCCAATAACCTTAGGGGTTTTAATGAGTTCTGAAGCTGCAAAACTTGCTTTTCTAGCACACATAGTATAATGCCCACCTATAGGCAAAATAGCTAAATCTATCGTTCCGTATAGAGGCGTTAGGAGTCCCATATCCGAAATCACACCTGTGTCTCCCGCGAGATAAATATTTTTATCATTAAATCTAAATACATATCCACAAGGTTCGCCGCCGTAGCTTCCGTCAGGGAAAGAGCTGGTATGAGAAGCGGTTACCATTGTGATTTTTAAATCTTCTATCTTGGCAGAACCACCTAAGTTGATATCAATATTATGTTGATGATTAAAGTAAGCACAAATTTCGGGCTGACCAATAATAGTGGCGTTGGGGTAGGTGTCTAGCACTTCTTGAACATCGGCAATATGGTCGCCGTGAGCGTGAGTGATGAGTAGATAGTCTATTTTTTCTTTGGTAATATCAAAACCCGATTTTTCTTTTTGATAATTATAGAAAGGGTCTGAAAGAATATTGATGCCCTTATAAGTAAATAGAAAACAGTTTTGTCCTAGAAATTTTATTTTCATTGTAGTATTGTTTTGAAATTTATTTTGGTTTAAAAATAATTAAGTCCTACTGCTAAAAGTATAGACATTACTAGAGTAATGATGCCTACTTGTTTTAAAAACGGGTCTAGCTCTTTGGGTTCGTTTACTTGCATAATTCTTCGCCTAAGTGCCATCATAGGGAAGAGCAAAATCATCACGATAAAAGCATAGTAATTCCCTCGTTCGTGTAGCTGGTTCAACATTAAAAAAGCAAGTACCAAAATGAGAGGAAGTTGCATCAGTATCATTTGATAAACCATGGCTTTTCTAAATCCTAGTTTTAGTGCTAGGGTATGTTTACCAGAGGTTTTATCACTTTCTATATCTCTCATATTATTTAAGTTGAGTACGCTTACACTCATCATTCCCACGGCAGTAGCAGGAAGAAAAATATCCCAATCCAAAGATTTAGTAAACAGAAAATAGCTACCAACCACAGAGACTAACCCAAAGAATATAAATACCATTATATCGCCTAGCCCCATATATCCGTAAGGTTTTTTGCCCACCGTGTAGCCAATAGCCGCAAGGATACACAATACACCTAGCCCGATAAAGAACCAAAATTCTTTAATATACTCTGGAAAAAATGCAATATATAGCAGGACTACACTTGCTAAAAAAGCAAGAACAGCCGTAATGAGTACCGCCATTTTCATTTGCTGGGCTGATATTTTTCCAGAGGCTACCGCTCTAGCTTCTGCTTGGGTGGAACGATGAGTATCTGTACCTTTTACGCCATCGCCGTAATCATTAGCAAAGTTGGATAAGATTTGGTAGAGTAGGGTTACTAAAAGGGCGAGGATTAAAATCCAAATATCCCAAGTACCTCCCGTTTCTTTAAGTTTCCATTTAGCCACAAAAGCTCCCGTAATAATTCCGCTTAATGATAACGGAAGTGTACGCAGTCTTGCGGCTTGTATCCAATGCTTCATTTTATTTTTATTGAAAAGTGATGTTTTTTTATGTTAAGAAATCCATTGATTTTCACCAAAGTCAGGTTTTCTTTTTTCTAAAAAGGCGTTTCGTCCTTCTTTGGCTTCGTCAGTCATATAGGCAAGTCTTGTTGCTTCTCCAGCAAATACTTGTTGTCCTACCATACCGTCGTCCGTAAGATTCATCGCAAACTTTAGCATACGGATAGATGTAGGCGATTTCGCTAATATCTCTTGAGCCCATTCGTAAGCCGTATCTTCTAACTCTTCGTGAGGTACTACTTTGTTTACCATTCCCATCTCAAAGGCTTCTTGTGCAGAGTAATTTCTGCCTAAAAAGAAAATTTCTCTTGCTTTTTTCTGCCCTACCATTTTAGCTAAGTAGGCAGAGCCATAGCCTCCATCAAAACTAGTAACATCAGCATCTGTTTGTTTGAAAATAGCGTGTTCTTTACTGGCTAAAGTTAAATCACAAACCACATGTAGTGAATGTCCTCCACCAACTGCCCAACCTGGAACTACAGCAATTACTACTTTTGGCATAAATCTAATAAGCCTTTGTACTTCAAGGATATTAAGCCTGTGTCTACCATCTTCGCCTACATAACCTTGATGACCTCTTGCTTTTTGGTCGCCACCGCTACAGAATGCCCAGCCGCCATCTTTAGGGCTAGGACCTTCGCCTGATAATAATACCACTCCAATAGATGGGTCTTCGTAAGCGTCATAAAAGGCATCGTAAAGTTCTGATGTTGTTTTTGGACGAAAGGCATTACGCACTTCGGGTCTGTTAAAAGCAATTCTAGCAACGCCGTTGCATTTTTTGTAAGTAATGTCTTCGTATTCTTTGGCTGTTTTCCAGTTTATCATTTTCTAAAATTTTCGTAAAGATAATTATTTTAATATTAAATTTTTAAATCCCTAAGTAGGAAAATACTCTAACTAAAAATAGACTGCCTAAAAGACAGTCTATTAAATATAATTTTTAATGGAACTTACTTATACATTAACCCCAAATAAATAACCTACTAATGCCGATAATCCCATAGCTAAAGTTCCCCAAAGTGTGATTCTTAATACGGCTCTTACTACATTAGCACCACCTGTTTTTGCAGAAATAGTTCCTAATATAACAAGGAAAATAATGGTAAATCCGTAAAGGAAGTACTCCATATTTTCTACAGGAGTAAATAAAGTTACTAGAAGGGGCAATACACCTCCTACGGTAAATGCAGCTCCTGAAGCTAATGCCGCCTGTGTAGGGTTAGCTTGGCTAATCTCATTGATGCCCAGCTCGTCTCTTATGTGTGCCGCCAAAGCATCAGCTTCTGTTAATTCCTTAGCAACTTGTAAAGCAGTATCTTTTTTCAGACCTCTTTTTTCATAAATCTGAGCTAAAATTTGAAGTTCTAATTCAGGGTTTTCTTCTAATTCCTTAATTTCTCTAGCAATGTCAGCCTTTTCGGTATCCGTTTGAGAACTTACAGAAACATATTCTCCCGCTGCCATAGAAAGAGCTCCCGCTACCAGACCTGCCACTGTGGCAAGAACGATAGGTTCTCTCGTAGTACTTGCAGCTGCAACCCCTATCGCCAAACTGGAAATAGAGATTATACCATCATTAGCACCCAATACGGCTGCTCTTAGCCAGTTACTTCTGTGTATGTAATGGCTGTCTAAATAGTTTTCAATAGTTGTCATATTTTTGTTTGTATTATTCTTGTTCATTTAATTTATATTTTTTTAGTTCATTTCCTTTATAGCAGTAAAATTCGTAGCTTGGTTTTTTGTTAAATTTAAAAACTTTTTCCAAATCTATATAATCGTAAGATTTTGATAATCTTTGATATTCTTTAAATAAGTTAGGAGGAAGTTCATCAGGTGATATAGGGCGTTCTATTTCTAAATCTCCATCTATAGCGTACTCTAGTGTAAAAGCACTTTCTCGCCATTTGAAATGAATTTCACTTTTATTGTCATAATTATTTTTTGAGAGTTTAATGTTATCTTGAGCAATGATTTTTTGAGAGGTAGTAAAACAAAACCAGATAAAACCATAGCTCCATAACCTATTTTCTTAAAAATAAATTCACTTAAATAGGGAAGTACAAATTTAACAGTGTAGGAAGAGATGATAGCCGAAATAGCGATTACCACACCCAACCAAATTGCTGTACTAGAATATAACCCTAATAGAATATAGATGATGATTTTAATAAGATGTAAAAAAATTTCATTTGCTGCTCTAGTTGCTACAATTTCCTCTTTACTTAATCCGTATTTTAGATAAAAACGATTAAATAACAGTCCTATAGCTCCTGTAATACCAGATACAAAACCTGCTAAAAAACCTATAATGCCTAGTATGTATTTAGGGTAAGGTTTTTCGTCTTGTTTTTGCTGTTTTCCTGATTTGAATAGCTGGGGTAGGTTTGCTATAAGAAACAAAGCTACCACCAGTTGTAAATAAACAGGATTGATATACTTTATGAAAAATGCCCCCAAAAAGACAGCAGGAATAGAAAAGGGTACAAACCAAAAAAATATTTTCCAACTAATATGTTTTTTGAATACCACAATCCTAGAAGCAGAGCTGGTAAAAGTTCCTATCGTTAATGAAAAAGGAACTACAGATGAAGGTAATAGCAAATTGAGTATCGGGATAAGTATAAGGCTAGCCCCGCCACCACAAATCGCACTAACCCAAAATGCTAATATAGTTCCTATAAACAGTAATGAAATTTTTAGTAACATTTATTTTCCTACTATTCTTTTTTATTCTTCTACATTTTTAAGTCCCATAAGGAGGTTATAAGCTCCTTTAGTAACAAATTTCTTATTCATAAGTTTGGTTAAATCTCCTGAAATTTCGGTATAACCATTTTCTGAATTTCCTATAGTAACAGGTACCATTCTAAATGTCTTTGGCTTTATTTCTTCAAAGATATACTGCTTTCCTTCCCAAGTAAGCACGACATCATCTGGTACAGATAAACTGTTTTGAGCATTAGCTTCTACATCAGCATTCATGAAAGAACCTGGAACCAAATCTGGCTGTCCACCAACAAAATGGCAATGAACAGGAACGCTTCTATCCGAATCAAAATTTTTACCAATTAAAATAATAGAGGCAGTGTATTTTTTATCTGGGTTTTGATTGGCGTATGCATACACTTTCTGACCTATTTTAAGGTGCGATAAATCCTTCTCAAAAGCTTTTAATATAAGATGAGTATCCTGAGTGTTTACTATTTCAAATAATTTATCCACAGGAGAAACATACTGTCCTATATTTACATTTACCCTTGTGATGTATCCTGATATTGGTGCTCTTAATGCCACACTTCTTTGGATAGATTGAGGTGTGATTTTATCAGGGTTTACTCCTAAAATTCTAAGTCTTTCTGCTAAAGCGTTGATAGAAATATTTTGATTTTTAGCTTCTGTGTGAGCCATTTGCATCGCCTTATCACTACTTGCTTGGCTTTGGTTAAGGTCTTTTTGACGCTGATAGTCTTTCTCCGCATACCCAAAATTAGATTTTGCCAATAAATAATCCTGCTGAAGCTGAACTAAATTAGGGTCTTCTAATATCGCTAAAACGTCACCTTTATTTACAAAATTCCCAGGCATAAACTTCGCAGACTTTACATAACCTCCACTAGGTGAAGATACGCTAGCCATACCTTGTGGCGGAACATCTATATTACCATTAAGGGTAATTTTAGAAGAAATTTCCTGTTCTGATAATAAAGTGGTTTGTATCCCAACGCTTTTCATCTGTGCATCGGTAAGGGTAATTTCGTTCTGATTGGCAGAAACCTCAAATGCAGGTTCTTCCGTAGTGTTTTCTTTTTTAGAGCAAGATAAAACGATGCTCCCTATGCTAAGTATTATTATAATTTTTTTCATGAGATTTAATATTGAGAGTTATCTAATAAGGCATTGATTTCTATAGCTCTATCATTAATTTCCTTTAACTTATCTATATACATATTTTGTATATCTAATGCTTGATTCATTAACAAACTCCACTCTAGGTAGTTAATCTGCCCTTCATATAATTGGCGATTAGCTGTTTTAATGATAGTTTCAGAATTTTCTAGCCCTTTAGATTGGTAGTAGTTAATTTCGTCTTTTAACTTATTGTAAGCGTTACTTAGTTCTACATACTGTCTTTTTAGATTGTTAAGACCTAGTTTCCATTGGTTTTCTGCTATTTCCTGATTGATTTTTTGTCCAGAAATAATAGATTTTTGAGCCGAATTAAAAATAGGGATAGACACCCCAACTACCACCGAGTGGAAGCGAGTAGAGTGGTCATAAAGCAAGTTATCAGCACCCATACCATACATCGTCATAGTATTGTAACCAATATTGAAAGAGGGAAGGAGTTTAGACTTTTCTGTAGCAAGTCTAGCCATTTCCACATTTTTTTGTTGGTTCATAATTTCCAAAACTCTATTGTTTTGTAGTTGGGGTTCTTCTGATAAGTTGGCAACACTCATCATAGATAGAGTTTGAGAATCATTAGTATATACTTGCCCATCATTGATTAAAAAACTTAGCTGTTTTTGAGCTATTTCTCTATCTCTTTTTATGTTGTTTACTTGTATTTCCGCTTGTGCCTTAAAGTTTTCCGCTGTGGTTTTTTCTAAAATATTAGATTCTCCTTTCTGTAACCTTAGATTAGCTCTGCTAAAATACTGTTGATAAATCTGTTCTATCTTTTTCAGTAGAGCTTCTTTTTCATCTAAATAGCACAACTGGTTATAGATTAGACTGATTTCTCTTTTTAACTGCCACTTTTCTAATGAAGAAAGCATTACGCTGGTTTTCCATTCTTCTAGTAGAAGTTGTTTTTGTTTTTGATAAACCCCAGGAAGTCTAAATCCTTGAGAGATAGAAAATCTATTATCCTTATACGATGAGTTGATTTGCCCATATTCTCCTGATACATTCAAAGGGTCTATTGTCAAAAAAGACTTCTTTATTTTTTCTTGATATTTTGATTTTAACTCTGCATTTTTGAGAGTCAAGTTGTGCTCTAAAGCTTTTTGGTAAGCTTCGTCTAAGCTAATCTTAACTTGTGCATTGGCAATACCACCAAAAAACACAGAAGATAACAATACGAATTTTATATTTAGTTTCATTGTTCTCTGTTTATTATAAAGTTAATACAGTTGGGTTAGGCTTTGGCTTTTTTAATTTTTAATCCTTTTTTGCTTTCAAACCAAATGTAAAGTATTGGTAGAAGGTAAAGCGTTAAAAATGTAGCTAATAAAAGCCCTCCAATAACCACTGTTGCTAACGGACGCTGTACTTCAGCACCTTCTCCTGTACTTGTTGCCATAGGTAAGAATCCTAACGAAGCCACGAAAGCAGTCATTAGTACAGGGCGAAGTCTATTTTTACCACCAGCTCTCACGGCATCTTTTAAAGAGGTCTGTAGAGCTTTTTGTCTGTTAAATTCGGCAATGAGTACAATACCATTCAATACGGCTACACCAAATAGAGCGATAAACCCTACACCAGCAGAGATGCTGAAATTCATTCCTCTAAGCCAAAGAGCCAAAATTCCTCCAATAGCAGATAGCGGAATTGCCGTAAAAATGAGCATACCATATTTAATAGAGCGAAACGCAAAATAAAGCATTAAGAAAATCATAAGTAAACTTGCAGGAACGGCTATTGATAGCCTTGCTTTAGCTTGTTGAAGATTTTCAAAAGTACCTCCGTATTTAATGAAGTAGCCTGGTGGCAGTTTTAGTTTTTGTTCTACTTGAGCTTGCAAGTCTGCTACTGTAGTTTGTATGTCTCGGTTTCTAACATTGAAGCCTACAATAATTCTTCGTTGAGCGTTCTCTCTTTGGATTTGGTTAACACTCTCCTTTAATTCTACATCAGCGATGGCGCTTAATGGGATTTCAGTGCCTGTAGGAGTGCTTATCAGTAGATTTCTAACATCATCTATATTCTTTCTTTGCTCTCCACTAAGTCTTACCACGAGGTCAAATCTTTTTTCACCTTCATAAACGGAGCCTGTGGACTGTCCAGCAAATGCGGTATTTACAATGCGGTTGATTTCGCTGATATTCACGCCATACTGTGCTATCTTAGCTCTATTGTATGAAATTACAATCTGTGGAATACCAGAAATAGGCTCTACATAGATATTTTGAGCTCCTCTAATACTTTTAGATATTTCTCCTAGTTTTTCAGAATAAACCTTTAAAGTATCTAAATTTTCACCAAATATTTTACAAACCACATCTTGTCTAGCTCCCGTCATAAGTTCATTAAAACGCATATTAACAGGATATTGGAAAGAGTAGGTTACGCCTAGCATATTCTTTTTAAGTTCGGCAGACATTTTTTCTGATAGCTCTTCATAGGTTTTAGCAGAAGTCCATTCTTCACGAGGCTTTAGAATTACCATCATATCACTCGCATCGATAGGCATTGGGTCGGTAGGGATTTCGCTACTACCTGTTTTACCTACAATTTTCTCTATCTCAGGGAATTTTTTTAGTAAAATTTGAGATGACTTTTGTACAGCATCTGTAGATGTTTTAAGATTACTCCCTGTAAGCACTCTGGTATCTACCGCAAAATCTCCTTCTGGGAGACTTGGGATAAACTCTCCACCCAAACGCGTAAGAATAAATACCGAGAATACAAACAATGCCAAAATGGCAATAACGACTACTTTTGAACGATTGAGGATTTTGGCTAAAGTTTTCTCATAGAAGGCTTCTACTTTCTCCATCATCTTGTCAGAGAAATTCTTTTTGAAGTTTACTTTTTTACTCAATACCAAACTACTCATCATAGGCACATAAGTTAAGGAGAGAATAAACGCACCTAAAAGTGCAAACGCTACCGTCTGTGCCATAGGTTTAAACATTTTACCTTCAATCCCTTGTAGTGTAAGTATTGGTAAATAAACTATTAAGATGATGATTTGTCCGAAAACAGCAGAATTCATCATCTTTCCAGCAGAAGATTCTACTTCATCATTCATTTCTTGTTGAGAAAGTTCAGATTTATCAGATTTCTTTAACTCGTGGAGTTTATGCAATACAGCCTCCACAATAATTACGGCTCCATCTACAATTAAACCAAAATCCAATGCACCTAAACTCATTAAGTTACCACTTACGCCAAAGATATTCATCATTATAATAGCGAATAACATAGAAAGCGGGATAACTGAAGCTACCAAAAATCCTGCACGAAAATTTCCTAAGAATAAAACCAATACAAAAATTACAATCAAAGCTCCTTCCATAAGGTTCTTTTGTACTGTTCCTATGGCGTTGTTTACCATTTTTGTACGGTCTAAGAAAGGCTCTATCTTTACACCTTCTGGTAGTGTTTTTTGAATTTCATCAATGCGTTCTTTTACATTTTTGATGACTTGGTTAGAGTTAGCTCCCTTCATCATCATTACCACCGCACCAGCCACTTCGCCTTTACCATTGTAGGTCATAGCACCATATCTAGTGGCACTTCCATAATCTACCTTGCCTATATTTTTTACTAAGATAGGAGTTCCATCAGGAAGTGTTTTTACTACGGTGTTTTCTATATCCTCAATTTTACCTACCAAACCTTCTGTTCGGATAAATAATACTGTAGGACCTTTTTCTATGTAAGCTCCACCTGTATTTTGGTTGTTACTTTGTAAAGCGTTAAAAACCTCTTGCATTGTAACACCCATCGCCTTTAGTTGAGAAGGGTTAACGGCTATTTCATATTGTTTAAGATAACCACCGAAACTAGCAACATCGGCCACACCTTCTATTCCAAGTAACTGTCTTCTTACCACCCAATCTTGTATGGTACGAAGCTTCATTGCATCATAACGGTGCTCGTAGCCTTTTTTAGGGCGAACCACATATTGGTAAATTTCACCTAATCCAGTAGTAATGGGTGCCATTGTAGGCACACCTAATTCAGCTGGAATATCCTTAGATACCTGTTGTAGTCTTTCTGATACTTGCTGACGAGCCAAGTGTATATCTACATCATCTTTAAAAACAATGGTAATTACAGACAAACCAAAGCGAGAAAAACTTCGGATTTGTTTAATTCCTTGTATGTTATTATTTGCCTGTTCTAATGGGAAAGTGATGAATCTTTCCACATCAGGAGCTCCTAAACTAGGAGATACAGTGATGATTTGAACCTGATTATCAGTAATATCAGGTACAGCATCTATGGGGAGTTTTCTAACCTCAAAAATACCGTAGATAATAAGTGCTAAAGTAAATAGACCAATTATTAGTTTATTTTTGATAGAAAACGCTATGATTTTATTTAACATATTCTATTAAGAGTTATTAATTTATAAATAAAGTAGTTGGTTAAAAGCAATTTAACCAAATGAATCACCTTTAAAGAAAGAATAAAGGGTTTAAGTATAAAACTAAATAAACCTAGGAGGGCGAAATACAGAAACACTACTTCCCATAGTAAAACCTTCGGAGTAGCCAAAATTTTGTGATTTTTCTTTGTGTATTTTTGACGATTTTATTTTAAAATCAAAACTGGTAGGAGGTATGGCTAATAGCATGACCGCAATAGTTTGATTTTGAGATTTAAACGGAAGTTTCATGTCCTCGTTATAATCGTCATCGTGTACATCTCCACTGAGGTAGTGGAGTGTAATAAATTGTCCAAAAGACATTTCTGGATTACTGCTTCTATGTTCTATAAAATGTTCTATCAATACAGGCAATTTCAAAACTTCTCTCACCTCTGAAAAAGAAATGAGATAGCATGTAATAAAACCGTATATAATAAACTTTCTGAACATATCTTGCACAAAGGTAAGCATTAAAACAATAGATTTTCTATTAGGTATAAATTTAGAATGAGTTTAATTTAATGTAGCTGAGATTTAATATTTATCAAAAATTATTACTTTTGTAGAAATAATGTAAATAATATTTAGCCTTATGAAAAAAATATTTGTGATAGCCTTAGTTTTAGGTTTAACTTCAGTAGCGTGTTCTAAAAAAGAAAATGCAAATGCAGAGAGTAATATTATGCTTCCAGAACCTGAGGTTGCTGTAGCTGTTGATACTACTAAGACTACAGTAAGCACACCTGCTGCTGGAACAACAACTCCTGCAACTGATTCTACAGCTACAAAATAAACCGTATGAAGTATACTTATTTTGGAATATTAACTTTGGTTCTATTTTCTTGTACTCAGAAAGAGACCTCTCAAGTAGAGACAGTGGAGGAGAAGCCACAAGTGGTATCAGAAATGACTGTAGAGCCTAACCTAGAGCATCAAGGATATCAGTTAATAAAAGGGTCAGACTGTTTGAGTTGTCATAGTATTGATAAGAAAATGGCGGGTCCTTCTTTTAAAGAAATTGCAGATAGATATACCCAAGAAGATTTAGGAACGCTATCGAAAAATATTATTGAGGGCGGTAGTGGTAATTGGGGCGAAATACCGATGCAACCACATCCTCAACTATCTAAGGAAGAGTCAGATAAAATGGTGGAATTCATCATGAGTCTTAAAAAATAGATAGCATTTTAATACAAATAAGAAGACCTTACTATAAAAGAGGTCTTCTTTTGTTTTTTAATTTAGTTTATAAAAGAAATTCATGGATAAAAAATATAATAAACAGCTAAAGTTTAGAGATTTAGGTTTGATGGATTATCCTGATGCGTTTGAGTATCAAGAAAATCTTATGAAAGAAATTATAGAGCTAAAACTCAAAAATAGAGATAGGGTAGATGGAGTACATGAATTAACGCCAAATTATTTTTTATTTGTGGAGCATCCTCATGTATACACTTTAGGAAAAAGTGGAAATGAAAACAATATGTTGGCAAATACAGATAAGTTAAAAGAAATTAATGCCACATTTATAAAAACCAATAGAGGGGGAGATATTACTTATCACGGCTTTGGGCAGATTGTGGGTTATCCTATTTTAGATTTGGATAATTTTAAAACAGATATACACGCTTATATGCGTAGCTTAGAGGAAGTTATCATAAGAGTAATTGCAGAGTATGGCTTAAAAGGGGAGCGTTCCGAAGGGGAAACAGGAGTTTGGTTAGATGTAGGTAAACCTTATGCTAGAAAGATATGTGCTATGGGTGTTAAAACTTCTAAATGGGTTACTATGCATGGTTTTGCACTTAATGTAAATACAGATTTAAGGTATTTTGAATATATTATTCCGTGTGGAATAAAAGATAAATCCGTAACCTCTATGGAGCGAGAACTAGAACGAAAATTTACTGATGAAGAAATAGCAGATTTAAAGGAAAAAATAAAAAAACACTTTACACAAATATTTGGTTCAGAATTTATATAGAAACTAAAGGTAAAAGTGTTATATTTGTTAGGTTATGCAGAATTTAGCGTTTATCATCAATCCTTTTTCAGCAAAGGGGAAATATCAATCTTTTCTAGAAAAAATGGAAAAGGAGTTTCCTCAGGCATTGTACTATATTTCAGATTCGGTAAAAGGGACGGAGGTTTTTATAGAAAATAATTTTTCAAAAGCAGATATTTTTATTGCCGTAGGAGGCGATGGTACTATTTCTAGTATCGCTAAAAAACTGATAGGCACGGATAAAATTTTAGGAATTTATCCAGCGGGGTCAGGTAATGGTTTTGCTTACGAAATGGATTTTACTAAGGATATTAGTTCTTTAATTAATAAAATGAAAAATCCTAAAAGTAGAGAGGTTGATACTTTTACAGTGAATGGTCAGCTTTCCATCAATGTTTCAGGTATTGGTTTTGATGGTGCCGTTACCAAAGCATTCGAAAATACAAATAGAGGGTTTGCCAATTATATTAAAACGAGTATTAAAACTTTTTTTAAATATCGTCCTATTCAGATTAACTTTAAAGAAGAAGAACTGAAAAAATATAATGGTAAATATTTGATGTTCAATATTGCAAATACTAGACAGTTTGGAAATCACGCTTACATAGCTCCGAAGGCATCGGCTAACGATGGACTTTTGGATTTAGTTTTGGTTAAAAAATTTCCACTTTGGTATGCTTCAATATTTGCAATGAGAATGTTTAAAAAACAACTGAAAAATGACCAATTTGTAACCTTTTTGAAAAAAGAGAGTTTCTCTTTTGAAGCGAGTACTAAAGATTGGCATCTAGATGGTGAATATCACGAAATATCTTCACCCATATCGGTAAAGGTTTCAACTGAAAAACTAAAAATTTTATACTAAAATTAACCTTTTATACTATATATTATGATAAAAACGAAACTAACAGCTTTAGTAATGGTATCTTGTGCAACTTTTGCGTTTGCTCAAGATGGCTTAGTGAATAGCCTGAAAAACAATCAATCCGAAAATCCTGATTTTAAATTTACGGTAATTAAAGAGAATGGTGCTACGCCTGTAAAAGACCAAGGTTCTTCAGGAACTTGTTGGAGCTACTCAGGAAACTCTTTCTTAGAATCTGAAATGATAAGAATGGGGAAAACTCCTGTTGATTTAGCAGAAATATTTACTGCTAGAAATTCTTATCACGATAAAGCCAAACTTTATGTACTTAATGGTGGAGCTATTTCTTGGGGAGATGGTGGCGAATTACACGATGTTATCAATATGTATCGCAAATATGGTGCAGTTCCTCAAGAAGTGTATTCTGGTTTAAAGGAAGGGCAAACGAGAAACAATTTCTCTGAAATGCAAGCAATTATAAAATCAATGCTAGATGCTTATGTTAAAAATCCATCAGGGAAATTATCGTCTAACTGGTTGTCTAATATAGATGCTATTTTGGATAGTTATTTAGGTAAGTATCCAACTCAGTTTACTTATAAAGGTAAACAATACACGCCTCAAACCTTTGCTAAAGAGGTAGTTGGGATTGTTCCTGAAGATTATGTAGGTATATCATCATATAAAGATTATGCTTATTATGAAAGATTTGTAGTGCCTATTCCAGACAACTGGAGCCACGAAACTATGTGGAATGTCCCAATGGAAGATCTTACAACAATCATAGATTACGCTATAAATAATGGACACACCGTAGGTTGGGCAACAGATGTATCTGAACCTTATTTCTCGTACAAAAATGGCGTGGCTTATGTACCAGATTTAGATTTGGATAATCTTAATGCAGCTACTAAAAAAGATTTATTTAAAGGTCCAAAACCTGATAAAAAAATTACGGAAGAAATGCGCCAGGAAGCTCTTAACAATCTTACAACAACAGACGACCACGGTATGCACATTGTAGGTATTGCTAAGGACCAAACAGGTAAAGAATATTATATGGTGAAAAACTCTTGGGGAACAACCAACGATTATGAAGGTTATCTTTATGTAACTAAGCCGTATGTATTATATAAAACAACAGGTATTTTACTTCATAAAGATGGTATTCCTAAGAATATAACTAAGAAGTTTAAAATAAACACTAATATAGGTTTATAAAATACTCGAAGAGACCGAATAATATCGGTCTCTTTTTTTAGTTCAGAATTTTCCTATAATTTATATTATGTTAAATAAATATTTATTGTATAGTCAAATCTAAATAAAATGACATATACATATAGAAAGTTCTTTATATATTAAAACTTCATTTTTTATATACTCATTTCTTTTATTTTGGCATCAAAATAAAAACCGCCTCAATTCTGAGACGGTTTAAAGATATTTTAGAAAAGTATCTAATCTAATTATTTAGATTATTTACCTTCTTCCATTTTCTTTTTAAGTTCTGCAAGAGCATCAATATCTCCTAAAGTTGTTTTTTCTTCAGATGCAGAGCTTTTAGCAGCAGCTTCTTTTACATTTTTCTTTTCTTCTTCACGGAAAAGACCTGTGTGAGATACTACCACTCTCTTGAATTCTTTATTGAATTCGATTACTTTGAATTCAGCTTCATCTCCTTTCTTGATTTTAGAACCATCTTCTTTTTCAAGTAATCTAGCAGGACAGAAAGCTTCTACCTCTACATCTTCGAATTTAACTTGCGCTCCTTTATCAAAAACATCAGATGCTACTCCTGTATGTACAGTGCCTTCAGCATATTTAGTTTCGAATTTATCCCAAGGATTTTCTGTAAGTTGCTTATGACCTAAAGAAAGTCTTCTAGCATCTACATCTAGTTCTAGAACTACAACATCTAACTTATCTCCTACGCTGCAGAATTCAGATGGATGTTTGATTTTCTTAGTCCAAGAAAGGTCAGAAATATAGATAAGTCCATCAATTCCTTCTTCTAATTCTAAGAACACACCAAAGTTAGTAAAGTTTCTTACAGTACCAGAGTGCTTAGAACCTAATGGATATTTATCTTGGATATTAGCCCATGGATCTTCAGAAAGTTGTTTCATACCTAAAGATATTTTTCTTTCTTCTTTATCCAAAGTAAGTACTTGAGCCTCTACCTCGTCTCCTACTTTTACGAAGTCTCCAGCACTTCTAAGGTGTGTGCTCCAAGACATTTCAGAAACGTGGATAAGACCTTCTACACCTGGAGCTACTTCCACGAAAGCACCATAGTCAGCCAATACCACTACTTTACCTTTTACTTTATCTCCTACTTTTAGGTTTTCATCAAGAGCATCCCAAGGATGAGCTTCTAACTGCTTCATACCTAGTTGGATTCTTGTTTTATCCTCATCAAAGTCAAGGATAACCACTTTCACAGTTTGTCCATCTTCTAAGATTTCTGTTGGGTGGTTTACTCTAGACCAAGAAAGGTCTGTAATGTGTACTAGACCATCAACGCCACCTAGGTCAATAAACACACCGTAAGAAGTGATGTTCTTAACTGTTCCTTCAAGAACTTGACCTTTTTCAAGCTGAGCGATGATTTCTTTTTTCTGATCTTCGATATCAGCCTCGATAAGAGCTTTGTGAGATACCACCACATTTTTGAATTCAGGGTTAATTTTAACCACTTTGAACTCCATAGTTTTACCTACATATTGGTCGTAATCTTTGATAGGCTTAACATCTATCTGAGAACCAGGTAAGAATGCTTCGATACCGAATACATCTACAATCATACCTCCTTTTGTTCTAGACTTAACGAAACCGTTTACTACCTCACCACTTTCGTGATATTGGTTTACTTTATCCCAAGCCTTAAGCGTTCTTGCTTTTTTATGAGAAAGTTGTAATTGTCCTGTTTTGTCTTCTCTTCTATCCACCATTACTTCTACCTCGTCACCTACTTTTAGGTTAGGGTTGTAACGGAATTCGTTAAGAGAAATAACACCTTCTGATTTGAAATCAATGTCAACGATAGCTTCTTTGTCTGTAAGTCTTACTACTTTACCTACGATAACATCATCTTCTGCTAAATCGCTTAAAGAACCTTTGTAGATTTCTTCAAGTTCTTTTTTCTCGTTTCTGTCCTCAGCATTAAGACCAGATTCAAAAGAATCCCAATCGAAATTTTCAGGTGCTACATTTTGGTTCATAAGAACCTCTTCTTGTTGTTTTGTCTGTTCTGACATAATAAAATAATTTGTATCCAAAACTACCATTCTTTGAGCTAAAACGGATAAATGGGCTTTGAAGTTGGTTAAATATTACAGTTTTTTACTTTTCGCTCAAAAAAGTCCGTAAAAAGTGGTGCAAATATATGTAAAATTTATTATCTGACAATATGATTTTTAGACTTTTAAATCAAAATTATTATCAGGTATAATATTTAAAGTAAGTTTTATAAATTTTACTTTCCAATACAGAATTTTCCAAAGATATTGCCTAGCACTTCGTCATTGGTAAACTCTCCAGAAATTTCACCTAGATGCTCCATAGCAGCACGGAGTTCGTAGGCTAAAAGTTCAGTAGAAATTCTATTTGTGATGGCTTCCTCCACTTTTTGTACCGAAAGAAGCGATTTTTGTAATGCTTCTTGATGACGCTGATTGGTAATAATGGTGCTTTCAGAAGTTTTTAATTCCTCTATATAAGATACCAGTTCATTTTTTAAAATTTCTATATTCTTGCCTTCCTTAGCCGAAATTCCCAAAATGGTTTGAGTAAAATTAGGAACGAGAGCCTCTTTTAACTGTTTCCAAAAATCATTGATTTCTGCCTCGTTACTAGAGTCTATTTTGTTTTGGAGTAAAATAACCTTAAGGTCAGGACGCTCCAAAGAGGTAATAAAGTTTATAATTTCGTCAGGAGAACTGTCTTTTATATCAAATAAATACAATAGAATATCTGCTGTATTTATTTTTTCTTTAGCCTTTTCTACACCTATGCTCTCTACTCTATCGGCGGTATCTCTAATTCCTGCAGTATCTATAAATCTAAAAGCGTGTCCACCAATATGCAGTACTTCTTCTATGGTGTCTCTAGTAGTTCCTGCAATATCAGAAACGATGGCTCTTTCCTCTTTTAGTAAAGAGTTTAGCAAAGTAGATTTCCCTGCGTTAGGCTTACCAATGATAGCTACTTGAACTCCATTTTTAACGGCATTTCCGTATTGGAAACTTTCTAATAAGCCACCAAGTTTAGACTTTAGTTTTTGTAATAATTGAGTCAATTCAGTTCGGTCAGCAAATTCTACATCTTCTTCAGCAAAATCAAGCTCAAGTTCTATAAGAGAAGTGAAATTAAGTAAATCGTTCCGTAAAATAGAAATTTCATTAGAAATACCACCTTTTAATTGATTAAGAGCTACTTTTCTTGCTGCCTCACTTTCGGAGGCTATAAGGTCTGCTATAGACTCGGCTTGGGAAAGGTCTATCCTACCATTCATAAAGGCTCTCATACTGAATTCCCCAGCCTTAGCCATTCTGCAACCGTTGGCTATCAATAAATCTAAAATCCTTTTACCAATGAAAGGCGACCCATGAAACGAAATCTCTACGGAATCCTCTGTGGTAAAGCTTTTCGGAGCTTTAAAAACGCTTATCATGACTTCATCTATCACTTCCTCGCCTTGAACGATAAATCCGTAATGAAGCGTGTGAGAGTCAACTTTAGTTAAATCTTTCCCTTTAAAAATAGTATTTGTAATGTTAATAGAGTTATCTCCCGAAACTCTAATAATGCCTATAGCTCCTACTCCATTGGCTGTAGCTAGTGCACAAATGGTATCTTGCTGATTCATTCCGCAAATATAAGACTTAGAAAAATAATTCGGTTTTCTAAAGAAAGTTATCTTTAGATTAAAGTTTCCCTTTTTCTGCAATATTCTTTCTAACTCTGCTTAAACTTTCTGGGGTAATCCCTAAATAGGAAGCCACCATCCATTGTGGTACTCGTTGCAAAATATCGGGATACATTTTTATGAAATCTAAGTATCTTTCTTCGGCTGTTGCACCCAATAAAGAATTAACTCTGTTTTGTAAATTTCTGATGTGTTTTTGCAATAACATCTCTTGTGATGCGGCTGTTTGTGGAAACTTTTCTATTATTTGAGCAAAAAATGAAGGTTTTAGTAATAAGACTTGGCTATCTTCTACTGCCTCTATATAGAATTTAGATTTTTCATCAAAGAATAAACTGTTTCTATCCGAAAGCAACCATTTTTCTGGAGCAAACTGAATGATGTGTTCTTTACCTTGGGCATCTATGGAATACATTCTTAAAAGTCCGTTTTCTACGAAAACAGCCCATTTAGCCACCTCGCCTTCTCTTAATAAAAAGGTGTTTTTTTTAATATTTTTTATTTCGTATTCATTCTTACAAAAATCAAGACAAGTATCTGGTAAGTCTAAAATTTCTGACAAATGGTTTTCAAAGTTTATCATATTTGATATTTACAATAACGGGTAGTTAAATAATTTCAACTTTAAAACTATTCAACTGTCTTTTATTTCATTATGATTTTTATGGCTTTAAAATTTTACCGCCATCTTCCAAACCATTTTGAAATGCCGTTTTGCTTTCATTCCAATCGCAAACAGTTTCAACTATCAACATGGTTAAGATTCCTGCTATGAAAAACATAACTTCCCTTTTAGTAATTTTCATTTTATTTATGGTTTAGGTTTATTTCAAAATTCAAAGTTGTTTTGCAGTATAACTTAGTTTAAAGAAATCTTATACAGAATTTAATTATTCACACACCCCTTTAAAGCATCCGCACCGAAATAAAATACAGCTAACCAAACCAACCCCTTTGCGGTAAAGAAGATTAGTCCTCCCCAACCTACTCGTTTAAGCCATTTTTTAAATTTAGAATCAGAAGTGTTATTCATTGTGATGATATTTTTAGCAAAAATAACTATTTATTTTGATTTAATCTCGCTTTACATTTAAGCCATAAATATGATGAAATGTTTAATCAAAATCCGTAATTTTGTTGCTAATAAAAATATACTATGAGCAAATTATCTAAACGCGTTGAGAGACTGAGCTATTCCCAAACCTTTGTAATGTCTAATAAAGCCCGTGCTATGAAAGCGGAAGGTATAGATGTTATTAGTATGACTTTGGGTGAACCAGATTTTGATGTTCCTGAAAAAATAAAATTAGCTGCTAAGAAAGCTATTGACGATAATTATAGTCATTACTCTCCTATAACAGGATTTCTTGAACTTAGACAAGCTATTTGTAATAAGTTAAAAAGAGATAATAATTTGGACTACTCTCCAAGTCAAATTTGTGTTTCTACGGGAGCTAAACAGTCCATTTCTAATGTATTAGCAGCGCTTATAGACGACGAAGATGAAGTCATTTTGCCTTCGCCATATTGGGTAAGCTACGACGAAATGGTAAGAATGATGGGCGGAAATTCCGTTTTTATAGAAACTTCTATAGAAACTGATTTTAAGGTAACTCCTAAACAAATAGAAGCCGCTATTACCCCAAAGACTAAAGCGATTTTATTTAGTTCGCCTTGTAATCCTTCTGGAAGTTTTTATACCTATGAAGAATTGGAAGCTATCGCTAATACTTTAGCCAAATATCCAGAGGTTGTGATAATTTCTGACGAAATTTATGAGTTTTTAAATTACGAAGGTAAACATACTTCTATTGCCCAGTTTCCACAAGTGTTTAATCAGACGGTTGTCATCAATGGAGTTTCTAAGGCTTATGCTATGACAGGATGGAGAATAGGCTACTCTGCTGCTCCGCAGTGGTTGGCATCTGCTTGCGACAAAATACAAGGGCAAGTAACTTCTGGGGCTAATACCATTGCACAAATCGCTTCTATTACGGCATTAGAAATGCAGCCATCGGAATTGCAGCCGATGATAGATAAGTTTAAAGAAAGAAGAAATCTAGCTCATCAACTTATATCCGAAATACCAGGTTTTAAATGTAATCTGCCTAAAGGTGCATTCTATCTTTTCCCTGATGTTTCTCACTATTTTGGAAAAACCTTGGGAAATACCATCATTAACAACTCTGACGATTTTGCGATGTTTCTTTTAGAAAAAGCTCATGTGGCTACTGTTGGAGGTGTATCATTCGGAGATACCAATTGTATTCGCTTATCTTATGCCACTTCCGATGAACAGATAATTGAAGCGATGAAGCGTATCAAAGAAACTTTAGCTAAATATAATGTTTAACTCATAAATTCTTTTTAGTTGATAGATATTAACTATCAATAATAGTGTAATTCATTAACTGAATCTTTTTATCTTTGTAAAAGAAAATTTTAAATAACTCAAAAAAATATAAATAATATGTCATTAGTAGGAAGACCTTTCCCAAACATTACAGTAGATGCAATATCTGAAATGGGAGATAATCTAAGAATTAACGTTCTAGAAGAAGCAACAAAAAACCAACAAAAAGTATTGTTATTTTGGTATCCAAAGGATTTTACTTTTGTTTGTCCAACGGAATTACACGCTTTTCAAGAAGCTCTAGGCGAGTTTGAAAAGAGAAATACTAAAGTAATCGGTGCTTCTTGTGATACTAACGAAGTACACTTCGCTTGGTTAAACACACCTAAAGATAATGGTGGTATTGAGGGCGTTACTTACCCAATCTTAGCAGATACTCACAGACAGCTAGCTAATGCTTTAGGAATTGTAGATCAAGACTTTGATTATGATGAAGAAGGAAACGAAATTCTTTCAGGTTCAAATGTAACTTACAGAGCTACTTATCTGATAGATGAAACAGGAAAAATTTTCCACGAAGCAGTAAACGATATGCCTTTGGGTAGAAATGTAAAAGAGTTTTTAAGACTTATAGATGCCTACACTCATGTACAGAAGCACGGTGAAGTTTGCCCTGCTAACTGGGAAGAAGGTAAAGAGGCTATGCATGCTGATAGAAAATCAACCGCAGAATATTTAGCAAAACACTAAAAATAGTAATTTATAAAAAGAGGTTTGATTTTTTTCTCAGACCTCTTTTTTAATACTTTTAACTTAAAAATACAATACAATGTATCAAGAATTAACAGAAGATCAACTTCAACAAATAGTAAACGAGAATGAAAAAGTAATGGTACAATACGGTGCTTCATGGTGTGGTAACTGCCGTATAATGAAACCTAAGTTTAAAAAATTAGCTTCGGAAAATGAAGATATACCATTCTACTATGTAGATGCGGAGAAACTTCCTGAAAGCCGTAAACTTGCTAAAGTAGATAATCTACCTACTTTTGCCGCTTTTAAAAATGGAGCATTGGTAAACCAAGTGCAAACCAATCAAGCTGAAAGTCTTAACAATTTGTTTAACGAAATTAAATAAGCAATGAAATTACCAATTATAAGACAATTCTATCAAAATAATACTGCCGAAAATCTAGCAGCAACGCTAGAGGTTTTAGAATCTTATACCGAGTTTAGGGGCGTATCCGAAGAAGAAATGAACTTAATCGGCGAAATGATAACTAATATCTGTGGAGCTATGGAAGTACATCATAATGTACAAGAAGGAATGGCCGAAAAAGACGCCCTCAACAGCTTTGCACAAAAAGTAATGGGGTCTATAGATAGATAAAATTAAAAACATAAAAAAGGGACGCTCAAATGTGAGTATCCCTTTTTTATTTTTCCTAGTTAGCTACTTCGGCTCTCATTTCTTTACCTTTAAATTTCATAGAAGAAATGTTGTTAAGGATTTCATTCTTGAATGATTTCTCTACTTCAAAGAAAGTAAACTTATCCAAAATTTCAATATCCCCAATATCAGCTCTTTTTTTAGATTTTTTAGTTGATTTGTTAATAATATCCAACATATCTACTTTCTTTAATTGGTCTCTTTTGCCTAAATTAAAGAAAAATCTCACCATGTCAGAATTAGATTTTTTACTTTTCCTTCCTCCTCTGTCTCTACTTCTTTCTCCCTTATCTCGTCTTCCCTCTCTACGACTTTCCTTGATATCACCTTCTTTTTTTAGTTTTTGGTCTGATAAGTCGTTCCTATTTTTATAGTATAAAGCTAAATCTCTCAACTGAAATTGTAACAACTGATGCACCAATTCCTCTTTTGAAAACTGCGATAAATCAGGAATAAGACTATCATCAAAATCAAAATAAGTTTCATGTTCTGTAAACAAATGCTCAAATACTCCTGCTACTTGAGCTTTAATGATATCTTCTCCTTTAGGGATTGGTTTTTCTTTAAGTTCTATTTGTGTTTGAACTTTAATGTGCTTCAGCTTTCTTGTTTCTTCAGGCTTTATAAGAGCCATAGAAATACCATCTTTCCCTGCACGTCCTGTTCTACCACTTCTATGAACAAAAACTTCTGGGTCATCAGGTAAAGAGTAGTGAATCACATGAGTAAGTGAATCTACATCTAACCCTCTAGCCGCTACATCTGTAGCTACTAAAATATCAATATTTTTAAGTCTAAACTTAAGCATCACTGTATCTCTCTGTGCTTGTGATAAATCTCCATGTAAAGCATCAGCGGCATAGCCATTCTGCATTAGATAGTCAGCGACCTCTTTAGCTTCCATTCTAGTACGACAGAAAATAATGGAATATTGATTAGGATTAGCATCTATAAGGCGCTTAAGTGCTTCTTTCTTCTGTCTATAATTTACCACATAATATTCGTGGCTAATATTCTTCTTAACAGCATTGATAGAACCTACAGAAATACGGTGAGGGTTGGTAAGATAACTTTTAGAAATCCTTTCAACCTCTTTATTCATCGTAGCTGAAAAGAGTAAAGTTTGTTTAGTTTCTGGTGTTTCACTTAGAATGGTTTCTAAATCGTCTTTAAAGCCCATAGAAAGCATCTCATCCGCTTCATCTAATACCAACCAATGGATACTTGAAAAATCTAATGCCTTTCTGTTAATTAAGTCTATCACTCTACCTGGTGTTCCTACAATAATCTGAGGCTTATCTCTAAGGCTACGAATTTGGTCTGTAATACTACTACCACCGTAAACTGCTACAGATTTAATATTAGGTTGATATTTGGAGTAATTTTTTATGTCTTTTGCTATTTGTAAGCAAAGCTCTCTAGTAGGACAAAGTACCAAAAGTTGGATTTTTCTACTAGTGTCATCTATCATATCTAAGATAGGTAATGAAAACGCTGCTGTCTTCCCTGTTCCTGTTTGCGCTAGTGCTATCAGATCTCTAACATCTGATAAAATAAAAGGAATACTTTGTTTTTGGATCTCCGTAGGAGTTTCAAACCCCATTTCGCCAACTGCCTTAAGAATTTCAGGACTTAAATTGGACTCGCTAAATAAATTCATTAAATATTATAAAATTTCTGCAAAGATACGGATTTTTTATTTGATACTTAATTCTAATATTCAGTCTAAGTTTGAATAAATAAGACTTACCCTTCAATAAAAATAGATTATATCAATCTATTGATACTCTTAGCAGTTTGTTTTCGTTGGTAATCGTCTAGGAATGTTCTTAACTGCCTAATAACTAGCGGTGCTACATAAACAAGAAATAAACCTATAGCTCTCTTCTTCCAATTAGGGTTTTTAAGATTATTTTTAGCATAGTTGCTGACTGTACCTACTAAGCCAACTTTGAGAAAGCCATCTACTACACTCTCCCCTAATCCTTCATTTTTTAATGTTAAAAGTGAAGAGTCTGAGTTTCTATTAGATACTCTATTTTTAATTTCTTTGGTTACCTCTTTTACAATATTACCTGTATTTATAGAAATTTTGTTAGCGCCACTTTCATTACTTTTCTCCTCTATAAACTTATCAGTAAATCCTTTAGTTATTAAACTCAAAGAACTTTTAGGTTTTTTGAAGGTAATTACTTTTTCCATATCAGAAATTTCATTTTTCAACAAAGATTTTTGAGCCCTTAATTCGGAAAGACTTCTATATTTAGTACCCATATTATTTGTTTATAGATTTTATAATTATATTAGCAATCCCCTCTTTTATAGAATTTTTGAGTAGTAAAAGTAGAATTATTAAAAATAAGTAAATCCCAGAGATTATTAGAAAACCATAAGCCATATTTTGTATATAATAGCCTATTAGTATAGCCAATCCTATATTGAGAAATATAAATAAAAATAAGAAGAAAATACTTAAAATAACTAAGAAAGCTATATTACCTGCTTTAATAGACATTTTTTCGGTAGCTTCCATTTTTATTAAATCAAGCCTTTTTTGTGCGTAATTCTTAAAGAAGTTTATCATCAATCTTATTTTTGTCTAATTTTTATGAAAAAGGAACTGTATTTCAAGTTCCTTTTTTATTTGTGTATTTTTTACTTCAAGCCATCTAATTCTGACTCTACATCTTTAGCTACTTCATTAGCTTTATCTACTACTTGACCTTTGTATTTATCATAAGTTTCTTTAACATTAGAAACCACTTTATCTACATTAGATTTAGTTTTCTCTGATAAATCTTGATACTGGTCTTTTACTTTTTCATAGGCTTTTTTGTATTCTTTTTCTGCTTGATCCTTTAAATCCTCAGCCTTTCTTTTCAATTTTTTTCTAGTTGTCTTTCCCTCTTCTGGAGCATAAAGCATTCCTAAAGCAACACCTACAGCTGCTCCTGCTAAAAGACCTACTAATACACCTACTGAGTTATTTCCTCTTTTTGACATAATAATTTATTTTTTATGGTTAATAATTTAAGTTAAAAATGGTATGGTTATCATAACAATAATCATACCATTTTAGCTTTTATTTTTTAAGACTATCTTCTACAGCCTTCATTTCCTTTACTTTATCTTCTTTACGTAAAGTTTGATAAACTCCTTTTAATAAACTTACAATTTCAGGATTTTTAGGCTCTAAAGAATACCACTTTTCTAAATAAGGTAATCCCTTAGCAAATCTGTCTCTTCTATCTTGTAAGATTTTATTAAACTCGTCCATTTTTTTTGCTTTTCTAGCAGCTTCTGCTTTCTCTATAACTTTACCATCATCACCTAACATATAAACATTATAGAATATGCCCTGAATAGCAGGAACATAATCAGGGTCTATTTCTAAAGCTCTTTTAAATGCACCTTCTGCTTCATTTAATTTAGCTTCATCTTTACTTAAAAGAACCCCTAAATTATACCAACTTACTTTATCATTAGGATTAGAAGCAACTACATTTCTTAAGTTATTGATAAACTCGTTAGTTTTTCCTGACTTATAATAAGCTGTACCTTGTAACTCTGATAATTTACTACTTTTAGGGAATTTTTTAATACCCTTCTCCAATAAATTTAAAGCGTCTGTGTATCTTTCAGAATCAATAAGCAAGGCTGCATTAGTTTCATATAATTCTTGTTCGATACTAGGCGTTTGTTCTGTTCTAAAATCAGTATAATCCGAAGCAGAACCTAATCTCTTTAAAGTTTCAAAACCATTTTTATCTAGATTTTCATCTTGCCCTGTCTTTTTATTTTTAGCCTTATATATGGTTGTAACTCCTGTGTAACCGCTTTTAATTAAATCAGAGTACACCTCTATGGCTTTAGATTTATCATTTGCAAGTGCATAGTTTAGACCTGCATAGTACTGATATAATTTATCATCTGTACCAGCAGCCTTTAGAAGGTTATAAACCTCTAAATATTTAGCAGCAGCCTTTATATGATTTTTTGCTTGGTAAGCCTGATAAGCCTCATCTCCGGCTGTTTTTAACATAGGATTAATTAACTGCGGTAACTTATCTGATAATTTAGATACATAAGACTCCTCTTTAAGTCCTGCTATACCACTAGTGTCAGCAGCTTCTTTTCCTACAAAATAAACTTTATTTTTATCAGCATCTTTACCTGTATAGATTTTAGATTTACTTAAATCTCCTATTTTACCTAGCCAAGTAGCTCCTTCTGTAGTTTTACCAGACTTTATAAGAGCTACTCCTTTAGAGTAATAATATTGTTCTAATAAACTAGGCTCTACTAAATATGATTTGCTACCAATAAGAACTTCTGCTTTTGAAAGTTCTGCATTAGTAGCCGCGATATCACCTGACTCTATTGCTTTGAACGCGTTTTGAATTTCCTTTTTTTGTGAAAATGCTAGTGTTGTTGAAAACACAGCAATACTTAAAATAACTTTTTTCATACTATTTTAATATATTTATTATTTTATTTTGAATACTATTCCTCTGAATTTTCTTCAGATGGATTTACAGTCTCATCATTAGATTCTTCCATTTCTTCGTCCTCTACATCTTTCTCTGCCTCCACTTTTGCTACGGCTGCTATTTCATCATTATTTTTAAGATTAATCAGCCTTACACCTTGGGTATTTCTACCCATAACACGCATATTATCTACCGACATTCTTATTGCAACTCCTGATTTATTGATAATCATTAAATCGTTACCATCTACCACTGATTGTATCGCAATAAGCTGACCTGTTTTTTCAGTAATGTTGAGAGTAATAACCCCTTTACCTCCACGGTTAGTAACACGATAGTCTTCTACTGCAGTTCTCTTACCATAGCCCTTTTCAGAAACTACCAAAACAGTTTCATTCTCTATGTCATTTACAACTATCATACCAATTACCTCGTCGTTGTCTTCTAGAGAAATACCTCTTACCCCAATGGAAGTTCTACCTACCGCTCTTGCTTTCTCTTCTGGGAAACGGATACATTTACCATTTTTAGTAGCTATCATTATCTCGGAGTTACCGTTGGTAAGTTTTGCTCCTAGAAGCTGGTCGTCCTCTCTAATTTCTATGGCGTGGATACCATTGGTTCTAGGCCTAGAGTAAGCCTCTAACGAAGTTTTCTTGATAGTTCCGTTTTTGGTAATCATTACCACATACATCTGCTTAACATACTCAGAGTCCTTTAAATCATTGGTTCTAATGTAAGCCTTGATTTTATCATCAGGTTCTATATTGATTAAGTTCTGTATTGCTCTACCTTTAGCTGTTTTAGAACCTTCAGGAATTTCAAACACTCTCAACCAGTAGCACTTACCTTTTTCCGTAAAGAATAGCATATACTGGTGGTTGGTAGCAGAAACAATGTATTCTAAGAAATCTTCATCTCTTGTAGATGCCGCACGGTTCCCCACTCCGCCTCTACTCTGAGTTTTGTATTCTGAAAGGAGCGTTCTCTTGATGTATCCAGCGTGAGAAATAGTAAGTACCACCTCTTCGTTAGGAATGAAGTCTTCTATAGACATTTCCCCTCCAGAGTAATCTATTTCCGTTCTTCTTTCATCACCATATTTTTCTTTAACTTCTAGCAATTCATCTTTGATGATTTGGTAGCGTCTAACTTCGTTGGAAAGAATATCCTCTAAGTCGTTAATTAAATCCATAATGGCTTTGTATTCATCACGGATTTTATCTAGCTCCATACCTGTAAGCCTAGCTAATCTTAAATCCAAAATGGCTTGAGCTTGTATGTCCGAAAGTTCAAACTCTGCAATCAAACCTTCTTTAGCGGCTTGCGGCGTTGCTGAATGTCTAATGATAGAAATTGCCTTATCTAAAGTATCTTGAGTTGCAATAACTTTCATAAAACCTTCTAAGATATGAGCTCTTTCTCTCGCTTTTTTAAGCTCATACTGAGTTCTACGAATTACAATCTCGTGGCGATGCTCCACAAAGTGAACAATAATATCTTTTAAGTTAAGCTGTTGTGGTCTACCCTTTACTAAAGCAATATTATTAACACTGAACGAAGTTTGTAACGCCGTATATTTATACAATAGGTTAAGAACTACATTAGGTATTGCATCGTTTTTAAGTTCATAAACCACACGCATACCTCTCCTATCAGACTCGTCTCTAATTTCGTGAATACCCTGTATTTTATCCTCTTTTACCAACTCTGATGTTCTAGCTATCATTTCAGCTTTATTCACCAAATAAGGGATTTCGGTAACGATAATGGCATTACGGTTTCCAATCTCTTCAAAAGCGACTTTAGCTCTTAATACAATTCGCCCTCTTCCTGTATGGAACGCATCTCTAACTCCGTCGTAGCCGTAGATAATTCCTCCCGTAGGGAAGTCAGGAGCGATGATATATTTCATTAACTCATCTATTTCTATCTCCTTATTATCTATATAAGCACAGATAGCGTCTACCGATTCCGATAAGTTATGAGGCGCCATATTAGTTGCCATACCTACCGCAATACCAGATGTACCATTTACTAAAAGGTTAGGAATTTTAGTAGGCAACACTGTAGGCTCCTGTAAACTATCATCGAAGTTATTTTGAAAATCAACAGTTTCTTTATCTAAATCTGATAGAATTTCATCAGATATTTTTTTCAGTCTAGCTTCGGTATAACGCATAGCTGCTGGTGGGTCGCCGTCCATAGAACCAAAATTACCCTGACCATCTACTTGCGGATACCTTAAACTCCATGGTTGTGCCATACGCACCATAGCGTCATAAACAGATCTATCACCATGTGGATGATATTTACCCAAAACATCTCCTACAATTCTGGCAGATTTTAAATATTTTTTATTTGAAAAAACTCCCAATCCATACATACCATATAAAACCCTACGATGTACAGGCTTTAATCCGTCCCTTACATCTGGCAAGGCACGAGATACAATAACGGACATTGAGTAGTCAATATAAGAGGACTTCATTTCGTCCACAATATTGATAGGTATTAACCTTTCTCCTTCTTTATGCATAAGTCTTTTTTATTATACTAAATAAATTATTACTTCAATTTTACATTAAAATCAAAGGGCTAATTTACAAAAAAATACCGATTTTTGCAGGATATTTTACTAATTTATTTATAACACACTTAGAAATGAGTATATTAAGTTTAACATTCCATTGTGAACAAGGAAACATATCCGAATGGAAAACATACTTCAACGAAAGTATCATAAGCCATTATAGAGAAACCCCAAATTTAAAACATTATATTGCTTCCGAAGTAGAAACTGAAAGACTACAAGAAGGGACTAATTTTAATCTGTTACTTATTTTCGGAACCACCGAAGACAGAACGAACTTTATTACAAATGAGTTACCTAATATCACTGTGGAAGTAGAAAAAATATTTGGTGATAGAGTTTTGGTTTTTGCTACATTATTGAACCCAACAAATTCTAATCTTTAAAAGTTGCAGAATTTCAATAAATAAAGATTTCATCAAATAAACTTAACGAGGATTAGCAAGAATTTTATTTTTATCTCTTTTTTAAAATTTGTATATTTGTAATCTTTAAAAAAATCATAAAGAATAATGAGTAATAAACAATATACAGCTAGTAGTATCCAATCTTTAGAAGGGATTGAACATGTGAGGCTAAGACCCTCTATGTACATTGGAGATGTGGGAGTGAGAGGTTTGCACCATTTGGTATATGAGGTTGTAGATAACTCTATAGATGAGGCTTTAGCAGGATACTGCGATACCATTACAGTTACTATTCACGAGGGTAATTCTATTAGTGTAAAGGATAACGGACGAGGAATCCCTGTAGATTTTCACGAAAAAGAACAAAAATCTGCGCTAGAGGTAGTAATGACTAAAATAGGTGCTGGTGGTAAGTTTGATAAAGACTCTTACAAGGTTTCTGGTGGACTCCACGGTGTGGGGGTTTCGTGTGTTAATGCTTTATCCACGAGTACCATTGCTACGGTTTACAGAGAAGGAAAAATTTATCAACAAAGATATTCTAAAGGTAGAGCTTTAGAAGATGTTCAAGAAATAGGAACTACCGATTATAGAGGTACAGAGGTTTTCTTTCAACCAGATGAAAGTATTTTCAACGAATTAGTTTATAACTATGATACTCTTTCTGCTAGACTTAGAGAGTTAGCATTTTTGAATAAAGGTATCAATATCACTATTACAGACGAGAGAGTAAAAGACGAAAAAGGAGAATTCTTAACAGAAACTTTCTTATCCGAAGGTGGTCTTAAAGAGTTTGTAGAGTTCATAGATGGTAACAGAGAATCCATTATGGAGAATGTTATCTTTATGGAAGGAGAAAGAGATGATATTCCTGTGGAAGTTGCTATGAGATATAACACTTCTTTCACGGAAAACTTACACTCGTATGTCAATAATATAAATACCCACGAAGGAGGTACGCATCTTACAGGATTTAGGCGAGCTCTTACAAGAACTCTTAAAAAATATGCAGACGACCTAGGTATTCCTCAAAAAGAGAAAGTGGAAATTACGGGAGATGACTTCCGTGAAGGACTTACTGCCGTAATCTCTGTAAAAGTAATGGAGCCTCAGTTTGAAGGACAAACCAAAACAAAACTTGGTAATTCCGAGGTTTCTGGTGCGGTGGATAAAATAGTAGGCGAAATGCTTACCAACTTCCTAGAAGAAAATCCTACCGAAGCTAAACAGATTGTACAGAAAGTAGTTCTAGCAGCTAAGGCAAGACAGGCAGCTAAAAAAGCTAGAGAAATGGTACAGCGTAAATCTCCTATGGGAGGAGCAGGACTACCTGGTAAACTTTCGGATTGTTCATCAAAAGACCCAGCCGAATCAGAGATATTCCTTGTAGAGGGAGACTCTGCGGGAGGTACTGCAAAACAAGGAAGAGATAGACATTTTCAAGCTATTCTACCATTGAGAGGTAAAATTCTTAATGTAGAAAAATCTATGATACACAAAGTTTACGAAAACGAGGAAATCAAAAATATCTATACTGCTTTAGGTGTAAGCGTTGGTACAGAGGAAGATAGCAAGGCTCTTAATTTAAGTAAACTTCGTTATCATAAAATTGTAATTATGACCGATGCCGATATTGACGGTTCTCATATCTCTACACTTATACTTACCTTCTTCTTCCGTTATATGAAGGAACTTATTGAGCAAGGTTATGTTTATATTGCATCTCCACCTTTATATCTTCTTAAAAAAGGTAACAAAAAGGTATATGCTTGGAATGAGAAAGAGCGAGAAGAAAAAACCTTAGAAATGTCTGCCGATGGTAAAGGCATAGAAGTACAAAGATATAAAGGTCTTGGGGAAATGAACCCTGAGCAGCTTTGGGAAACTACACTTAACCCAGAAAACAGAATTCTAAAGCAAGTGAATATAGAAAATGCGGGTGAAGCAGATAGAATCTTCTCTATGCTTATGGGAGATGAAGTACCTCCAAGAAGAGAATTTATAGAGAAAAATGCAGTTTATGCAAAAATAGACGCATAATTAAAAACTGTTTTTCAAAGTAATAATAAAAAGCCAAGTTCAATTCTTGGCTTTTTTCATTTCTATATAACCTCCATTTTATTTAGCTCTTCCCAAAAGCAGGATATCGTTAGCTATAATTTCGGTAACATAGCGTTTATTTCCTTCTTTATCATCATAACTTCGGTAGGTTAGCTTCCCTTCAATAGCTATCTCTTTACCTTTGGTAACATACTTTTCTATAATTTCTGCTAGTCCTCCCCAAGCCACCACTTTATGCCATTCCGTCTGCTCTACCCTCTCTCCTTGTGCATTTTTGTAAATTTCGTTAGTAGCTATAGAAAGATGAGCTACTTTAGTATTATTAACCTCTTTAATTTCTGGCGTGTTACCCACATTACCAATAAGTTGAACCTTGTTTTTCATAATAGATTTATTTTTAAATTATACTTTAGCTTCTATGAATAAAAGTCTTTTACATTCACAAGGCAAAGATGAGCTATCGTCAGAATAATACTCGGTATAAAATTATTTACTTTCGACTAAAACCATTTGTAACCGATTGTTGTCGTATAGTTAGCAATGATATTTAGAGTTAAGCCCTATTCCTAATATGCTTTTTTTTCACTATCTTTGAAGAGTAATAACACAGTATATGCAGAATACTTCGAAACAATACGACAAAATTATAAACCTCTGTAAAGATTTATTTGAGAAGAAACTTCAAGATTACGGTGCAGCATGGCGAGTGCTACGCCCAAGTTCTATCACGGACCAAATTTTTATTAAAATCAATAGGATAAGAACGCTCCAAATGACCGAAAAAAGAATGGTGGAAGAATCGGAGGAAGCAGAGTTTATAGCGATAGTTAATTACGCTGTCATAGGTCTTATTCAATTAGAAAAAGGGTTATCAGAAAATTTAGATACTGATACTGAAGAAATTTTAAACTTGTATCAACATTACACCAACGAAGCTAAAGCGCTAATGCAGAGAAAAAACCACGACTATGGCGAAGCGTGGAGAAGTATGAGAATTTCCTCTATTACAGATTTAATCTATCAAAAGGTACTTCGTACTAAACAAATAGAAGATAATAATGGACACACTTTAGTTTCGGAAGGGCTAGATGCTAACTATTTTGATATGCTTAATTACGCTGTATTCTGTCTCATAAAAATGAACGAACAAAATGCTTAAACGCTTACTAAGAATCGTTGTCGCTCTTATTTTTATTGCTTCAGGTTTTGTTAAAGCAGTAGATGTTAAGGGGTTTTCATTCAAATTAGAAGAATATTTTTCTCCTCAAGTCTTTAATATTGAGATACTAGAGAGTTGGGCTCTTCCAATCGCTTTTTTTATAGTGATTTTGGAACTTATTTTAGGAATTTTATTACTATTAAAAATTTCAGTAAGAAAGGTTCTATTAGCGTTGATTGGGCTGTGTGTATTCTTTGCTTTTCTCACTTTCTATTCAGCTTATTTTAATGTGGTTACAGATTGTGGTTGTTTCGGAGATGCTATTAAATTTACACCTTGGCAAAGCTTCTGGAAAGACATTGTGCTTCTCGCCCTACTCCTTCTACTCTACTTTGCATATAGAGATAAGACACCTACTTCCTTCGTTAGAGCAAGAGGTTCTGTACTGTTTTTAGGAACAATAGTTTCTCTATGGATAATGCTTCACGGGATTAAACATGAGCCTATTATTGATTTTAGAGATTATAAAATAGGAACAGATTTAAAGTCTGAAAAGAAAAAGATTGAAGAAAATCCATCTGAATACAAGACTTTTTATACCCTTGAACATAAAAAAACTAAAGAGATTATAAAAGTTAATCAAGACGATTACATCAACCAAAACTATTGGCAAAATCCTGATTGGGTAATCCAAGAAGACAAAACCACTTCCGAGGTAGTGAAAGAAGGCTATGCGTCTGAAATTGTAAAATTTAAAATAGAAGACCTGCACGGTAATGATATTACAGATAGCCTTATGCAAGCTCCAAAAACGGTTTTGGTATTTAGCTATAAACCCACCGAGGTAGATGCTAATCTCTTAGAAGCGGTAGAAAATAAAGTTTCCAAGCACCGCAAAACAGTAGTTTATGGAGTTTCTACGGCACAAAACACATTTAAAACACTACCAAATGCAATGATGGACGGCACAGCTATCAAGACCATAGCTAGGAGCAATCCTTTCGTACTCGTTCTAGAAAATGGGAAAATTACTGATAAAAAAAGTGCAAAAGATTATATAAATTAACTATACAACAAAAATAAAATGCAAAAATCAAACAAATCTATAGCAGGTTATCATTTGTTAATGATTCTCTCTGCAGTGGACTACGAAGTACAGCCAGAGGAAGGCATCGTTATCCAAAAGTACCTTGCTGATGAGTTTCCGTTCAGAATCAATTTAGATAACGAGTTGGAAGTCATTGCAACGCTACAACCAGAAGCGTGGAAAGACCATTTTGAGTTTCATGCTCGTTGTTTCTTAGATGATTCTACCGAAGCCGAGAGAAAGAAATTTGCAAAGTTTGCAAAAACACTCATTAAAGCAGATAATGAGGTTACAGAAAGAGAACACCAGTTCTACAAACTAATGAAAACTATTTGGAAATTAGACTAATCTTAAAGCATTGATATTATGAGAAAAAACATTGTAGCAGGAAACTGGAAAATGAATAAAGATTTTTCAGAAGCTAAAGAGCTTATGCAACAGCTATCCAATTATACTAGCACACACACACCTAACTGCAAGGTAATGATAGCGCCACCAGCTCTTTATCTTACCACAGCTAAAGATATTTTTAAAAATAAAGAGGTAGAAGTATATGCTCAGGATATTTCCGAACACGAATCTGGAGCTTATACAGGAGAAATCTCTGCTGCTATGATAGCTTCTGTAAACTTAGATGGGAGCATTATTGCTCATTCTGAACGCAGACAATACCACGGAGAAACCGATAGCCATGCTAATAGAAAAGTAAAAACTTTATTAGATAAAGGGCTTACACCTATCTACTGTAATGGCGAAAATTTGGAAGAAAGAAAATCTGGTAAGTATTTAGAGGTTATCAAAAATCAAACACAAACGGCTTTGTTTACTCTAAGTGCCGAGGAAATAAAGAAAGTGGTTATAGCTTACGAGCCTGTATGGGCAATAGGTACTGGAGAAACTGCTACTGCAGAGCAGGCTCAAGAGGTACATGCTTTTATTAGAAATATGATAGCAGAAAAATATGGCAAGGAAGTGGCAGATGAAGTATCTATCCTTTATGGAGGTTCTGTAAAGCCAAGTAATGCTAAAGAAATTTTCTCTCAGCCTGATGTAGACGGTGGTCTTATAGGTGGTGCCGCTTTGAATATAGAAGATTTCTCAAAAATAATAGAGGCTTTCTAAAAGAAGCTAATATTTTTTTGACTTTAACAATAGAAAACTGAGAGCCATAAAAACTCTCAGTTTTTTTTTAATAAATTTCATTACTAAAATAAAGAAAGAAAAAGACGGTGAAATAGTTTTCAATTCTGAAATTTTGTTTAATTTAGTCGTAAACTTGCTTAATAATGAAAATTTTATCGTATCTTTTCATAATATCTGTGATATTATCCTGCCATACAGCTAAACAGTCTGAAGTTGTAGATTACTATCCTAGTCCCAGTATACCTAATTTAGAAAACAACTCAAAAAACATAGTATTTCTGTATAAAAAAAGAGAAATTTCATCTCAACAATTCTTTCGGTTGGCTAATAATAAAAAGAATTTATCTATCATTATTATCAAAGACCCCAATAGAATAAGAAGTATGAACTATAACCCTACGGTTATACATAATATAGTATTGGCAAAACCTGGTAGAAAATAAGTAATTTTTAATCTCACATAAAATAAATAAAAAATAGGCTACTCTTTTTATAGGGCAGCCTATTTTTCTATATTCTATAAGTTCTTATATAATTACTGTGTTGCTTTTATAACAGCATCGGTAATTTGATTTGTTTTTTCTGAAGTGTAGGTACTATCATAAGGTTTCATTACCTCAAAAAGATACTGATAGAAAGGTGTTATTTTCTGTACATTTTCGGATTCTTGGTATGCCTTTTCTTTCCCCATAGCTTTTAGCTGATTTATAAATGAATTAAATCTACTATCAATAGGTTTTATAGAACTTACTAAGTAATTATACGCCTTCTGTTCCTGTCCTATTTTCTTATAAGCATCAGATACAGAAGCTACTACCATAGAGTATAACAATGGTTGAATGCTCATTTCTCTTTTAACATACCTTTGATTTTCTGGTGTTAAAGTTAAATAATAATCATACTCTTTGAAAATAGATTTTTTAAGCTCTTCTGCTAATTCTAAACCTTTCTTCTCCTGCCCAGACACAATATAACCATAAACAATGGAATTAAGCGAACGAGGGTCATTATATTTAGATACAGGTATTTCCTTATTTACCAAATCTAATACCTCTTGAGCTTTTTTATTTTCTCCCTTCGTCATTAGAGCCTCCGCAGCTCTACTTGCAGAACTTCTATAACTGATAATATTAGAAGTACAAGTTTCATCAAAATGAACATTAACATCTTTAAAATTGCCCCATCTAAAGTTTTTAACTATTCTATAAAGGTCATCAGCATCTACTCTACCTAACTCTCCATCTTCTTTTTCAGGAGTTTTTATAGGTACAAGACGGTAGCTGAAACCATCATACTGTAAATAATCTTTCAAAAAGAAAATATTACTAGCATCATAAATACCTCCAACAGAGAAATTGATGGACCTCTTCCAATCAAAATTAGCTAAGATGTCTAGCATCATTAAATCATTTTTGAATAGTGTAGATTTTTTATAGTCTATCACAATATAATCCTCTGCTAAAGCTACATCTTGAGGTTTAATAATACCTGCCTTAACCGCATTTTGCTTATTAACAGGAAGTATGAATTTAGACACTGGTAAAACATTGTACTGTTCGTACTTTTCTTCACCGTAAATCATTTTTAGTACCATATCCTTTTCAGGAGACTTATTCTTTAAGAATGCCACAGCTTCTTTTAAAGTCATACTATCTTGCGTCATATACTTTTCAAAGCCTTTTAACACATTATCAGGAGCACCGCTTTCTTTCAGATTAGCAAATATATTTTTCCAATCTTCAGTGCTTAGAGTATAGATTTGTTCATTTATACCTTCTCTATACTCCTCATGTCTAAGTGCCGATGCTACAGGCATTGCGTTGTAGGTGCGTCTTTTTACTTGGTCTATATTCCAAGGGGTAGCTAAAAGGGTAAAGTTTACCACCTTTACATCATCTCTAAACTGTTCTGTCTCTTGTATTGCCCAAAGTGGATAAGTATCATTATCACCATATACGAAGAGAATGCCATCTTTAGGAAGTGATTTTAGTGTAGAATAAGCATAATCATAAGCGGCATATCTTCCACTTCTGTCGTGTGGATTGTAATTTTGGAAGCCCATCATCAGCGGAACTCCTAAAAGTAAAACTCCGACACCTAAAATTGCACTAGATTTTTTAACTTTTTGATTTAATAATTGTAAGATAAAAGCGGCTCCTAAACCTATCCAAATTGTAAAAGCATAGAAAGCTCCCACCATAGCATAATCTCTTTCTCTCGGTTCAAAAGGTTTTACACCTGTGTAGAAAATAATCCCAATACTTGTAAGAATAAATAAGGATAACAAAGCATAGAACCTCCCAAAATCTTTAGTATACTGGAAGAAAGCTCCCAATAAACCTAAAATAAGTGGTAAGAAAAAGAAATAAACTGTACTTTCATTTTTATACTTTTCAGGCATATCCGACTGGCTGCCGTACAGATAATTATCTATCGCAGGAATCCCTGATATCCAGTTTCCGTTGGTGTTTTCCATATGACCTTCCAAATCATTTTGACGACCAACAAAATTCCACATTAAATATCTTACAAAATAATGTCCATTTTGGAAAGTAATGAAGTAGTCTAAACTCTGTCCAAATGTAGGCTTTTTAAGATTGATTAAATGATACTGTTTTGCTTGTAGATAATCATCAACGGTAATAGTACCGTTATCATATTTTTTTCTAAGTTCATCAAAATACTTGTGAGCATCAGGATTATTTGCTATATCTTCATCAGCATAATTAAACTCAAAATCTGGAGCACCATACATAGAAATGTAATTGGACATTACATTCTTATCTTGCACAAACATTCTCGGCATAAAGCCTACATGTGCCTTGTTATAAACATAATTAGTCTTATCTCCTACTTTAATATAGCGTCCTGTGGTTTCGTCTTTTTCGTAAGTTTCGCCTGTTTTTATTGTTTTTAAACTTCCATCTTCATTCTTTTCCATTCCGTTCCAATCCAAGTGGGCAGTATAGTTTTGCCCATACAAAGTAGGCCAATCTCCATATTGTTCGCGATTGTAATAATCAAGCATACCAATGGCGTTATCAGGATTATTAAGGTTCATTGGTGGATTAGCATTGGCACGAATAGGTATCATCAACCAACAAGAAAAACCAATAATCATATAAACCATAGATAGCACCGCCATTTGTATCAATCTATTCCCTTTGGAACGAGCATAGTTAATAGCAAAGTACCCTAAGGCAATAAGTACTAAAAACGCAAAGATAGTCCCTGAATGGAAAGGCAATCCTAAACCATTAACGAAGAATATTTCTGACTTACCAAACATCGTCATCACAAAAGGGAAAATACCTTTAAATACAAGAGCGAGAACAAATAATGTAACTACATTAGCTATTGCAAAAGATTTCCAAGAGAAATCGTAATTTCTAGAGTAATAAATCAAACAAATAAATGGAACGACCAACATTACCATCATATGAACTCCCACGGAAAGCCCTATTAGGAAGAAGATAAGGATAATCCATCTCTCATTATCAGAGGATTGATATTCGTTCTCCCATTTGGTTATAAGCCAAGCGATTAACGCTATAAATAATGACGCCATAGAGTAAACCTCGCCTTCCACAGCAGAAAACCAAAAAGTATCCGAAAAAGTGAAACACAAAGCACCTATCAACCCTGAAAATAGAATAACCCATTTTTCGTTTTCGGTAACTTCCTCAAAATCTTTACGCAATAGACGTCTAACCAAATGAGTAATTGTCCAAAATAAAAATAAAATGGTAAAGGCACTAAACAAGGCAGACATTGCATTGATAACCAAAGAGTAATAAGCTCCATTACCAAAGGCTAGCATCGCAAACACTGCTCCCACCAGCTGGAACAATGCCGCTCCTGGAGCGTGTGTAACCTCTAATTTCACGGCAGAGGAAATATACTCGCCACAATCCCAAAAGCTAAAATTAGGTTCTATGGTAGATAAATAGGTTATTAAGGCTATCCCAAAAACTATCCACCCTAAAATGGTGTTCCATTTTTTAAAACTCCAGTGCTTCATCATATTTTTTAAAACTTTGGTGCGAAAATAATGTTTTTCATCTATTTATAAAAGAAAAAGACAAGGAGAGTTTGCTTTCATCCTTGTCTTTATATTACCTAGTATTACTTTATAAAATTCATTACTTACTTTGGTAATGGTAAACTAAGTGCTTCTTCCTTTTTAATTCTTCGGTAAACCAATGCCGACATCAAGATGCATATTTCATAGAGAACAACTAATGGAAATGCCGCTGCCAACATACTGATAATATCTGCAGGTGTAATAAAAGCCGCCACCACCATAATCACTACAATAGCATGTCTTCTATAAGTCCTTAAAAACATAGGAGTAAGTATGCCTATGGAAGTGAGTATATAAACAATCATCGGGAATAAAAATATCACAGCCATACCCAAAACAACTTGAAGTAAAATAGTAACATAGCTTGATAAATCTATATCTACCCTTACAAAATCCGAAATACTAAAAAAATAACCAAAATTGATAACAAAAGGCATTACCAAAAAGTATCCTGATAATGCTCCCATCACAAATAGCACCCAAGTCCCGTTGATGATGAAAATAGAGTTTTTTCTTTCGGATTCTTTAAGTGCTGGACTGATAAATTTCCAAAGTTCCCAAATAACATAAGGAAATGCGATGATAAGCCCTCCAACCACAGAAACCGCCATCATCATATTAAACTGTTCAAACAGTCGCCTTACTTGTATCGGAAACGAATGTGGCATCACAATAACATCTTCGCCCACAAACATTCTAGAGAAATAATTAACCACTCTAAAAGTGAGAAAATCTGGACGAGTAGGACCGAAGATAATATGATCCATAATCCAATTGATATTAAAGCCAATTAAAAATCCACCTACCACAATAGCTATTATAGAACGCACCAAATGCCCTCTAAGCTCTCCTATATGCCCTAAAAAGGACATTTCTTTTTCTTCACTCACTAGTTTTATTTTTTACAAAGTTACAAGATTCCTTCGTCTAACAAAGTATGCAAATCTATAATCCCAAAATAGTTACCTTTATCCGTTACAATCAGTTGCCCTATGTTATACTGTTTAAGTATTTTCATAGCTTCTTTTGCTAACGCTTCTTTATCTATTGTTTTGGGAGTTAAACTCATTATATCTTTAGCCTTAATTCCTTTAATGTCATCATTTCCCATCAGCATTCTCCTTAAATCTCCATCAGTAATAATACCTTTTATAGTTTCTCCTTCCGTAACTACTGTAACTCCGTGGGTAGACGCACTAATGGAAATTATCACTTCCTTAATGGAAGCCTCCTCTGAAACTTGAGGCTTTTGTGAAGATAAAAACTGACCTACCTTAGCCGTAAGATTCTTACCTAAACTTCCACCAGGGTGAAACTTTGCAAAATCGGTATCTTTAAAATGATTGATTTCCATAAGACACACAGCCAAAGCATCTCCCAACGCCATTTGCACTGTGGTAGAGCTTGTTGGAGCCAATTTATTAGGACACGCCTCTTTCTCTACAAAAGTGTTAAGCACAATATCCGAATGTTCTGCTAGTTTGGATTTTAAATTTCCTGTCATACCTATAAGCCCCGCCGAATATTGCTTAAGATATGGGGCGAGATTAACTATCTCTGGTGAATTACCAGAATTAGAAATACATAAAACAACATCATTTTTTTGAACCACTCCTAAATCTCCATGGATAGCCTCTGCTGCGTGCAGAAACTGTGCAGGTGTTCCCGTAGAATTAAGCGTTGCCACAATCTTATTCCCCACATGAGCAGACTTACCTATCCCTACCACAATTAACTTACCGCTTGATTTATTGATGAGTTCTACCGCATCTAAAAAACTATCATTCAGATTATCTCTTAGCCTTTCCAATTCTGCTATTTCTGTATCAATAGCCTTTTTAGCAATATCTATAAGAGCGGTAGATTTCATTATTTATTATTTTTTATTTATTTTCGTACCTCAGAACCTAACTTAGATTAGAAAACAAAGTTTTATTTTATTAACTAATTTAATTTAAAACCAAAAGTTTTTCTTACCTTTGGTAAGTTGCAAATTTAGTAAACTAAACTAAAAATGACTAAAAAAACATACAATTTAGCAGGAGAGCTCAAAAAATATTTTGGATTTTCCACCTTTAAAGGACAGCAAGAGGCTATTATCAGTACACTTCTTGGAGGTAAAGATGTATTTGTACTTATGCCTACTGGTGGAGGTAAATCTCTTTGTTATCAGCTCCCTGCACTTATTTCAGAAGGTACAGCTATTGTGGTATCTCCACTTATTGCTCTGATGAAAAACCAAGTAGATGCAGTTAATGGGCTTTCCTCTGAGGAAGGAGTGGCTCATGTACTTAATTCTTCTCTTAATAAAACGCAGATAAAGCAAGTTTTCAATGATATCAATAGCGGAAGAACCAAACTATTATATGTCGCTCCCGAATCATTGATAAAAGAAGATTATTTAGATTTTTTAAAACAAGCTAATATTTCTTTCGTAGCCATAGATGAAGCACATTGTATCTCTGAATGGGGACACGACTTCCGACCAGAATATCGAAATTTAAAAGGTATTATAGATAAAATAGCTAATGTTCCTGTTATTGCTCTCACAGCAACGGCTACACCTAAGGTACAAGATGATATTCAGAAGACATTGGGCATGTCTGATGCGGTGGTTTTTAAAGAAAGTTTTAACCGCCCTAATCTATTTTACGAAGTACGCCCAAAGGTAGATGTAGAAAAGGAAATTGTAAAATTCATCAATAAAAATAAAGGAAAATCAGGTATAGTTTACTGCCTTAGCCGTAAAAAAGTGGAAGAATTTGCACAGACTTTACAAGTTAATGGCATCAATGCTCTGCCCTATCACGCAGGGTTAGACCAAAAAACAAGAGTAGCTAATCAAGATAAATTCTTAATGGAAGAATGTGATGTCATTGTAGCTACTATCGCTTTTGGTATGGGGATAGATAAACCTGATGTTCGTTTTGTGATACATTATGATTTCCCTAAATCTCTAGAAAGTTATTACCAAGAAACAGGTAGAGCTGGTAGAGACGGTGGCGAAGGACATTGTTTAGCATTCTACGACCCTAAAGATATTGAAAAACTAGAGAAATTTTTAGCTCAAAAATCTGTTTCGGAGAAAGAAGTTGGCTTACAATTACTAAACGAAGTAGTAGGATATGCCGAAACTTCTATGAGTAGAAGACAGTATATACTCTACTACTTTGGTGAGGAATTTGACCCAATTAACGGTGCTGGTGCCAAAATGGACGACAACTCTGTAAATCCACCTAAGTTAAAAGATGTTACAAACGATTTTAAAACGGTACTAAACCTCATTAAAAGTTTAGAAGAAAAGTTCAAAACTAAAGATTTAATCGCCGTCCTTGTAGGCAAAGAAACACCAACTACCAAATCCTATAAGTTAGAAAAATCTGAGTTCTTTGGGATAGGTAAAGAAACTTCGGATAACTATTGGAAATCTATCATTAGACAGGCTACAGTAAGAGGCTATATTATTAAGGATATAGAGACCTATGGAGTACTTAGGGTGAGCAAGAAAGGACAGAATATTATTTCCGGAAAAGACAAAGAGCCTTTCTTAATTGCTGAAGATAGAGAGTACGATTTGGCTCAAACTAAAGCGGATTCAGACCAAGTACAACTCCAAAGTGGCGGTGGACTTGATAAAGTTCTATTTAATCAGCTTAAGGATTTAAGAAAAAAAATCGCTCAAAAACAAGGCATTCCTCCTTACACCGTGTTTATGGACCCAAGTTTAGAGGATATGACGGTGCAGTACCCTATTACTATAGAAGAAATTGCAAAAGTTTATGGTGTAGGCGAAGGTAAAGCTAAAAAATTTGGAAAAGAATTTGCCGAGTTCATCAAAAAATATGTTGAAGATAACAACATAGAACGCCCTGATGATATGGTGATAAAAAAGGTAGCTAACAAATCTAGTCACAAAGTTTTCATCATTCAGAATACAGATAAAAAGATAGATTTAGAAGATATTGCCAATGCTAAAAATCTTTCTATGGACGAGCTTATTTCCGAAATGGAAAGTATCGTTTACCAAGGCACAAAACTCAATATAGATTATTATATAGAGGAGAATTTTGATGAGGAAATGGTAGATGATTTCATGGAGTTTATGAAAGAATCTGAAAGCGATAGTATGAAAGTCCTTTTAGCAGAGTTTGGCGAAGAGTTGAGCGATGACGAAGTTCGCCTGCTTAGAATTAAGTTTATTAGCGATGTAGCCAACTAATTTTATGAGAAAAAAGGAGATTATTTTTATTCTTCCCAATATGGAAATGGGTGGTGCAGAACGAATTGTAACCACCATTGCTAATCATCTACCGAGAGAAAAATTTACTCCTAAAATAATGCTTCTTAGAAAAGAAGGCGGTTATTTAGATTTTCTAAAAAAGGATATAGAGATTATAGATTTAAAAACACCTAGAATACGCCACTCTCTAAAACCTATTTTGAGGGAAATATGGAGGAGAAAACCAGACATTGTATTCTCTGGATTTGGCGAGGTAAACGCCTATTTGTCCTTCTTTACACGACTTTTTCCTAAGGTGAAATTTATCGCTAGGGAGACCAATGTAGTTTCTAAACATGTTACAAGGAAGGAAATTAAGTTTTTCTATAAGTTTTATAATAACTTCCATACTATTATTGCTCAAAGTGATGATATGGCGGAAGATTTAATTAAAAACTTCAATATAAAACCTAACAAAATCACTAAGATTAACAATCCTGTTGATTTTGAGTTTATAGACCAACAGCTTTCTATTTCAAAAAGACCTGAGCTATACTCAAACGAGGCTAAAAATGTGGTTGCCATAGGTAATCTATCTGAAAGAAAGGGGTTTGATAATCTACTCAAAGTCTTTTCTTTTCTTAAAAATGAACCGATAAAACTCCATATTTTAGGCGATGGTAAGGACAAAGAGCTTCTCCACCAAATGAAAGAAGAGTTGGAGCTGTCTAATGTGATATTCCATGGAAAACAAAAGAACCCTTATCAATTTCTGAAATATGCCGACTTATTTATTCTGTCTTCAAGGTACGAGGGCTTCCCTAATGTATTACTAGAGGCTGGAGCGTGTGGCACTTATGCCCTTGCCAACAACTGCCCTGGAGGAATTAACGAAATTATAAAACACGGTGTAAACGGAGAAGTTTCAAACATAGAAAATCACAAAGAGTTTTCAGAAAAAATAAAAACCATATTATCTCAAGGAAACTCTCCTAAAGAAAATATAAGAGACCACATTTATTCTTTATTTTCTAAAGATGTGATTTTAGAGCAATATGTCAATCTATTAAGTGAATAGATATAGGTTTATTTTACATACTTCTGTTTCCTCCACCAATAAAACAAGGCACTCAATATAGCTATTAGAACTAAAGGAAATAGTAAATTAAACCATTGCCATTCGGTTCTCTCTTGTTCTATTCTTCTAGCATCTAAAAGTCGTGCTTCTATATTTCGGTTTCTAAGACTCATAAGGTTAGAATCGTCCAAAAGCCAATCTAAAGCATTTCTCAAAAACTGTTCGTTGCCGTATTTTTGGTTGGTCAGCAAATCTACACCTAGAGGCAAAGGTTCTCCTTTAAGAATTTGATTTCTACCTACATCTCCATCTGCGATTATGAGCATTTTATTTTCAGGACTTTGACTTTTAAAATTAGGAAAACTACTTCGCTCACTTCTATTAGCATAAGCCGACCTAAATTTACCTTCTAAACTTACTGCAAAAATCTTTGGAGTGCTTGGGCGTTCCATTGCTCCTAGAGAGTCCGTATTCACAATTTCGGAAAAGTCTACATAGTTAGGCACTGCCTTGCTAGAAGTTCTTTCGCTAGACTCAAACAAAACCTGTTTTTTTACACCTTCCCTAGAGAGTGTGTCTATTGCTGTAGGAAATTCAAGTTTTACAGGATTGATATTTTTAGTAATGACATGAGGCGTTTCTGATATACCTAACGGAAAATAAGGCCAAAGGAAATTTTTATATTGAGGGTTTCCTGCAATTTCTCCCGCTCTTAGCCTTATAAAGGCTGTTTTCTTAAAGTCTTTCACTAAAGCTGGCGTAATTCTTATTCCATAATTAAAGAAAAAATCGGTAAGATTGAGGTCTACAGGATATGCCATAATCTTCTTTGCTTGGAAAAGCGTATCCATTTCAGCATTTACTGCATCTAGCATCCATAGCATCTTTCCACCATTCATAATGTATTGGTCTAACACTACTTTTTCTTCGTCGGAGAAAGGTTTTCTAGGCTTAGCAACCACAAGAGCGTCCATCTTTTTAAGCTTAGGCATATCGGTAGCAGAAAGCCCTGTTTCCTTTTCGGGAATGATAGCTCCTATATTATAGTTTTCTAATGCCATATCAACAAATCCTTGAAATGCATCAGGCTTTAACTCGCTGTGATTAACGATGATACCGATGTTTTTTCTATGTTCGGTGGTCAGAGCTTTTATATTAGAAATAAGATTATATTCTAAATTTTCTATGGATTTATTAAGCTGAGTACTCGCATCTAATCCTACTTGGTCTATAATCAACGGAACGGAAGTCCCATAGTCTGCATAACGCATTACTGCATAGGGAAACAGCACAATTTCTGACACCTTACCATCTTTCATATCTGGAAGAACAGAAGGTTGCATTCCCATTGCCATTAGCGTGTCTTTTGACATTTTAGTCTTAATAGGGTCTATGAATTTATAGTCAATTTTAGGATTGATTTTCCTAAACTCTTCCAGTATAAATTTGGTTTCACTTTGGAGTTGTTTAAACGATGCAGGGAAATCTCCGTCCAAATAAACATCTATCACCAAAGGTTTCTTAACCGATTCTAAAGTCTTTATGGTAGCCTCATTAAGCGTATAGCGTTTTTCTTCTGTTAGGTCAAATCTTGTTTGAAATATACCCAAGACGCCTAACAGAGCTACCACTCCTACTACTATGACGGCAATGTTATTTTGAAGCCATTTTTTCATACTTAAATCTTCTTCTTTTTATCAATAAAAAATGTGGAAAGAGACAAACTAATCATTATTATCAATAGAAAATAAAATACATCTTTGGTATCTATCAATCCTCTCGTAAATGCCATAAAATGATGATAGAAGCCTAAATTTTGAAGCCAATAATCTGCTGCCCCCAATAGTTTATAACTTGCCAATTGCTCTATCCCAAAATACAATATAAAATTAACAAACACACCTAACAGATACGCCATAATTTGATTAGATGACAAGGTTGAAGCCAAAACACCCACACTAGAAAACGCAGCAATTAAAACCGATAATCCTATGTAGCCTCCTAGCGTCATTCCTAAATCCAAATTACCTTCTGCCATACCAAGAGTATAGACCGTATACATATAAAACAACGATGGCAACAAGCATAAAATTCCCACTAAAAAAACTGCTAAAAACTTTCCTCCTACAATTTCAAAAGTTTTTAAAGGTTGAGAAAATAGCCAATAGAGCGTGCCGTTTTGTTGCTCCTCTGCAAAGGATTTCATACTCAACGCTGGAATAATGAACATTAACAACCAAGGCGATAAAACAAAGTAGCTTTGCAAAGAGGCAGTCCCTATTTCTAAAATATTAAAACTATTATCAAAGAAAAACAGAAACAAAGCCCCAATAAGACTATACACAGCGATAATTAGCCACGCAGACCAACCGCCAAAATAGGCTTTAAAATCTTTTTTAAATAATGCTATCATCTTTATAGAAACGATTATTTTTTATTTTTATTGACTAGCTTTACTGTAAGCATAATTACCACTACAAGAACTATGAAGCCCACTATCAACTGCCACCAATAATCTATCACAAAAACTTTTAAAATTACTGTGAATACTACTAAAAATAGCAAAAAAGTAGCAATTTCATTTGCCTGTCTTAATTTAATATTAGGAGTAGAAAGTTCCGAAAAATTAAGGTTTTTCACCACTAAAATTTTCTTCCAACACCAATAATGATATACCGCTAAACCAATTAAAAAAGTCAGTTTTAGATGAAACCAAGGCATCTTCATCAGATAAGGGTTCATTATGATAAGAATGACTCCAAAAATAAGCATCAACACTCCAGCAGGAACGGTAATAATATTCCATAATCGCCTCATCATAAACAAATATTGCTCTCTAAGAATGGTTTGTTTTGGAGCATCAAAATCATCGGTATCTTTATAGTACACAAATAATCTTACCAAATAAAAAATCCCCGCAAAATAGCTTACCATAAATATAATGTGTAATGCCTTTATGATTAAATATGCCATAACTTATGATTTATTTTTATTAAACTCTACATACACTTTTTCGCCCACACTTACGCCTAATAGGGTTTTTGCTCCGTTATTTTTAGTTCCTTTATAAATACTAATTTCTAGTAAATCTGCATCATTAAATAAGACTAAAGGCTTACCATGATATTGTCTCTCGTTTTCCCAATCTTTTACAACATCTGTATACTGATTGTAAATTTTTGACAAAGCATAGCTCCTAAATTTTACAACAAATTCATCATAAGCTGCCGCTTTCTTTTCAAAAAACGCTTTACTAATGTTGGACACAGCATTACCAAAATTATCTACATACATAATTTGCCCCACAATGAGATTATCTGTTTCTATCGCCTTAGGGAAAGATATTTTTTTAGGCTCATTATAAACACGCCCTATCACTTCTGGCAAACCGCCATTATGAAGATGAACCGCTGCAGGAACTAAAACATCAGTAGCTGTGAAATTAACTTCGTCATCAAACCTATTATTCAAAGTAATTTCATAAACTTCCTCTGGATTGATATTGAAAAAAATTAAACTAAGAATACCATTATCTGCCGCTACAAAATAATGTCCATCTACCTTATAAACTACCGCCTTTCTATCTTTATGATAAAAACTATCCACTGCGATAAGATGCACCGTACCTTTAGGGAAATAAGCATAAGCATTCCTAACGATATACGCCGCCTGAAGAAGATTATAAGGTTCTACATCGTGGCTAAGATCTATAAGTCTAGCATCAGATTTTAGAGCCAAAATACTCCCTTTAATAGCACCAACCCTATGGTCTACAAGTCCGTAATCAGATGTAAGTGTTATCACTGGCATAGTGCAAAGATAAAGATTTTAGGGCAGTAGTCTATCTTATTTTTTAATTCTGAAATATGATTTTTTATATAAAAAATTAGGCTAACCTGTGATAAAGATTAGCCTAAAGAAATTGTATCTATTTTTTAACCTATGTTAGCGGTCAGCATTAGAAGTATCATCTCCTATGTTCCAAGTAAGCCCGAAGCGTAGTGTGTTATCTAAAGCCGTATTAACTTTGGAAGTATTGATAAGGTAAGAAACATCTAATCCGAAAGATTGATAATTAAAACCAATACCTACCGTAGCAAATTGTCTTCCTCCCTGAAGTTGACTTTCTCTAAAATAACCTGTTCTTACCGCAAAGGCATTGTCATAAGAATATTCTAACGCTCCACTTAGCATTAAACTCTGTGGATTGCTAAAAGACTTCCCTATCCCTTCCATTACACCAACATTAGGAATTTGAGGTGTGGTACTACCTGCAGGAATTTCAGAGCCTGGCACCAATAGTTTAGAAGCCTCTACACTAAGTCCTACTTTATTAACATCGTCTAAAAATACATCATAACCTCCACCAATTCTAAAAGTGGTTGGCAAGTAAGAACGAGAAGTATCATCTCCTGTATAGTCTAACTTAGGACCTAAATTTTGAATTGCAAAACCCGCTCTAGCTTGCCCTTCATAATCACCAAAACTCTGATGTTTAGGAGATTGATAAAAACCAGAAACATCTACCGCGAAACTATTAGCTGGCTTAAGAGTATTATCTGAATTAAAGCTTCCAAAATCTGAACGAATATAACGCCCTGTAACCGCCATAGAGTAAGTATCAGACAGTTTTAAACCATAGGATAAATCAATCGCAAATTCGTTTGGAGTTACAGTTCCCTCTTTTGTTACTTGGCTTCCGACTAATTTGGTTAAATCTACCTGCCCCATATTAAAGTAGTAGATACTAGCTCCTAATGTAGAACGCTCTTCTTCTCCTAAAAAGGTATGATACCCAGCATAAAGAAGGAAAACATCATTAGTTAACTTACTCATATAAGGCGTGTAACTTACACCTACGGACGAAGAAGTTTTACTAAAAGGATATTTTGCTGCATTCCAAAACTGCGAAAATGCATCTGAAGAAGTCGCCACCCCTTGGTCTCCCATACCTCCTGCTCTTGCATCTGGAGAAATTCTAAGAAAAGGAGCTCCTGTAAGTACTTGCCCTTTTTGCTGTGCTAATGCTAAGGTACTAGCCGTTACTCCCAGTCCTAAAAGTAGTTTTTTTGTAATTTTCATATTTTTATTTTAATATTATCATTTTTTCTATTTGAGTAGAAGAACCTTTGCAAGTCTCCTGATTGGTACTTTTTACAAAAACTTTGTAAATATAAGTACCTTTTCCCACATTTGCACCATAATCATCTGTTCCGTCCCATTCTATTTGTTGCCTTCCAGTCCTAAATCCTTCTCTAAAAGGCTCCGAACTTACCGTCTGACGTAGGATTTTAACAAGTTTCCCTGTGATTGTATAAATCTGAACGCCTACTTCTAAAACATCAGGACAGTTATGTTCAAACTGAATGTAAGTTTTGTTAGTAAATGGGTTAGGCCAATTTAATAATCTTTTCACTACCAAATTTTCCTCCGCCTGAGGTCTCACTACAAAATTTAACGATGTAGTTGATGAATTATTGTTAATATCCCAAACTTTAAATACCAACTGATGTTCTCCTGCCTTTAGATTCCTGAATGGATAACTCACACTACCCTTCTGATACTCTTTGAGGTTAGGATTTACACACCCATTTTCCTCCCCTGGAGTGTAAAAGTCATTAAGAACAATAGTATTGATAACTTCTCCATCTAGAGTAACTGTGATATCATGCCCTATACCAGCTCCTGTGGCGTTAATACCAGTATCATCTGTAACACAAGCTAAAAGCACAGGGTTTTCATTTGTGATACCACCATTAACAAAATTAGTATTATTCATGTATAATTTAACCTTAGGAGGTTCATTATCCCTAATACCATCAGGGTTAATACCTCCTATTTTAACTATTTCGGACTGGTAAACATCTATCTCTTTATTATCTGCATACAAGAGTAACCTCCCGTCGCCCAAGCTAAAATCAATATCTTTAGGCATATAAAACTCTATCTCAAAAACACCATTTTTAACCGTCCCTGAAGTTTTAACAATAGGATTTCCTTCCTCTTTATAATTGAGTATCGGAGTTAAGTCACCATCATTATTTCGTGTTTTTTTATCTTGTATTTTATCAAATATATTAGCTACTATTCTACCATTAAAGGTTTCATCTAAATTCCCTGAAATAGCATTAACATGACCTTTAATTTTCACAAAATCCAAAGCTCTTATACTTTCCTGAGTTGGCTTTTCTATTTGATCTATCACAATTCTAGGAGCTGGTCGGCTAAGCCTCATTGCAGGGTCTCCTAACATATTAACTTTTAAATGGTCTGGGTGAACCCCAAAGTTATTCTTCGCCATTAGAAAAGCATCTCCTAAAGTATAGAAGTGTTCTGTATTTTCCTTTTTAAGAATGGAGGCTAAAAATGTATTGGTAAATCTTCTTCCATAAGACACTCCTAACTCTCTACTAGAAGTAATCATCATGGCTGGACCTCCTGATTTTAATTTAAATAAAATTTCTCCTAGAGAAGGTGTATTTGGGTCGTCCCAAAGGGTAAATTCGCAAGTAATAGTAGAAACAAGTGGAAAACGACTATAAGTACTGCTGAAGTTATTAAACTGATTAACATCATTAAGTGTAAGCACTCTCTCTTGAGCCCAACCATTAACGCCACCATGCCCAAAATAGAACAAAAATAAACTATTCCCCATAGCTGTATTAATCCCCTGTGTAATTTGAGGAAATCTTTGCCCTCCTGCAGTAGCTTCTGGAGAGAATGAATCTAAGTAAAGTTTTCTAATATGATACTCCTTTTTATCTGAAGTGTTAGTTTCAAATAAATTAACTAAGGTCGAATTAATTTCATCGTGGAAAGGCACTCCACCGTCTCTATCGTCATCTACAACAAAATCCATATTCATTCGCCACTCTCCAAAAGGCGTAGATTGGTTAGGCAAAGCGTTGTAGTATGCTAAAGTTTTATCTATCCCTATTTTAGCTTCTGTTATATTTTTAGCAAGAATTCTCCCAATAGGTAAATCAGGTAAAACATTGCTCAAATAAGTACTTCTTTGTGGTGAAGTCATTACAAAATAATCATCAGTAACATAAGAATTACTAAAATCTAAGCTACTTTCACTTTCATAGGTAGGTGCAATATTAGAGTTACTCCCTGTACGATTTTTATAGTCGTAAGAGCCGTCTCCCAATAATAGGACATACTTTAATCTACCATTATTTTTAAGATGAGAAATAAAGTTCCTTATTGCAGTAATATCTTGACCACCTGAGCTATATTCGTTATATATTTTGCTAGGTTCTACAATAGCAGTTTTAAATCCATTTTTTTGAGTGTGATAATCCGCTAACCTTTTGGCTTCTGTTGCAAAATCAGAACTTGTGATAATAAGGTATTCTACATCTGTAAGAGCCTGCAAATTTTGATTTTCTATCCTACCCACAAAACTAGGCGTATAAGCTGCATCTAGCTTAAAGGCAACAAATTCATTATTAAAAGTATCACTATCAGCAAAATAAGCTAAAGTAAAAAGGTTATTCGCAGAATTAAGGTTCTTTTTATTCTTAACATTAGTTACATCAGACACATCCCAAACTCTATCAATAGCAGCTGCATTACTAATTTGAAATCCATAGTTTTGTCCCGAAGTTTCCGCTATCCCAAAATCTCTAAAACTCAATTGAGAACCATTGAATCTTAAAGGTTGCTTATACTCTATCTCTGCGTAATCTAGATAAAATACAGCATTAGGATTTGTACTTATATTGGGAGTATAATTAAGTGCTACTTTATTAGTATCTAATGCTATAGATGAGAGAAATAAAACAGAATTATATCCACTTTGTCCAGAAATACTTTGTTCAAAAGTATTACCTCCTATATTTAAAGTAATTTTAGTACTTTGAGCATCTTTAGCAATTAATCTTGTTCTAAATTTAACTCTAGAATCCGATGGAGCGTCCGTTAGATTAAAAGTAACTTCTTTTGCACTACTAAAAGCATCATCTACCCACAATCTACCTATCCCTCTAAGATTATTTTTATCTTCATTGATAAACTGATAGGCATCGTATTCCGTAATGAGGTCGGTTGTGGGGGTGGTATCTTGAGCTGTACTAATCCTCTTACCAGTCCCTATGTCAAAATTGATAAAATAATAAGCATTGTCTTCGTAGATATTTTTGTAGTGAGAAGGTCTATCTATTCGAGTATCAAACTTACGATTATTCCTATTGTAAAAGGCATAGCCGTCTGCACCTTGGGCATAAAAAAGAGCATAATCTCCTTCGTCCCATCGTCCATCTTCCTCTCCTACTACTTCTATCGCATTCTCTTGTAAAGTATTATAATATTTATCTAAATTATATTCAGGCAACATAAGCCCGCCATTACCATATATTCTGAAATTTTTAGGATTGATGGAAGACGGATTGATACCATTATCCCTCAAAAACTGACTAGTAATTTTAAATACACCTGATTTATCTACCTTTATTTTATAAAAAGTTCCTGAAGCTAACGGGTTAGTCACATAAGTAGATAAAATCTTGTTCGAATTGTTATTAGCTCTTAAAACCTTACCCTCTTTTTTTAAAGTGTATGAAACTAATTTTTTGAGCTCATTACCTTCCTTTTTTATAGCTTTAATCCTTAAATTCAGAAGAAAACCTTCTCCAAAGGAGTTTTTTTGCATGTTTACTTCCGCTTCCTCCTCTGATGTTATTAAAGAAGCATCTAAATCAAACTTCTGGTTATCTTGAAGTTTTTCCCACACCAAATTTATAACACTATAACTTTCATCTTGAGCTATCTTTGTGGTATTTTGAAGGTATATTTGATTATTATCAAATACTAATTCTTTATTGGTAAAACTAGGTAATTTAACCGATTTATTCGTGCCATAACTTAGTTCTGTACTACCTTGCCATTGTATCTGAGTGGTTTGAGCTCCAAAAAAATTACACACCAAAACTACTGCTAGTAGTATATTCTTATTAAGTAATAATTTCATAATGAATATTTCTAATATATTTAGAATAAATCTGTTTTCTTTGCAAAGTAAAAGTAAAAAATTAAAACAATAAAATCGAATTATATGCGTTTCGAGAAAAAAGGTTAAAATCTATTTTGTAAAGTAGAATAATTTAACTTTCTTTGTAAGTCGAAAATGTTTTGAGATTGACATCTTGTTAACCCTTATCATTATTGTTTAAATAAAAGAAAAATATTATATCGAATGAAAAAACTAAAGTTATTTTCATTATGTGTTTTAGGTTCATCTTTAACCTTAATTAGTTGTGGTAGTGGCAACACCAAAAAAGGTGGAGGTTCAGGTAAAACTACAAGCCTTACAGGCTGGAAGCAGAACGATCAAAAAGGTTGGTTCTTCTCTGGAAAAGAAGAGAAACAGAAAGGACAACCAGGAATGGTGTTCGTACAAGGCGGTACTTTTACTATGGGATTAGTGAAAGATGATGTGATGCACGACTGGAACAACACTCCTAGAAGAATGCAAGTAAGTTCTTTCTTCATTGGCGAAACTGAAGTTACCAATTACGATTACCGTAACTATGTAACTTGGTTAAAGTTTGTTTTCCCTTCTTCTGACCCTAGTTTCAAAGATATTTATAAAGGAGCTCTTCCTGACACTTTAGTTTGGAATAACGAACTATCTAGAAATGATTATTCAGAAACATATTTCCGTTCTCCAGCCTATAACAATTATCCTGTAGTTGGGGTATCTTGGTTACAAGCTAACAGGTATTGTGAATGGTTAACGGACAGAGTTGGAGAAAGAATACTAATGGACCAAGGAGTTATTTCTAAAGATTTATATACCAACGAAAGTAATAACCAAGGTCAATCCTCTTTTACATTAGATAAGTATAAAGCGAACGATCCTGAGATGCAGAGCTACATCAATGAGCAAAGACTTAAACAAAAGTCTGGCATAAAAACAACTAACTCTAGGATTTTAGCTGCCAATAGAGGTAATGGCTCTGCTGTAGTTACCAAATATCGTCTCCCTACTGAAGTAGAATGGGAATTTGCTGCTCTAGGTTTACAAAAAAATAGAGAGTATAATCTTTATACAGGGAAAACTCCAGAAATTGACAAACTAAGAGGCAACAAAGGAAGAAACAGAGGTATATTCCTTGAGAACTTTAAATATGGTCGAGGAGACTATTCGGGAACATCAGGTTGGAATAACGACGGCTCACCTACCACTGCTGATGTAAGACAGTATCCTTCTAACGACTTAGGTATTTATGGTATGTATGGTAATGTAGCTGAATGGACAGCCGATGTTTACAGACCAATTATAGACGATGAAGCTAGTGATTTTAACTATTACAGAGGTAATGTTTATAAGCAAGTAGTTAAAAATAGTGATGGTACTTTCTCTAAAGTTGATGGCAATAATATCAAATATGATACTTTAGCAGATGGTAGAAGAGTCTATAGAGGCTTACCAGGACAATATGAAAGAGAAATTGTTGATGATAAAAGAAACTTCCGTGATGGAGATTTCATGTCTTCTCTAGGTGCTGGAAACGGAAGAGAACTTGACAGTGCTGCATCTAAAGAATTTAATATGTATAACTCTTCTAAGAGAAGATTCTTTGTAGATGCTAAGGGGAAAGTTATCCTAGAGAAAGATAAGAAGTTTAGAACTTCTAATGTATCTAATAGCTCTAGAGTAGTTAAAGGTGGTTCGTGGAAAGACACCGCCTATTGGCTAGACCCAGGACAAAGAAGATACAGAGATGAAGCCAGAGCTTACGGTTGGATAGGCTTCCGAGTGGCACAAGATGCTAAAGATAATATGAACAAAAGAAGTAAAAGATAAACAACTTCCCAAAGTCAAAAAAAACCTTTCTTTATTGGAAAGGTTTTTTTATTTTTGGGCTATGAATGTAGAACAATTTTACCCAATATATTTAAAAAGCAATAAAGTTTCCATTGACAGTAGAACTATTGCTGAAGGTGATTTATTTTTTGCTTTTTCTGGCGAGAATTTCAATGCGGCAACATTAGCAGAAGATGCTATTAGTAAAGGAGCCTTAGCCGTAATAGTAGAACAAAAGGAGTACGAAAATATCGGTAAAAATATTTTTTATGTTCCTTCTACTTTAAAATTTTTACAAGAATTATCTATCTTTCATAGAAATAAACTTAACATTCCTATTATTGCTCTTACAGGAAGTAATGGAAAAACCACTTCTAAAGAGCTCATAGCTGCAGTATTATCTAAGAAATATAAGGTACAATTTACTAAAGGTAATCTTAATAACCATATAGGTGTTCCTCTTACTCTACTTTCTATAAAGCCAGAGCATGAAGTTGCAGTGATAGAAATGGGGGCTAATCATCAAAAAGAAGTCGAACTTTTATGTCAAATAGCTCAGCCCGACTATGGCTATGTTACCAATTTTGGAAAGGCTCACCTTGAAGGCTTTGGAGGTGTAGAAGGTGTTATCAAAGGAAAATCAGAGTTATATGATTATCTTAAAAAAGAAAATAAACAAATCTTAGTTAATGCCAACGATACCATACAGGTGGAAAAAACAAAAGACTACTCTAAAACCATTTGTTTTGGAACACCTCAATCTGATTATGATTTCCAGTTATTCTATGATAATCAAAGGGTAGGACTTATTTTTGGAGGCGAAGAAATGATTTCGCAACTTACAGGGGCTTATAACTTTACCAACATATCAGCAGCTGTAACTCTAGGACTACATTTTGGTATTGACAAAAATCTTATTAAAGAAGCCATACAAGAGTACACTCCTAACAATATGCGTTCTCAAATTATGCAAAAAGGAGATAAAACCTTAGTATTAGACACTTACAATGCTAATCCTAGTAGTATGGCAGTTTCTTTAGAGAATTTTGCTTTGTTTAATGGTAGTAAAACCGTAATCATTGGGGATATGTTAGAACTAGGCGATGCTTCCGAGGAAGAACACAAAACTATTCTTCAAAAAGCACAATCTCTCCATTTTGATGAAATCATTACTGTTGGAAAACATTTCTCTAGTGTGAACACACAAGATACAGCATTTCTTAACACTCAACAACTATCCGAATATCTTAAAAATCAACCCCTAACTACCAAAAATATTCTACTAAAAGGCTCAAGAGGTATTGCTTTAGAAAAAATATTAGACGATATTATTTAATCTAAAATAAAGGTTGATTAATAGCTGTATATTCTTAAATGTTTGAGGATAAATATACTCTTGAATTTCCTTATAAGACTTCCATTCTACTTTGATGATGCCTTCTTCTATCTGTGGAGAAGGCACTTCAGAGCCATTGTATTTCATCGTAAACCAATAAGTTTTCTTGAGTATTCTTTTCTTTTTTTCGGTATAGATGTGATAAGTTTCTTGTAAGAAATCTAGTAACTCTAAGTCTGTAATCCCCGTTTCTTCTTCTACCTCTCTTACAGCCGCTTCTTTTACACCTTCACCTTTCTCTAGCTTACCTTTAGGCAAATCCCACTTCCCTAGTCTATGTATAAATAAAATTTTGTCTTCTGTATTCGTTACCAAACCTCCTGCCGCTTCTACAATATGAAATAAAGATTTAAAACACTTCCATAATTCATCTATATTAGAGGCGTAAACACAAACCTCTCTTGTAGAAGTTTTTTCTAGTAGCTCTATCCCTTCTTCTATATTTTTCTCATCAGTAAATATTATGTTATGCTCCGTACTTTCGGGTTGATTACTGATGATTAATCTTTTTTCATTGATAAAAACTTTATACATTTGCGGAAGTTTAATAATTTAACAAAAATAAGAAATGAATTTAGAAGGAAGAAAAATTATCGTAAATAAATCGGCAAAACAGTTATCTGAAATGCTGAAACGCCCAGAAGATTACAAAGAACTAATGCCTGAGGGACTACAAAAGTTTGAAACCGTAGCTGATGGTTTTAAGTTCGGGCTTAAAGGTATGCCAGAAATTGCTCTTAAAATAGACGAGGTAAAAGAAGGCGAAAAAGTAGTATTAAAGTCTGCTAGTTCTAGCTTAGACTTTGGTCTTACAGGAATGATGAACGCTATCAACGAAAACCAAACAGAAGTTCAGCTTTTGTTTGAAGGAAAATTTAATCCTTTTATCAAAATGATGGTAGAGAAGCCACTTCAAAACTTCATCAATAACTTAACAGATAAGATAGAACAGTTATAATTCTATAATTTAATCCGTTTCAAAACACTAAATTGGGACGGATTTTTTTATTTCCCCATTTCAGGGATTGCCTTAGCACTAAAGTTTCCAGAGTTATTATACAAAACATATTCGGAGAAGTCGTCTTTGGCATTCATTCCTCCAGAAGCCACAAAGGTATTCCCGTCTTTATCGGTAATAAATACGGTATCTTTGGTGTACATTTTATTATTCTTTTTGTCCCAATAAATAGACTGCATTACAAATGTTTGCCCCTCGTTATTGATGACTTTTACATTACCCTTAGCTTCGTAGAAATCTTTTTTTTGTATTATTTTGGCATAGTTTGCCCATAGTTTACCTGGTACTTTAGGCTTCTTTTTATCATAAAATTCTAGGTAAAGCCCTTTCTTAATTTCTACATAAGGCGTGTCTATAAACTCATACTCTTCTAAAAGAGGAGCTTTAAACCTAATTTTTACCGCTCCAGAGTCTCTTTGCACAATATCTGCGTTATAGATAATCCTAGAGGCAAAGTTGGTCGGTTTGTTCTGATTGTACTTGGTAAGGTCTTCCTCACAAGAGGTTAAAACAAAAAATATAGCCCCCATAGATAGGGTAGCTATACTTTTAGTTAATATTTTAGCTATTGTTTGTTTCATTGATAGCCAACTCCAATATTAGTCGTACTGGCGTTTGTTAAACCATTTATCGGCAAAATTAAGCCCTATTTTAAAGTTGATAAATCTTTCAGAGATAAGATTATTACTCAAAGACCCTCTCTTACCTAAATCAATTCCTAAATCAATTCCGTTCATTCTCATTACATTAGAATTTTGGAACGGAAATGTACCTCCAAGGCTAATACCGTATTCGTTGATATTGGTATTATTGATGTTAAGATTGCCTTTCTCATAATAAGCCCCATAACGATAGATAACTCTAGAGAAATAGTTTCTAAAATCGTTATGGTTCGGTAGATACCACCCTCCTACTGCTACACGGTAAGCATCTTTAAATGTAGCAGGAGCTCCCGAAAACTTTACTGCTCCACCTTTGGTATAATCCATTTGAGCTGAAATAAACCACTTAGCATCATGCCCTAGACCAAGCCCTAATGAGGCTCTTTGTGGGATAATATCGTTCTCCTTATAGCTTTCCTTAGAAATCACCGTTTCGTCTACCTTTTCCTTACCATAGTAGTAATAGGTACTGTTAAGGTAAGAAGCATCTATAGTCCCTATATTACCAAAAGTGTAGGTAGCCCCTATCGTCATTTTTTTATCCTTAGGCAATTTCTTTTGATATACAGAGCCTAAGGTAAAGTTCCAGCTTTTTATCTTCCTAGAAGTCTCAAAACCGTTGATGAGTTCTGCTCCAGAGATAGCCACTTCTTCTCTATCTGTAATCTTCCCAAAGTAGAAATTACTTCTTAAACCTAAAGAGAAAGACGACGTAATCTGATAACCTATAGCTGATTGAATGGTATTGAGTGTACCTTCTCCTACAAAAGAATTAGCCTGTGTTACGCTTCCGTCCACTGTGGTTTGAGAAAGAATATCATAACGCTTAGAACTATAAGGCTGATAACCTAAACCAAACTTAACCTTCTCCGAAATTGGAAATGCTATAGAGATGTTAGATAAATAAGAAGAATGCTTAGTAACATCTAGATTGTTATAGTTAGACTTAAGGTACTGGTTATCATTATTCACCTGTATTTTAAAAGCCGTTAAACCAAAGTTAGTATTCGTGGCTGGGTTGCTAAAGTTAAAACTATTATTAAAGTCCCAAACATAGGCCGTAGAAATCCCTGCCATAGCACTTATTTCCGCAGTATTATCATATTTAGTATCTCCTATCCCAAAGGCAGCATAGGGCGAATTACCTATATTCTGTGCAGACAATAATCCTGCAAAAATGATGAACGATGCGTTAATGATTTTCTTCATTATCTATATAAATATCTTAATCAGAACGCAAATATCCTAATTATAAATGAAATGAGAAAATTTAAAAGGCGTTAAAGTTTGTTAAGGCGTTACAGAACCTAAAAAAATTGGAAAATAGAGAGATTTTAGTATCTTTGGAACATGAATTGGGAAGCGGTTATTGGTCAAAATAAAATTAAGCAAACTCTACTAGAAAGCATTGATAATAATAGAGTAAGCCATGCTCAATTATTTTTAGGAGGAAGTGGCTACGGAACTTTAGCTCTAGCTCTAGCTTATGCCCAAGAAATCTTAAAACGAGAAAACGAAAAAGCTGCTACCAAAGTGGAGCATCTTAATCATTTAGATGTTCATTTTAGTTTTCCTGTGTTTAGAGATGATAAGGGGAAATCTGTAAGTAGTTTCTTCTTTGATACTTGGCGAGAGATGATGCTTAAAAACCCTTACTCCGAGCATCACGACTGGATAAACCAACTAAATGCTGAAAACAAACAACTCTATATTTCTGTAGATGAAATTCTAGATAAAAGCGAAAAGTTTAGCCTTAAAAGTTTTGAAGGTGGCACCAAAATACTCATCATTTGGAATGCCGATAAAATGCGTGAAGACGCAGCAAATAAATTCCTTAAATTCCTAGAAGAACCGCCTGAAAAAACTATTATTATTCTTACAGCCAACTCTTCGGAGGTAATGCTCCAGACGATACTTTCTCGTTGCCAAATCATTCAGGTTCCTAGGATTGAAGAGAAAGATTTAGAAGAAGGCATTAGACACCTTACCTCTGACGAAGATAAAATTAAAGAGGTTCTACACCAAGCTCAAGGCAACTATAACACCGCCTTAAAACTCATTACCGCAGAAAATTCTGACGAGGAGTATGAGGATTGTTTTATACAATGGGTAAGATTAGCCTTCCAAGCGAAGAAAAATCCTAAAGTATTAAAGGACCTCATTATTTGGGCTAAAAACATTTCCGAGTGGAATAGAGAGAAACAAAAAAACTTCTTGGAATATTGTACCGAAATGTTTCGCTTGGCAATGTTACAGAATTATGGTGTCCAAAATTTAGTTTATAAAAGACTAATGAAAAACAATTTTAATTGGGAGGCTTTTTCTAACTTTATCCACGGTGCAAATATAGAAGATATCCTTTCTGAGATTTCTGATGCAGATTATCATCTTAGCAGGAATGCCAACGCCAAAATTCTATGGACGGATATGGGAATTAAACTAACAAGGTACATTCATAAAAGTAGTTCTTAAAAACTAAAAAAGGCGTTTTGTAACGCCTTTTTCATTATTTCAATAACATCTCTACTGCTTTTGGTAGGATTTTATATTCTATCTCGTGTACTTTTGCTGCTATACTTTCAGCGGTATCATTAGGAGCTATTTCAACTTTGTCTTGTAAGATAATATCTCCTTCGTCTATTCCAGAGGTTACAAAATGTACCGTAGCCCCCGTTTCTTTTTCTCCTGCTTCTAACACAGCTTCATGAACATTCATTCCCCACATACCTTTACCTCCGAATTTTGGTAATAATGAAGGATGTAAATTAATCATTCTGCCTTGGTATTCTTCAGTTAATGGCGATTTTATGATAGACAGAAAACCTGCTAGAACAACTAAATCAACATCATCAGGAAGTTGCTCTTTTAATTCAGAAGAAAAGTTTTGCCCTCTTTTAATCAGTAAAGTTTCTATTCCGTGGTTACGAGCTCGTTCTAAACCATAGCAATCTCTATCCGCAACTACCATACTTATTTGGGCGTTGCTAATCTCTTTGTTTTCTATTGCTTCTATCAGTCTTTGGAGGTTACTCCCCGAACCAGAAACTAGAACTACAATATTTTTCATATAAAAGAATAATAGGTCTAGTATAGTACAATTTTTTCTGAGTGTTCTTCTATAACTCCTATCTCATAAGCATCTTCAACAAGAGATAATACCTTATCTTTATCCGCTGAATCTACCACAACTACCATACCTACACCCATATTGAATGTGCCGAACATCTCCATTCTTTCCACACCGCCTCTTTTTTCTAATTCTAGCATAATTTCAGGGATTTTTATTCTTGAGGTATCTATTTTAGCACATAATCCATCAGGGATAATTCTAGGAACATTCTCGATAAGTCCTCCGCCTGTAATGTGTGCAATTCCTTTTAAATCTACCTCTTTCATTAGTTTATGAATAGGCTGATAGTATAACCTTGTAGGCTCTAAAAGAGTTTTATAAATAGGCTCTCCATTAAATTCTTCATAAAAATCAGGGAAGACTTTTCTTACTAAAGAAAAACCATTAGAATGGAAACCAGAACTTGGCAAAGCAATAATGGTCTGACCTTTTTCAATTTTAGAACCATCTATAATTTGGTTTTTCTCTACAATCCCCACACAAAAACCTGCCACATCGTAATCGCCTACTTGGTACATACCTGGCATTTCGGCAGTTTCACCACCAATTAACGCACAGTTGTTATCCTTACAAGCCTTTACCATTCCTAAAACTATTTCTGCGGCTACATCTGCATCTAACTTTCCGCAAGCCAAATAGTCTAAAAAGAACAAAGGCTGAGCACCATGACACAAAATATCATTGGCACACATCGCAAAACAATCTATCCCTATAGATGAATACTGTTTAGTATCTAAAGCGATTTTTAGCTTCGTCCCTACTCCATCTGTACCACTTACTAAAACAGGGTTTTTATAATTAGAAATTTCATAAAATGCACCAAAACTCCCTAAATTATTAAGTACATTTTTATTGTGAGTTTCAGCTACGGCAGATTTTATTTTATCTACGGTTTTGTACCCTTCTTCCTTATCTACACCAGCAGATTTGTAAGTATTGCTCATTTTTTACTTTTTATTTTTATTAGTCCACAAATATAATGAAAACCGAGAAATTATTTAGTAATGCACCAAATAAAAAAGGCTTGAAATGTATATCTATTTCAAGCCTTAATTTCAATGTATTAAAAAGTATCTGATTAATATTCAAATAAGACACTTCCCCAAGTGAATCCACTACCAAAAGCTGCAAGGCAAACCAAATCGCCTCTTTTTATTCTTCCTTCTTCTACAGCTTCGCAAAGAGCAATCGGAATAGAAGCCGCCGTTGTATTACCGTATTTCTGTATATTGATAAATACCTTATCTTCAGGCAATTTAAGTAATTGCTGAACATACTGTGCAATTCTAATATTAGCTTGGTGAGGTATCAACATATCTAAATCCTCTACTTTTTTCCCTGCTTTATCCAATGCCTCCAAAATACTTTCTGGGAAACGAGTAACGGCATGTTTAAACACAAAGTTACCATTCATATAAGGATATAGCTCTTGCTTAGTGATTGCCTCTGCATCGTTTAGTAAGCGGTCGCTCCAACCATATTTAGTACCTGGGAATTTCACTGCTAATTCCTCTGCATATTTTCCTTCGGAATGCATATTAACCGCCAAAACATTCCCTGATTCTTCAGAGTTGGCAGCTGATAACACCATTGCTCCTGCCCCATCTCCAAAAATAACTGAAACGCCTCTACCTTCATCAGAAAAATCTAATCCAAAAGAGTGTATTTCTGCACCTACTACTAATATATTTTTGTAAACATTCGCTTTTATAAAAGCATCAGCCACACTCATAGCATAAACAAAACCAGAACATTGGTTTCTAACATCTAATGCTCCTATTGTATTACAACCTAACATTTCTTGCAAAAGCACTCCACAACCAGGGAAATAATAATCAGGCGATAATGTAGCAAAAATGATATAGTCTATATCTTTAGCCTCCAGCCCTGCATTTTTAATGGCTTTTTCCGCAGCCTTAAAACCTAGATAAGCCGTGGTTTCTTCCGCGTCACATCTATTTTTACGATATCTTCTTTCTTTAATCCCCGTTCTCTCCGTTATCCACTCATCACTAGTGGTCATTAGTTTTGACAAATCATCATTAGTTACTACATTATCAGGAACATAATAACCCAATCCTCTTATAACACTTCTTTGCATAGTTCAATTTAAAGCGACAAAAATAATACTTTTGAAAGTAACTCTCAAAATGTTTAATTATTTAGTCTAAATACTAAAATAGATTATAATAAGGCGTTTATTGAAAATTTTTAGGTTTAGGTCTAAAATACTAAATTTGCAAAAACCTAATCTAATGAATCTAAAAAAAGACTTTTTCCTAGAGTGTTACCAACTAGGAATTATTAAATTTGGAAAGTTTACACTAAAAAGTGGTATAGAAAGTCCGTTTTATGTGGATTTGAGACCATTAACTTCCGACCCTAAAATTCTTAAAAAACTAGCTTCTTACCTTCTAAGTCTTACAGATACTAAAGATACAGAGTTGATATGTGGCGTACCTTATGCTGCTCTACCTATGGCAACGGCAATGTCTTTAGAGAGTGAAATACCGCTTATCATTAAAAGGAAAGAAGCTAAAGCCTATGGTACTAAAAAGCTGATAGAAGGAATCTATAAAGAAGGTCAAAAGTGCCTTTTAGTAGAAGATGTGATTACTAGTGGCAAATCTTTACTTGAAACTATCCCTGAAGTTGAAAAAGAAGGGATTAAAGTAACCGATATTGTAGTAGTGCTAGACAGAGAGCAAGGCGGAAAAGAACTGTTAGAAAAGCAAGGCTACCGTGTGCATACACTGTTCGGAATAAGAGAAGTGTGCGAAATGCTTTACCAAGAAAATTTATTGTCGGCAGAGGAAATAACGCAAATAAATCAGTTTTTAGACGGAAATCCTATTCAGTTTCAGGAGAAAAAGAGACTTTCTTATGAGTCTAAAATAGCTCACGCTAAACAGCCTGTTGCCAAAAAATTATTAGAAATAGCCTTAGAAAAACAATCTAACCTTATAGCTTCTGCCGATGTTATTACCACTAAGGAATTACTAGACTTTGCCGACAAGGTAGGACCTAATATCGTAGCTTTAAAAACGCACATTGACATCATCACCGATTTTGATTTTGACAATACCATACTTCCGCTCAAAGATTTAGCACAAAAGCATAATTTCTTATTGATGGAAGACCGAAAATTTGCGGATATTGGAAATACTCAAGAATTACAGTATTCTTATGGAGTGTATCGCATTTCGTCTTGGGCGGATTTAATTACTTCACAAGTGATTGGCGGCGCTTCTTCGTTAGATTATTTCTTAAATTCAGGTGTGATTGCCATTTTAGGAATGTCCTCCGAAGGTACACTTACAGATGCTAATTACCGTGAGAAAGCTATTAAAATTGCACAAACACACCCTAATGTTATAGGTGGGGTTTCTCAAGATGCTTTACCTGAAGAGATGCTTCTTTTCACGCCGGGTATCAATCTTGAAGACAAAGGTGATTCTAAAGGACAACAATACAACACTCCTGAACACGCCTTTAAAAAACTCCATACCGATTTTATAATCGTAGGAAGAGGTATTTACAAATCTGATGATGCAGAACAAGCCTCTCTAAAGTATAAAATAGAGGGTTGGAAGGCTTATCAAGAATCGTTATAATAATCGCAAAGAGCTATTTATAGAAATATCTATGATAGCTCTTTTTTTCTTTTTATATCATCTAAAAATGTATCTTTGGCAACATTTTTAAGTTGTGAGAAAAGCGTTACCATCTACTCTAATATTTTTATTTTTTGTTTTAAGTTGTGCTATAAAAGCTCAACAAGATAGTGTTTGGGTTAAAGTTTCATTTACCGAAAAGAAAGAAAATAGAGTTATTATCAATCAAAAAATCGTTCATTATCAAAACGGAAAATCGGATAACCTCCTTCAGCTTCTAAACTGGATAGCAGCTTATCAACCCAAAAACACCACCCTTGCTAAAAGAATGCTAGAGGCTCGAAAAACTGACCTCTATTTCTCCAAACCAAAAGACAGAGGCTATCTAAAAAGTTTAAGGATCAACGGTGAAAAATACACCAATCTTGACCAAGAAATTATTTCTGTACCATTAGAACATGCTAAAAGTAAAGATAATAAAATAGAACTGAATCTAACCTACGAACTACAACTTCCCCACTCCAAATACACAGGTATAGGCTGGAATTCAGAAAAAGAAAAAGCCTTACTAAAGTATTTCTTTCTAGTTCCTAATACCAGCAATGAGCCAAGATATTTCCAAAATTTAGACGAAAAACAATATATAGGTGTTTTTTGGGACGTACAATTAGATAACCCTCTACTTAAAGTAAGTAGCAATCTGCAAGAAGTTCAGCCAAACCACTTTACAGGAACTCTAAATACAGACCCTGAATTTGTAGTTTCATTAAAAAATAATGAGGAAAAATTCACAATAGTCCACAAAAATACTTTGGTAGAGTTTACCTATCCTATAAGTCAAGAAGAAAAGCAGTCGCTCTATTTTTATGTGCCGCTCCAACTCAATTTCATAGAAGAAAGTCTAGGTAAATTGCCTAAAAAAATACTCATAAGTGAAAGAACTAAAAACGAAAATAACTTTACAGGAATTGATGATTTTAAGCTCGGGAAGTTTAAGCTTAAAATGTTCAGTGATGCTCAAAAAACTGATCTTAATTATTTCTCTATTATTTCAAAAAAGTGTGTAGAACACCTTTTACAAACAGATAATCTCAATGCCCATTGGGTTGAAAACGGACTAAAAACTTATTTAGAAATAAGGTATTTAAAGACTGTTTATAATGATGAAAAACTCTTAGGACAATTACCTGATAAACTCACTCTTTTTAAAATAAGCCCTCTAAAATGGAGTAATGCTTCCAAACTTAAGCTTACAGAGCGGTATGGGATAACTTATCAATACATTACCAGCCAAAATATTGACCAACCTATAGACACACCACTCCAACTGATGAGTAACTTTAATACCACGGCAGTAAGCCAAATGGAAGTAGGAAGTTTGTTCAACTTTATTGCTGAAAAAATGGGTGTAAATCAGTTTAATAACTTTCTAAAAAGATATTTATCTGAACATAACGGAACGGTTATCAATAAAGAAGATTTCTTAAATCAACTCATTATTGAATCCAAATATTCTGCAAATTTTGCAGCTGATTTCATCAGGAAAAAAAATAGGTTAGATTTCAAAATTAAAAAGGTTGAAAAACAGGAAAATGGACTACTCGTTCATATTCACAAAAACACTGAGGAAAAAGTGCCGTTCCAGTTAAAGGTTACAAACTCTGATAACCAAGATAGTCTATATTGGTATGATTCTTCAAACAAAAAGAAAGAAATTTACCACATTCCACAAACCGATGTAGAAAAAATCGTAATAAACGATGACTATCTTCTCCCCGAATATAATGTTAGGAATAACTACCTCTATACCAAAGGAATATTCTATAACATGAAGAAACCAAGGCTAAAATTTTATACCGATATTCCAGACCCAGAATATGAGGAAATTTATATTTCACCTTGGTTAAATTATAATTTTTATGATAAAGTACTTATAGGAGCTCGTATAAGTAACAGTAATCTTTTAGACAAACCTTTCCTTTATTCTGTAATGCCTTACTATAGTACAGGAACTAATAAGCTTACTGGCTCAGCAGGAGTATCCTATAATATTTTACCTCCTAACAGCTTTTTTCAAAATTGGAGAATAGGAGCAAATGCCACCTATTTTCACTATAATAAAGACTTGGCTTTTAGAAGGCTAACAATTTTTTCTAATATCACTTTGCCTAAAGATGCTAGAAGCCAAATAGAGCAAAGATTTGGGGCTTCATTTCAGCATCTTACAAGAGATTTAAGCCCATTGATGCAAGAAATGAACGATTATGATAAGTATAGCCTATTCAATATAAATTATACCTATTCTGATAGAAAAGCTATACATGAAAAACTATTTTCAATCAATTTCCAAGCAGGTGGAGATTTTAGCAAAATTTCAGCAGAAGCTTTTTACAGATGGGAATATCAACAAAATAAAAAACTTAGTTTAAGATTTTTTGGAGGCTATTTTTTACAGAATCAAACAAGAAACTCTTACTTTGATTTTGGAATTTCTTACTTATCTAACTATGCCTTTACCTATAGTATCATTAGACAAACTAACAGCAACTACCTTGCACCTAGACAATTTATAATGGCAGAGGGAGCATTTAAATCTGCCATAAATGATACCGCAAACCAATGGATAAACAGTGTTAATATAGATTTACATTCGTTCCGTTTCTTTAGCGTATACGCAGATGTAGGATTGTATAAAAACAAAAACCAATCTCCACGCTTTATATGGGACACAGGTGCAAGTCTAAAAGTTATTCCTGATTTATTTGAAATCTACTTCCCTATCCAATCATCTTTAGGGTTTGAGCCTTCTTTTAAAGACTACTCTAAAAGGATTAGATTTATGTTTAATTTCAACCTAAATGCAGTAGTAAACCAACTTAGGAGAGGTTGGTTTTAAATGAAACTGTATTAAATTTACTTTTTTATAAGATGATAATCTTCTTTAATATCCTTAGAACCAACCTCTGGAACTAAGAAAAGACCTTTATCAGAAACATAGAATACTTGTTGTTCCTCAGCATCTTCTCCGTCGGTAAGTGTAATAAATTTTTTGGTAACATCCCATGTAAAAGTTCCGTTGTTTTCTAACTTTTCCTTACCCATATAATCTGAAGTCATGTGGTAAGACCAGTCTTTTTGGTTTAAAGTCAAAGTAACCTTAATCCCATCACAATCAGCACAAGGAAATACTCCTTCATAAGTTTCAGGAGCTTCATTTTTATCAGTAACGCTTTCTTGAACTACCTCTGATGAAGTATGATTTACAGAGTTTTTTTCATTTTCTTTTTTATTACAAGATACCAATGCTCCTAAAACCAAAATAGCAATACCAAAATTTTTCATTTTACTTCTAATTTTATTTACGTCCAAAAATAGACTAAAATATTCAAAAAATCTACATTTATAACTATATTTGTAGCTCATTAAGATTTTAATACCTAAGTTATGCTTAACAATAAAAAATTAGCCATAGATTTTGATGGCACTATCGTAGAAGACGCTTACCCAGGAATAGGAAAGCCTAAAGTTTTTGCATTTGAAACCTTAAAAAAACTCCAAATGGAAGGCTATAGACTAATACTATGGACTTACCGTAGTGGAAAAGCTCTAGACGAAGCCGTAGAATTCTGCAGAAAACATGGACTAGAATTTTATGCTATCAACTCAAGTTTTGAAGGAGAAGTTTTTGATAGTGCGACACAAAGTAGAAAGCTTGATGCAGATTTATTTATTGATGATAGAAACCTTGGTGGTTTCCCTGGTTGGGGCGAAGTTTATAATATTATTAAAGATAAAATAGAATTCAGAGTAGAAGGGAAAGAAGTTTTAGCCTATTCTAAACTAAAAAAAGAAAAGAAAAAAGGGCTTTTTTGGTAAAAAGTTCGTAAAAATAATCATTTATGATACAGCTTAAGACGATTGAGGAGCTAAGATTGATGAAGGAGAGTGCCCAATTGGTTTCTAAAACTTTGGGTATGTTGGCAAAGGAAATAAAACCAGGCGTTACCACCAATCATTTAGATACTCTAGCAGCGGAATACATCAAAGACCACGGCGGCGAACCTGCTTTCCTAGGAATGTATGGCTTCCCTAAAAATCTTTGTATTTCGCCAAATTCAGAGGTGGTACACGGTATTCCTAATGATACTCCTCTTAAAGAGGGCGATATACTTTCTGTAGATTGTGGAGTCTATATGAATGGATTTTACGGCGACCACGCTTACTCTTTTGAAGTAGGAGAAGTAGCTCCAGAAACAAAAAAATTATTAAAAGTAACCAAAGAATCTTTATACAAAGGGATAGAACAATGCGTAAGAGGAAAACGCGTTGGTGATATATCTCACGCTATACAAAGCCATTGCGAGGCTCATGGTTATGGTGTGGTGAGAGAACTTGTAGGGCATGGCTTAGGCAGAAAAATGCACGAAGACCCACAAGTACCTAACTACGGCAGAAAAGGAAGTGGAAAGGTATTAAAAGACGGCATTGCTCTAGCTATAGAACCTATGATTAACATGGGAACCCACGAAGTTGTTTTCCATAGTGATGGCTGGACGGTAACTACTAAAGATAACCTTCCTTCAGCACACTTTGAACATAATGTATGTATCATTGGAGGGAAACCTGTTTTACTCTCTACCTTTAAATATATTTATGAAGCTCTCGGTATCAATAGTTTAGAAGAAGAACCTTTTAATATAGATTTTTAAATAAAAAACAAAAAGCGGCTTGATTTTATTGTCAAACCGCTTTTTGTTTTTGTCATCAATTTTTCCTAGCCTTCTAGAAGATACTCGTTATAATCGCCTAGAAATTTAACTTTAACTCCTATAGACTCTAGTTCTTCCAATGCATTTTGATAAAGGATATTTCCCCAATCTCCTACAACATTGATAAAGAAGAAATAATTACCAAGTCCTGTTTTTAGAGTGCGGCTTTCTATTTTAGATAAATTCATCTTACGCCACGCAAATACCGATAAAATCTGATGTAACCCTCCAGCATAGTCCGTTGGTAAAGTAACCAATAAACTGGATTTTTGAGCTAAAGATTGGTAAGGTAGCTCCAACTTACTTCCTCCTTTCTTTGAAACCACCACAAAACGAGTGTGGTTTTGCTCAAAATCTTGTATGTTAGAATGTAATATTTTGAGGTTATAAAGTTTTGCTGCATAAGTATTCGCAACCGCCGCCCAAGGTTTATCTGGATTTTCCGAAACTAGTTTTGCCGCCGCTGCTGTAGAAGTATAATCTGTAGTCAAAACTTCTTTGAATTGCTTTCTTCTAAAATGAAAAGTTTGGGCTAATGCCTGTGGGTGAGAAATAATATTCTCTACCGAAGTATTATTAGGGTGTACCATTAAATGATGAGAAATAGGCATCACTACCTCTGTATTGATAGTAATATCTTTAAAATCGTATAAATAATCCAGAGTTACTGAAACGGTACCCTCTATGGAGTTTTCTAAAGGAACTACAATTTTATCTACTTTACCCTCGTCTAAGGCTATAAAACAGTCTAATATACTGGTTTGAGGTAATAACTCCTCATTCAAAAAAACCTGAGAGGCAGCCAACTGGGTAAAAGAAGCCTGTGGTCCTAGAAATGCTATTTTCATACTATGATTACTCTATTCTAAGGTAATACTACCAATGGAATATCACCTACATATACCAACTCATTAACTAAAAACTTTCTAAATATATGGTCTGTCACAAATCTATTCCCTTTCTGTAATACAAGAATTTCAGTTTCGTTATTATTGATGACTTTTTTTATTCCTTCAGAGGGAACATTAGACTCATATATAGCATAGTCTGCTTGATAATTGTCAGCGTAAAGTTCTACTAATTTCTCCAAATTCCTTTTGTGTTCTTCCACATTTTCTTCTGGCTTCGCTATATAGAAAAAAACAATTTCTGTTTCTTTTTCATTTACAAACTTCAAAAAATGGTTCAATTCTAGAATATTCAGCGGATACTTCTGCTTTACTGCTACAAATATTTTATTTACGGAGAAAGAATCAATTTCCCTTGGAAGCACAACAACACTATTTTTAATTTTATCAATTATATGTACTGCTTTACTTCCCAAAAATATTTTCTTTAAAATACCTGCATTTTTTGTCCCTAAAAGAATCATATTATGATATGGCTCAGTAAGTAACTTTTCTAATATTTCTTGCAAATCTAACTCCGAAGCGAAATAAGAAACCTCTAAAGAAGACGATATAATAGGTTTAGCAAAATCTCTAAGTTTATCAAAGACTTCCGTATTAGAATTTCTAATAATTTTGTTTCTATCCTGTATATCTGCCAATGCTGGTACTAACACACTGTTCTGATGAACTAACACCAGTTTTGCATCAACCTTGCTCCCCCAATCACTAGCATATTTCAGTAAGTTTTCAGAATACTCGGAAAAATCTACTAATACAATAATTCGTTTTTTCATATTCTATCCTGTATTTATTGGGTTACGCAAACATTGTTTTACTTCTTCCAAATCACTATTCTTATTTGCTAAAACAATAAGAGTATCGTTTTCTTTTATAGCGGTAGAACCTCCTGGGCGAAGATACTTCCCTTCCCTCTTTATCATCACTATAAACGCTGGCTTAGGAAAATGTAAATCTACTATTCGTTTTTCTTTAGCATAATAATCTGCCTCTATATTATATTCTTGCAAAAGAGATTTAGGGATGTTTGCCATCTCGCTTTCGTCTTCTTCCACTATATTTTTCTTTTCTTCCTCTGGTAGTGCAACATTAAGCCATTTAGCAAAAATGGAAAGCGTAGTTCCCTGAATAAGAACAGAGGTAACCGATATAAAGAATACAATATTAAAGATAATATGAGCTTTATCTATCCCTGCTAATAAAGGGTAAGTTGCAAATACGATAGGTACTGCTCCCCTAAGCCCTACCCATGATATATAAAGCCTTCTTCTCATTTTCATTTTGAAAAAGGCAAGACTTATAAGCACACTTGCTGGACGAGCTACTAATATTAAAAACAACGATATTACTAAGCCTATACCTATGTAAGGAACTATTTGAGTTGGATAGACCAAAAGCCCCAAAGTAAGGAACAGAACAATTTGCATAAGCCAAGCCAAACCATCGTACATTCCTAGAATAGTATTCTTGTGAATTAAATCTTGATTACCTAAGTACACCGCACATATATAAATAGCCAAGAACCCATTACCATCTATTGCATCTGTTGCAGAGAATACAATAAACATAATAGCTATCACTAAAACTGGATAAAGCCCCTCAAAACCTAGTTTAATATTATTTATAATAAACTTACTTAACTTCCCAAACAAAATCCCCGCAATACCACCTATTATCATTTGTCTAAAAAACAAAGGTATAATAGAAGTTATACTTTGGTCTTGATTGATAACCAAAGTTAAAAAAGCTATTGTGAGTACATACGCCATTGGGTCATTACTCCCACTTTCTAGCTCTAGAGTTGGTCTAAGATTGGTTCTTAATGCTAAATTCTTAGATCTAAGAATAGAAAATACCGCCGCTGCATCTGTAGAAGACACTATCGACCCTAAAAGCATACTTTCATAAATGGTAAAATCTGTAACATACCATACGAATAGACCCAAACATAATGCTGTAAGCAAAACGCCTACCGTAGATAACACCAAACCTTCTTTTATGACTGGTTTTATAGACTTCCAATTGGTATCTAAACCTCCTGAAAATAGTATAAAATTAAGAGAAACTATTCCTATAAATTGAGCTGTTTTAGAATTATCAAAATGGATTCCTCCAAAGCCATCAGACCCTGCCAACATTCCAATAGTCAAAAATAATAACAATGTGGGCACTCCAAATCTATATGATGTTTTTCCAACAACGATACTTACGAAAAGTAATATAGAACCTACAAGTAGTATATTTTCCGTCGCTAAAACCATTTATACTGCAAAAATTTACCTATCTGAGCAAAGATACAGAAATACGGCTAAAAAAACAACTATTACAATAATCAACACTTAAACAAAAGGTTATAACAATACATCACAAAAAAAGAAGCTATCTCAAATTGAAATAGCTTCTTTTTTTACAAACAAATTTATATCAATTAAACATTGATATCTTCCTGTTTTTTACCTTTTAGTAAATCATACGATATACCCGAAGCGATAAAGATAGAAGAGTAAGTACCAAAACCAATACCTAATAATAAGGCAAACATAAACCCTCTTAAACTATCACCTCCAAATATGAATATCGCTAAAATTACCATCAATACTGTAAACGAAGTATTAAAAGTCCTACCTAAAGTACTGCTGATAGAATCATTAAATAGCCCTTCCAAAGTAGTAGACTTTCTTTCTCTTAGATATTCACGGATACGGTCAAATACAATTACGGTATCATTGATAGAGTACCCTAGTACCGTAAGTATCGCTGCGATAAAGTCCTGATTAATCTCCATATTGAAAGGAGAAATTTTATAGAATAAAGAGTAAGCTCCTAAAATGATAATAGCGTCATGGAATAATGCTAACACAGCACCTAAAGAGAACTGCCATCTTCTAAAACGGAACAAGATATAAATAAATATTCCTAATAAAGAGGCTAGCACTGCAAAAGTACCACCTATCTTAATATCATCTGCTACAGATGGTCCTACTTTAGTAGATGAAACTATACCTAAATTATCTCCTTCCGCACTCTTAAATTTATCTAATGTATAACCAGCTGGATAATTAGACTTCAATCCTTCAAATAATTTAGCTTCGATCTCTTGGTCTGCCGCTAATGATTCATCATCAATCTTATAGTCAGTTGTGATTTTTAACTGATTAGAAGTACCAAATGTTTTTACATCTACTGAGTTATTCTTTCCATCCTTAGTTTGGAACAATTCTGATAAGCTAGCTTCCGCTTGAGCAGCATCTACAGTTTTATCAAACTTAACCACATAGTTTCTTCCTCCTTCAAAATCTACCCCTAGTTTAAAGCCGTTTACCGCTATAGAAACTATACATATTGCAGTAAGAATTCCTGAAAAAGTATAAGCAAACTTTCTCTTCTCTATGAAGGCTACCCATACATTTCTAAATACATTTTTCGTAGCTGATGTCCATACAGAAAGACCTTTACCTTTATTAAGTCTACTAAATATCATTACTCTAGAAAGTAGCACCGAAGTAAAGAACGTCATAATAAGACCTATAATAAGTGTTACCGCGAAACCTTGAATAGGTCCTGTACCAAATATATAAAGCACCACCGCTGTAAGCAATGTAGTAATGTGTCCGTCTACAATCGCTGAAAGTGCATGTTTGAAACCATCATGATAAGCCTCTCTAATATTTTTACCTGCAAAAAGCTCTTCTTTAGTTCTTTCATAGATAATTACATTGGTATCTACTGCCATCGCCATCGTTAGAACAATACCTGCAATACCTGGTAAAGTAAGCGTAGCATCCATAGAGTCCATAATACCAAAGATATAGAACAAGTTGATAATCATGGCAATTACAGCATAAACACCTGCACCTCCGTAGTAGAATATAATATAAACTACAATAAAGATAAATGCTATAATAAATGACCACATACCAGCATCAATAGAAGCCTGACCTAAAGATGGACCTACAACATCTGCCTGTACAATTTTAGCACTTGCTGGTAATTTACCTGTATTTAAAACATTTACTAAATCTTGAGCTTCATCTTGAGTAAAGTTACCCGAAATTTGTGTACGCCCATTAGGGATAGCATTTACAACATTAGGAGCTGTATATACTCTATCATCTAAAGTAACCGCCACAGGCTTACCTACATTCTTCTCTGTTAAAATCTTCCAATCTTTAGTCCCTTCGTTATCCATTTGCATATCTACCACTACTCTACCTATTTGGTCGTAGCTGATATTTGCTTTATCCACCGCACCATCTACTGGAGCTTTACCTGTAATATTAGAACGGATAGCGTATAATACCAAGTGGTCTGGGTCTGTAGATTCTGGCTTATAAGCCCATAAAAACTTAGTATATTTAATATTACTTGGTCTTGCATTTAAAGCTACTGAGCTATTAAGAATTTTGTTAATCGTAGCTGTGTCGCTTAACTTAATGTTACCAACGCCATTACTTCTAAGCGTATTTAGATTTAATAATGCTGGGAAATTAGTTGTTTTAGCAACGCCCATTGAATCTCCCTTAGCCAATACTAATTTAGAAAGTTGTTCAAAATAAGGAGCAACTTCTGGCACTTGCTGAACTTCCCAAAACTGAAGCTTAGCAGAAGTTTGAAGCATTTTCTTTACTCTATCAATATCCTTAATACCTGGCATCTCCACTAATATTCTACCAGTACCTGGTACTCTCTGAACATTAGGCTGAGTAACTCCCATTTTGTCTATACGAGTTCTAATAACTTCGTAAGCAGAACCTACCGCAGCATCTATTTTCTTTCTGATGATAGATTTAACCTCATCATCATTAGTGTTAAATTTAATTTCGCTACTTAATTTTTGAGTTCCAAATATTTCTGGACTCGCCAACTTTAAGTTAGCACCTTTACTTTTGTTCACATTATCAAACTGAACAAAGAAATCTTCTATATAAGATTTAGTAGAATTTCTCTGAGCGACATCTGTTTTATCTAGTGCCTCTATAAGTATTGGGTTAGATGAATAGTTAGTTAAATCCATCACCAAATCTCTTTGGTTAATCTCTAAAAGCACATTGATACCACCTTTTAAGTCTAGACCTAACTTCATTTCACGCTCTTTAGCAGCCGTGTAGTAAAGCTTAGTAAACCCTAAATTAAGCGTATCTTTAGACAGACGATCTATCTCTTTTTGATACTTTACCTGATTGTCTCCTGCTATTGCTCTAGCTTCTTTCTCTACCTTGCTCGCATAAAAAGTAGGGAGCATTTCGTTAAGACAAATAAGCCCTAGAACAATCGCAACAACTGTAATAAGTCCTTTTCCTTGCATTTTCAGTAATTTACAACATTAAAAATTATAGTCGGCAAATATAATGTTTTTCAGTATAATTATAAACTTTATTTGCCATTGTTTTCATTTTAAACAAATGAGAAATATCAACACTCTTCTAAACAGTCATAGAAAAAATTCTAGTTTCTGGAGCTTTTCTTAACATTCTCAAATCAAAAGTCATCGCTACATTTCGTGTGAATGCCTTACCAGCGTCTGTAATTCTGATTTTATTTTCTGATATTTCCACAAGACCGTCCGCTTCCATTTCTTTAAGTTTCTCTATGGTCGTTTCCAGCTCTGGAAAAGCCGTTGCATCCGTCCAAGAAGTTTCTAGTTGGCACATAATATTGAGTATATGGCGACGGATTTTCAAATCTTCATCAGTTAGTATATGCCCTCTAAACACAGGGATTTCCCCTTTCTCTACTCGCTGCTGATAGGCTTCTACCGTTTTTTCGTTTTGAGCGAAAGCATACCAAGAGTCAGAAATAGCACTCATACCCAATCCTACCATAAGTTGAGTTTTCCCCGAAGTATAACCCATAAAATTCCTATGGATTTTCTTGTTAAGCATCGATTGGTAAAGGTCATCGTGCTCTAGTGAGAAATGGTCCATTCCTATCTCTTTGTAGCCCAGCTCTTCCAAAAGTTGCTTCCCATTCTCGTAGAGTTTTCTTTTTTCTTCGCCTGACGGAAGGTCATTCTCATCAAAACCTCTCTGCCCTACGCCTTTAATCCAAGGCACATGGGCATAAGAATAAAACGCTAACCTATCGGGTTTCAAAGTCATTGTCTTTCTTATGGTGTATTCCATTTTCTCCCAAGTATGGAACGGAAGCCCAAAAACCAAATCGTGAGAAACACTTTCGTAGCCTATTTCTCTAGCCCATTGGGTTACTTTTTCTACATTTTCAAAAGGCTGAACTCTATTAATGGCTTTTTGTACTTTTTCATCATAATCTTGCACCCCAAAACTCACCCTTCTAAACCCTAAATCGTAAAGCACTTGCAAATGCTCTCTAGTGGTATTGTTAGGGTGTCCTTCAAAAGAAAATTCGGGCTTTTCTGCTATTGTTCCACCTGAAAGAATTTCCTCTATCAATATTTTCAAGTTTTCAGGCGAGAAAAAAGTAGGCGTGCCTCCACCTAAATGTAGTTCCTTAATTTTAGGTTTTTCATCAAAAAGAGCCAAGTACAGTTGCCACTCTTTAATCACCGACTGCAAATAAGGTGTTTCTACAGAATGTTGCTTTGTAATCCTTTTATGACAGGCACAAAAGGTACATAATTGCTCACAAAATGGCAAATGTATGTAGATAGAAATTCCTTCGTCTTTAGACTCCTTAAATGATTTTATTACCGTGTGTTCCCAAGATTGATGAGAAAAACACTCTTCTTCCCAGTAAGGTACTGTAGGATATGAAGTATATCTAGGACCTGGTATATTATATTTATCTATTAGTGAATTCATTTTGCAAAAATAGTGTTTTTTAAACTCATTATAAAATTCTAAACACAAGTATTCACCATTAACAAATAGGAGAATCAAAGTCGTATTTTTAAGAATTTTTTAGAAAGTCTATTTTTTTACCCCACAAGAAAAAGTTATCTTTGCGATGTTTATAGAAAATGATTTTCGTATGTCGCCAATTCTCTTACTAGGAATTATTATTGCCTATTTTGGCATTCTGCTATGGGTAGCTTATAGAACGGGTAAAGGAAGTAATAATGATAGTTTTTTTATAGGCAATAGGAGTAGTAATTGGGTTTTGGTAGCATTCGGTATGATAGGGACTTCGCTCTCTGGAGTTACCTTTGTAAGTGTACCTGGACAGGTGGGAAAAGACAGCTTCCATTACCTACAAGTTACCATAGGATACCTCATAGGATACATTGTAATTGCGTATGTCTTATTACCTCTTTATTACAGACTAAAACTAACCTCCATTTATGGATACCTTCAGCAGAGAATGGGAGCTTTATCTTATAAATCGGGAGCTTCTATTTTTATTGTATCTAGGTTGGTAGGTGCTACGGCGAGGCTTTATCTAGTGGTAAATATTTTACAAATGACCATTTTGGACAGCCTTGGCGTTCCTTTTATTGTAACTACTCTCATTATTTTGGTAATGATTATCCTCTACACCTACGAAGGCGGCGTAAAAACCATCGTATGGACGGATACTCTGCAAACCACGGGAATGCTGTTAGGACTTATTGTGTGTACCTTCTATATGCTTAATCATTTAGGACTGAATATCGCAGATAGTTTTACTGCAATGAGCGAACAAGGTTACACCAAAGTATTTGACACCAATGTTAATGATAAAGGGTTCTTTATTAAACAAATCTTAGCAGGAGCGTTCATTACCATTACAATGACTGGGATTGACCAAGAAATGATGCAAAAATCTATCTCGGTAACCAACCTAAAAGACAGTCAGAAAAATATGGTAACTCTAGGGTTTATATTGCTGGGTGTTATTTCATTATTCCTTTATATGGGTGGGCTATTACATCTTTATGGCATACAAGAGAATATTTCTAGCACAGGAGACCAACTATTCCCAGATGTGGCTCTTAATCATATGCCACCATTTATTTCTATTATTTTCATTATTGCTCTTATTTCTGCTCTATTCCCTAGTGCTGATGGAGCTATGACAGCACTGACTTCATCTCTTTGTATTGATATATTTGGACTAAAAGAAAAAAATATCTCCGTTTCCGAAAAAGAAAAATTCAGAAAGAGAGTACACCTTTGGGTAGCAGTATCATTTTTAATAATGGTACTTATTTTTAAATGGATTAACGATAATTCTATGATAGGGCTTATCCTTAAATTAGCAGGATTTACCTATGGACCACTACTTGGGCTTTTCGCTTTTGGGATTTTCACTAAAAGAACGGTTAGAGATAAGCTAGTGCCTTACATCTGTATCGCCGCTCCTATCCTCTCATTTTTAATAGATAAATATCAAAGTCTTGTTTTTGGGGATTTCCAAATCGGGTTAGAATTACTTATCATCAACGGATTGCTTACCTTTGTAGGACTTTGGTTTATCAGTAGTAAAAAACAATCATTTCAATAAAATTAAACCTATATTATAATGGCAAAATCAGTAGAAGAATTAAAACATCTCACCACACAAATCAGAAGAGATATTTTGAGAATGGTACACGCAGTAAACTCTGGACACCCAGGTGGCTCTTTGGGTTGTGTAGAATACTTTACAGCTCTTTACGGAAAGGTAATGAACTACTCGCTACCATTTAAAATGGAGGGCAAAAACGAAGATTTATTCTTCCTTTCTAATGGGCATATTTCTCCTGTGTATTACAGTACACTTGCTAGATTCAACTTCTTTCCAGTAGAAGAATTGGCTACTTTCAGAAAACTAGACACTAGATTACAAGGACACCCTACCACACACGAAGGTTTACCTGGAGTGAGAATTGCCTCTGGTTCTCTAGGACAAGGGCTTTCTGTAGCTGTGGGTGCAGCTCTAGGTAAAAAGCTAGACGGTGATAAAGGTATTGTATTCTCTCTACACGGCGATGGAGAACTACAAGAAGGGCAAATTTGGGAAGCTCTTATGTACGCTAGCCATAATAAAGTAGATAACCTAATTGCAACTATAGACTACAACAACCGACAGATAGACGGTGATGTATCTGATGTACTTTCTTTAGGAAATTTAAAAGCGAAATTAGAAGCCTTTGATTGGCAAGTATTGGAAGTTAAAGAAGGTAACAACCTAGAAGCTGTAATTACAACACTAGAAGAAGCTAAAGCACAAACAGGAAAAGGGAAACCTATCGCTATCATTATGCATACTGAAATGGGTAACGGGGTAGATTTCATGATGGGAACTCACGCTTGGCACGGTAAGGCTCCTAACGATGATCAACTAGAAAAAGCCCTCGCTCAACTTTCTACAGATAATTTAGCTGATTATTAAACCTCAAAAAAAGAAATAATGAAATATACTTATACCGAAAAAAAAGATACAAGAAGTGGCTTTGGTGCTGGACTAGCAGAACTTGCTGACAAAAACCCTAATGTAGTAGCACTTTGTGCCGACCTTATCGGCTCTCTAAAAATGGAAAAGTTTATAGAGAAAGCTCCAGAAAGATTTTTTCAAGTAGGCATCGCTGAAGCGAATATGATAGGCATCGCTGCGGGGCTTAGTATTAATGGTAAAATACCGTTTACAGGTACTTTTGCTAACTTTTCTACTTCTAGAGTTTACGACCAAATTCGCCAATCTGTAGCTTACTCTGGTAAAAATGTTAAAATATGTGCGTCTCACGCAGGGCTTACCTTAGGAGAAGACGGTGCAACTCACCAAGTGCTAGAAGATATTGGTATGATGAAAATGTTGCCAGGTATGGTAGTTATCAACCCGTGCGACTATAACCAAACTAAAGCGGCTACCATTGCTATTGCAGACTACAACGGTCCTGTATATTTAAGATTCGGAAGACCTGCTGTACCTGTATTTATACCAGAAGATATGCCTTTTGAAATTGGTAAAGGGATTTTGTTGCAAGAAGGTAAAGATGTAACCATTGTAGCAACAGGACATTTGGTTTGGGAGTCTCTAGTAGCTGCAGAAGAACTAGAGAAAGAAGGTATCTCTTGCGAAGTCATCAATATCCACACGATTAAACCTTTGGACGAAGAAATCATTTTAAAATCTGTAAAGAAAACAGGAAGGATTGTAACGGCAGAAGAACATAACTACCTTGGAGGACTTGGCGAGTCTGTAGCAGGACTACTTGCAAGAAAGCACCCTACAAGACAAGAATTTGTTGCCGTAAACGATACTTTCGGTGAGTCTGCTACACCAGCCGAACTAATGAAAAAATACGGAATAGATGCTGAAGCAGTGAAAAAGGCAGTGAAAAAGCTAATGTAGTAAACCTACACTTTTTTACTAGATTTACCTTATTGAAAATAGACTGCCCCAAAAGGCAGTCTATTTTTAGTTTTTATACCAAACCAAAGATCACCTCAAAAATAAGGTGGTCTTTTGGAATTAAAGCTAAAGGCTATTTTAATAGTTTTTCAATTTGCTCTAAACGAGTTTCTAGCTCCTCATTTTTAGCTTTTAGTGCCTTTACCTCTTTGTCTTTTTCTAATAAGTGTAAGTAAAGCTCCTCTATTTTCTCTACATTGGTAAGTTGGGTAGCCATAAGGTCTATATAACCTTGCTTTTTAATTTCTGCAGCGGACTTATACCCTGGCAAATGCCCATTGGTCTTTACAAAATCTTCTACTTGGCTTAGGGTTTTAAAGTTATAATCTGCCTTTAGTCTAGAAGTACCTGTATAATACTTTTGGAACACATAGTCTGGGAAGAGCGTAGCTCCGTTAGTTCCTGCAAAAGAGGTTGCTTTTACCCTACCTGCCACTTCTAGCTTTTCTGTAGGGGCATCTACACCTATCCCTACATTGTCCCCAAAACGAACAGTTCCTAAATTGGTGTAGATAGCATAGTTTTCACTCGCTCTATTTATATTATTCACATATAAACCATAGTGTTTACCTATCGTAGCCGTACCTTGCCCATTAAAGCCATCACAATAAAAACCATATGCACTTGTAATTGTTGGGTTCGCTCCTGTGTTTAATGCAGCTCCTGCGTATACACCTATTTGAGAATTAACTCTAGCTTGAGAATTTGAAACGTATGAATTTGAAACCGCAATCCCAGAGACATTAGATATGCTTTTTGCAGATGGATCAACTACTACATAACCATTAAAAGCCATTAATCTATTAACATTTTCAGCATTGTTATTAACTTGAGCTCGAGCCCCTACTATATATCCCGTAGAAGTACCATGTGAAATTGAAGCCCATGAAGAATTTCCTATAAGGTATGTAGCATCTCCATTTCCTTGATGATGAGCCGCACCAGATAAGCCTGTCATAAACCTATAATTTGCCATATTTTCTTTTTTTGTCTGTATTCCAAAAGATTTGTTGTTAACCAAAATATTACCCGAAAAAGGTTGTTCATCTACTAAAAACAATTCAGAACTACTAGTTTTCTGTTTCTGTCCATATTTATCAATAAATTCATCAATATTATCAGATCTTTTCCAATTATAAGAACGTCCTTTAATATTTGATAATTTAGTATCCCATTGACTAGTCTCTGTATCATAAGATTCGTAAGAATCAAAGTCTAAATTTTTCAATCCTCCATTTTCATCATAATACACTTTATTGGTGAAAGGAGCCGTGCCACTTCTTTTTAATTCTATTCTTTTGTTGGTAGGGTTATATACCCACTCTTGCCCGTCTTGGCTAACGCTATCACCTATCTTTACCCACTCTCCATTTGCTACGCTACCAGTAGGGAAAGTTTGGTTAGGGTTTTTAAAGTAGTAAAAACCTCTGGTTAAGTTCTTTCTAATCCCACCTTTGCTGGCTTCTGTAGTAGGTGTTCCCTCGCCAGTATTATAAACTATCATTCCATCAAAGTAGTTTTTAAACTTACCTGGGTTAATAGAATTTGTTTTAAACTCCCATGTTTTTAAATCCGTTGTTGGAAAATACAAGCCTTTTCCTACATTATTATCAAAGTTGTTAAATTTAGATGCATCTAAAAATGGGTTCTCATCACCTATTGTAGTTGATGGTGTATTTTGTAACTGTATTTGCCCGTAAGCTAAAGAACCTACTAATAGGCTTGCCAGTATTATTTTATTTTTCATTTGTATTCTTTTTTAGTTTTACTTTACTTTTTGTGATTAATAACTTCCTCCAATTACAAACCATGTGGGTTGATTATTATTTGTTGTATCTATTCCTGACATTAATATGTGTCCCTTACCAGATTCTAAATCTCCAATATTTTTAGGTTGATTTGTTCCCGAATACCCTACACTATTATTATACTGGTTATTTACTGAAATGATTTTGCCTACATAATTTTTAGGATCTGGTAATCCTATTTGAGTTCCGCCCGTTTGTACTAAAGCAAATGTATTAGGTTTTGCCCATTCAGTAGGGTTTATAGAAGTTACTATTCTAAGATCCCCAGTAATGGTATTTAAAGTAGCTCCATTAGAGTTTCCACCTACTTTTTGCCATTTACCATCGGTAAAATAGTAAAAGCCTTTGCCATTTACTTCAGAAATAGTAGTGCTGGCTTCAGCAGTGCCACTTTCTATATAAACCAAGGTAGATTCTGCTACACCTGCCCCCATAGCTTTAGCTCTTTCGGTGGTAACATTTGGAATTAAAATCCCTTCTTTGGTGGTTCCAGTTTTATTAGCATCGGATATTTGAATCTCCAAGGTGGCATTAGGAGTATTTGTATTGATACCCACTTTACCATCGTACTGTCCGTAGGCTACGAGACCTAAACCTAAAAAGGCTAATACACTTAATTTGGTTGTTGTTGTTTTCATAAAATTTAATTTTAAAATTGTTAAAGATCTTGTTTAATTTTTTCTTTGTTATTCTTTGGGTTAAAAATTCCCTAGCGTGGCGTTTAGAATTTCCTAACTAGGGAATTAAGATTTCCTAGCTTGAGAATTACCATTCCCTAGCTAGGAAATTTTTTGTGGGTGGCTAGGCTTTCTCAAACTTCAGCGTTTGTAGCATCTTTTTAAGGTCAGAACCTGGGGTAAACAGAACTTTTGTATTTCTAATCACTGTCGAAGTTACTTCTTCCTCTTTAGCTTTGCCCTCGCTGCTAAGGCTCACTCTCATACTACCGAGTTCGCCAAGTCTTACAATTCGTCCTTCTGAAAGTGAATTTTGCATCACATCTACGAGTGCATAAAGCACCGCTCTAATGTCTGCTCCACTTACGGTAGAAATCTTCTCGATGTCTTTGGTAAGACCTTCTAGAGTTTTCTCTCCTTGATACACAGGCGATGCATAGAATTTTTTGTCGCCTCCGCCCGCCACACCTGGTTGGGCTTTCTGAATGGTTTTGTACTTAATTGACATAATCTATAATATTTAAAGGTTTAGATGTTAGACTTAAGGATTGAATTGAGATAATACTAAGTTCTAATATTTCACCTCTTACTTTCAATCCATAAAAACGCCTTTCCCCTCTAAACACACACAAAACGAGAGGAAAGGCTAAAACAGAAAGAAAGCAAAAACTCCCTTTCTGAACACTAAAAGCACCCAACAAGAACGACCATGTTATGAGAAAAAATAATGATGCTTTTAATAGATATTGATGAAAACAAAATTTAGATTGAGCTAAACATGAAAAGCCACCAACGAAAGCTGGCGGAACGATGTTTTGTTGTAACGATAAAAGTTTAAATAATTTGACACATACCCACGAAACTACTTGTGTGTGTGTGTGTGTGTGTGTGTGTGTGTGTGTGTGTGTGTGTTTACACAATTATTTGGAACTACCAAATTTTTGTGTAAGTTTTTTTTACTTTTTTGTATGTTGTTGATATTGCGTTGCATAAAACTGGGACAAATGTAGGCTCTTTTTTTTAAATATACAAACT